>CAISTY010000022.1 GCA_903888515.1 Akkermansiaceae bacterium | reverse complement strand
GTGCCACAGGACAACGAACGTGGTTTCAGGCGTCGCTCCGCGACGCGATCCCTCATGGAATGCCGTAAACCGTGGGTTGAAACCCACGGCTACCATCATGCGGTCGCTCCGCGACCAAGAGGGTGATCGGAGATCCAATAATTGTGTATAAAGACCAGGGTCCGGCCACCGGCTCTTGCAACGGCCTTCACCGGGAAAGCAATTTCCTAGCAATAGGTGAAGAAGTGCCTGCTATGGATCGGAGCGATTTTGCTCATCGTGGGGTCATTGCCACTGATCCTCTATTCTGGTGAATTCAGCGTCGAGGTCAGCTGGTCGATGCTTGAAAAAGAAGCGAAGGATCACATCATTAGTGTGGGAGAAGATCAATTTGTGATTCCTGCTGGTATAACGGCTGTGCATGCATGCCGGATGCGTGGCGGTGGTCGGCGCAGTCTATTGTGGGAAGAACGAGGATGGGGGGTGGAGCCGAGGGAGATTCTGGTCGATGGGAAACGGGGTTCGATGTGCATTCGTAAATTCGGGCAAAAAGGAACTCTACAAATCCTAGGTGTGGGAGCGAGTCCCTCCATGTCGATCCAGATCGAGGTGCTTCCCGATGGGTATTTTGGCAATAGAGAAAATCTAGATCGTGCTCGTCCGGTTTGTGATCTGGAGCAGCCTTTCAAGGAGATTTACTTTATCGGGGAGTGATGTGGGGGTGTGCTTCCGGCCTTGGCGGTTAAACAATCTTCTCTTCCATTCGCGTCTCTTCGCGTCCTTCGCGGTTAACAAATCTTCTCTTCAATCAATCAAAATCTTCTCTTCCTTGGCGTTCTTGGCGGCTTGGCGGTTCAAATTTTGAGGAAGCTTTTCTAACCGCCAAGGCGCAAAGCACGCCACGGGAAGAGAAGGCATAGTTTTTTTGTTGAATAAGGTAGGGCGCGACCGCCGGGCGCGCCGTCTTGGAAGTGGAAGAGAAGATTACCGTGGCCCTAACCGGGCGAGGGGGAGATTTCCAACAATCTTCTTGGCAAGACAGAACGGCTGCGTCATCTATCCTCCGATGAACCTCCGCCACCTCCTACGCCAAGGCAACACCCTCTGCATTTGCTTGATTGGCATTTCTTGCAACTCCATCTCTGACGCCGCCGATTTGCCCGAGTCTCTGGCACCAGGAAAAACCATCGCGCTTCATGGTGGCACGGAATTCACCCTGCGGATCCAACCCCGTGATGATGCCGACGGAGCCAGGATGCCGATCACCCAAGGGCAAGTCCACCAAGTCATCACGGTGTTGCAAAAACGCCTCAAGACCCTGGGAACCCGCGATGCACAAGTCACCCAGAAAGGTGACAATGGCATCATCGTGCAAGTTCCCGAGGCAACCCCCGAAGAATCCAAATGCATCAGAAAGACTCTCGAAGTCGTCGGTAAACTTGATCTCCACGAAGTCAGCCCGCACAACCACGAACTCGGCCCTAATGGCAAAACCCTCCCCGCACGGGTTGCGGCCAACGAGGAAATAGTTCCGGGCTACAAGGTCTTGACCTACAAGCGCAAGGATGAGGACGGTCTCGAAATCGCCATTCCCATCTTACTGAACCGCCGCGCCGCTCTCGGCAACAATGATATCGAGCTGGCCACGCCTTACCCCCAGCAACCAGGCGCAATTGTCATTACGCTCAACAAGGCCGGCACCGACAAGATGATCGCCTGGACCAAGGACATGGCTCCGCTAAAGGACCGGATTGCCATTGTCCTCGACGGCGTCGTCATCAGTGCGCCGATCGTCTATAAGCTTCCCCTTGGGAAAAATTTCATCATTGAAGAACTCGGTGCACCCGGCGAAGTGAATTGTATCATCGCCGCCCTCATGAACCCCTATGAAATGCCGGTCGTCATCGAGGTCCAACGCAGCGTTCCCCCGCCCAAAGATCCCAAGTAATGCCGTCTCATTCACCCCGCCATGCTCCTCGCCACCGCCCCAACCCTTACGCAAGGGTGTCATGGGAGCGCGGGTGTCCACACCCGCATTTTTCATCCTTCCTCCTTGTGTAGGATGCGGCAAAAAATACCGTGGTTTCTAACCGGGCGAGGGGGAGATTTCCAACAATCTTCTTGGCAAGACAGAACGGCTGGGTAATCTATCCGTCAATCCCCATGAGACCATCCCACACCCCCATTTCCCCGCCATCGCGATGGATGATGCCGTTCGTCCTGCTGTGTTGCATGGTGAGCACCGTGTCGGCGGACACGTTCGGGCTTTTCACATACACTAACAACGGAACATCGATCACAATCACTGACTACCCGACCACCGAAGTTGGTTCAGTTGAGATTCCACCCAGCATTGCAGGCAAGCCGGTGACGAGCATCGGGACCTATGCGTTCCATGGTTGCACCGGACTGACGAGCATCTATTTCCTAGGCCATGCTCCAGCTCTTGGAGCAAATGTCTTTTGGGGTGCAGGAGCGGGGTTCAAAGTGTATTACCTCAATGGCAAGGCGGGTTTCACCTCGCCGATTTGGAACGGATACCCGGCAGTCAATCTGGGAAATCTTTCTCCGGCCTCCGTCTGGTTGCACTCGAATGGATTTCCGGCCGATACCGACCTGCAAACTGATCCCAACGGAGACGGGGTGAATCTCATGCTGGCGTATACGCTCAACCTTGACCCGCTCCAAAACTTGAGCGGAAGCATGTTGCGCCCTGTTGTTGAAGGCAACCAGATGAGCCTCACCTTTTACGCCGGGAGCGAGGGTGTGACTTATGCTGCCGAGTTCAGCGACGATCTACAAACTTGGAGCGTGGTGGATCTCCCAGCCCCAGATGGCAACAACTGCCGAACGGCAACGGTCCCGATGACCGGTCCACGGCGCTTCGTGCGGCTTGTGGTGAGCTACTTCCCATGAAATCGACTCTGTTTTGTCTCTTGTGCATCTTCACCGTCGGCCTGTTTGCGCAGGGGAAGAATCCGACCATTCCTGGTTTGCCGTGCCTGTGCCCGACCGCATAGCCCAGCTCCCCGAACCATTCGAGGGTGGCGTCTTCGACGATGGATTCGTTGAGGCTCATGTCCTAGCCTCTTTTTCGAGTTGCATCAGTCGATCGCCAAGGTCGGCAGGGACGATGAATGCAATTTGCCGCCCCCGTTTCCGCTGCTCCAGCACTCCCTGATCAGCCAAATTCAACAGATCAGTGCGCGCGGTCTGATACGCGATGTTGTGGCACTTCTGATGGCTGGCAAACGTGTAGCGTTGACTGGGATGTTTGAGCGCATGACGGATCACCTCAACCTGACGGTGGTTGCAAAGATCCAACGCCCGCATGTGCGATTCGACATCCCGCGTTTCTGTCGTCTTCTTCTCAATGTATGAGTGAAGTTCTCGGATTGCCCGCCGGATGACTTGGGTCTGAGCGATCAGGAAATAGGTCAGATCATTATCATCGGTCTCGGTGTAAAGAAACGACCGGCCATACTTTGCCGGAGCCTTGCGCAGGATGTTGGAGATCGAGATGAACTCGAAGAGCCAGTAGTTGTGATGCAGCATGGCCCAGTAGAAGAGAGCCCTTGCGGTTCTGCCGTTACCATCGACAAACGGATGGTCGTATGCCAGCCAGAAATGCAGGATGATCGCACGCACCGCAGGATGGATGAAATAGCCCGGTGTTTCACCATTCGCAAAAGCACACATCGCCGCCATCCGCTCCTCCAGTTCTTCCGCAGGAGGAGGATCGTGGTATACCTCGCCGTAATCATCACCCACGACCCGTTTTTCATCGGGGCGGCGACAACGCCCCGCCGCTGTCGGATCATCCAAGGTGTTCTGCGTCACCAATCGGTGAATCTGAAAAACGAGGTTCGGTGTGAGCGCGGAGGTTTTAAGGATTCGAATCCTCTGCATGGTGATGAAGTTGTTCAAAATCATCTGCTCGCTCGTATCCCGCGGCTTGCGTCCCGAGCGAATCATTTCCTTGGCCACTTCCCGGGTGGTCACCGCTCCTTCCAGCTGGCTGGACGTGATCGCCTCTTCCATCAGCGAACTCACCAGATACCGGTTACGCGTCTGTGGATTCGTGATCGGTTCCGGGATGCTCACCAGCCCCCCCGCGCCGAGATCGATCTGATGAAGTTCCTCCTGCACCAATTCGGGAACTGAGAACTGGAAAGGCCGCCCGGCTTTGTCTTTCAGTCCGATGGGCTTCAGGGCCTCCGTCCTCGAAAGCTTGAGAATCATCCACCATTCGCGGTGGCTGACCCCAGCCGGAGGGCTGTAGTGCTTCAGCTTGTCCCAGTGCAGATAGTGCCGCTGGGTTCTTGCCTCCCCCATCTTCGAGAACAGCTCCATCATGCGCTCCGGAGATTTCACCTCCGACATCAGGGCGTTCAATCCGGGCGGCGTCTGGGGAATTCTCATGGCAGGGCGTGTGGCTTCTACTAATTTGCGAGAAACTAGTAGTTTCCCGGCAAATGACAACAAAATACTGAATTATTTTATTTTAGTAATTCGCCGTCCCTCACCGAGAACTCCGCGCTCAGCAGCTTCGCCGCGGCGGTCGCGAAGAGGGGCGCGGGCAGCTTGCCCGTGTGCGCCGGAAGAAACGGTTTTGACGGTGTTGTGGCGGATCATGGCAGGTTGGGCAGCTTGCCCGTGTGCGCCGGTAGAAACGGGCGAACCGCCCGTTGCCCTCTTGTTTTTCGCGAGAAACCAGAGGCAGACGGGGATCTATCTGGAATCCTGCTGTTGCTATTGTGGATTTCCAGCCGCATTCCAGCCTAACGGCGCCGGAGAGGGAAGCCGGATCTTGCCGGACTGGCGGATTTCTTTGTTGGTGCCGTCGGGAGAGTGGCAGGGAATGGGCATCAGCCGAGCAGGTGGCGCCCGCGGATTTGTGTGATTGCCCAGCGGGCGTGTCCGTGGACTAACGGATCCGGGTCGGTGGCGGCGCGGGTGAGGGCGGGCAGGTCGTGCGGGGTGCCGGTGTTGCCCAGCACGACGCAGACATTGCGCAGGAAACGCGGGCGCTTGAGGCGTTTGATCGGGGACTTGGCGAACACGGCGCCGAACGCCGCGTCGTCGAAACCGAGGAAATCACGCGGGAGCTTTTCAAAGATGGCATCCCTTGCATGAAAGGCCGACTCGCGCGATGCCACGGCGAAGCGGTTCCACGGGCACGCGTCGAGGCAGGCGTCGCAGCCGTAGAGGCGGTCGCCGATGGCAGGCCGGAACTCTAGCGGAATCGGGCCCTGGTGTTCGATGGTGAGGTAGGAAATGCAGCGGCGCGCGTCCACATGGTGGGGGCGGGTGATGGCGCGGGTCGGGCAGGCGGTGATGCAGCGGGTGCATTTCCCGCAGCGGTCGCCTAACGGATTGTCCGGATGGAGATCCAGCGTGGTGAGGATTTCCGCGAGGAAAAACCAGGTGCCCAGGCGGCGGTGGATTTGCATCGTGGATTTGCCATTCCAGCCGAGGCCCGCGTCGCTGGCGAAGTCGCGTTCGAGCACCGGGCCGGTGTCCACATAGGATTTTTGCACGCCGCCGAGGGTCTGCAATTGCAGGCTGAATGCACGGAGCCGGCGATCGATGAGGTCGTGATAATCCTCGTTCCATGCATAGCGGGCGATGCGATAGCCGCCGGGGTGTGATGCGCGGAATGGATTGCCACCGGGAAAATAATTCAAGGCGAGGCAGATGAGCGATTGGCAGCCGTCTAACACATTTCGTGGATCACAGCGGCGCTCGGGCGTGCGCTCCAGCCAGCCCATGGTGCCGTGGTGGTCCGCCGCGATCCAGGCGCGGAATGCGTCCGCGTGGGTAGCCTCATGGGCGCGGGCGATCCGGCAATCGTCGAATCCCAGTTCATGCGCCCATGTTTTGACCTGTGCTTCTAGCAGGTTCATGCGCGGTTGTTGAAAAAGTAGCGCGAGCATTCGAGGATTCCGGCCGCCAACTCGGCGCAGCAAAGCCCGTCAGTATCCAGCTTGAGATGTGCGGTTTCTTGATAGAGCGGCGTGCGATGCTCCATCAGCGTCTGGATTCTGGTAGCAGGATCCTCGGTTTCGAGCAGTGGTCGGTTATGGATTTTTCGGGTGCGCTGGAGAATCACCGATGCGGACGCATGCAACCAGACGACGTATCCCAGGTTTTTCAACAAGGCCCGGTTAGTCGCGCTTTCCACGATGCCACCGCCGGTGGAGATGATCCTGCGGGGGGCGGCGCGATCATTGAGTTCCTTGAGTAGGGCGGTTTCCATTGCACGAAACACGGATTCTCCTTCATCCGCGAAAATACGCGTGATCGATTTACCCGCCCGTTGTTCGATGACGTGGTCCATGTCCACCAGCGGATAGCCCAACCGTTGGTGGAGTTCGCGCCCAACCGTGGATTTTCCACATCCCATGAAACCGATGAGCACGATGTTCTCCTGCGGAGTGGTGGTTGGATTCATGGCTGGAGCCTAGACGGCCTGCCTCTCCGAAGGAAACGCAAAATAGGAGTTCGCATCTTGCCGCAACCTCTGGCAAAACCATCGGCGTGTACGAGACCCGCATTGTCCACGCCACCGATGATGACATGAAGGATGCCGTGCGTGAGGCCTGCGCCTTGCTGCGGGAGGGCGAAATCGTCGCGTTGCCTACGGAAACCGTCTATGGCCTCGCCGCTGACGCCCTCAATCCCGCCGCCGTCGCCAAGGTTTTCGCCGCCAAGGACCGGCCGTCGTTTGATCCGCTCATCGTCCATATCGCGTCGCGCGGGGATTTGAAAAATGTCGCGATCGTGCCGCAGGACATCGCGGATTCCGTTAGCAAACTCACCGCCGCGTTTTGGCCGGGGCCGCTCACGCTGATTCTGCCGAAGCATCCGGATGTCCCGGATCTCGTCACCAGCGGGCTGTCCACCGTGGCGGTGCGGCAGAGCGCCCACCCGGTTTTGCGCGCGATCCACAAGGAGTTAGGGCGCCCCATCGCCGCGCCCAGCGCCAATCGCTTCGGGCGCATTTCGCCGACTTCGGCCACCGCCGTGATGAAGGAACTCGGCGGCCGCATCCCGCTCATCGTCGATGCCGGCGCCTGCGCCGAAGGTCTGGAAAGCACCATCATTGCCATCGAAGCCCGCCCTAACAAAAAACCCGTCTTCCGCCTGCATCGCGCCGGCCCGATCACCAAGGAACAACTCCAGGAGTTCGGCAAGGTCGAGAAGGTGAAGGAAAAAACCGGCGATCTTCCCCACGCGCCCGGCCAACTCCCGAGCCACTACGCGCCGCTGACCCCGTTGATGTTGTTAGAGCGTCCTGCGGATTTCAAACCCGAGCCCGGGAAAAAATACGGTTTACTGAGTTATCGTGGCGAGGATGACAGCCCGTATGTGAGACTGCATGCATGGGCACGTGTTGAGTCACTCAGCCCCGGCAGCGGCAAGCTCGCCGAAGCGGCCATCCGCTTGTTTTTCGTGATGCGCCTGCTCGATGAAGCCGGGCTGGATGCGATCATCGCCGAACCTGTGAGCGAGACCGGCCTCGGCGTGGCGATCATGGACCGCCTGCGCCGCGCGTCCACATCAGGCGCCACTCATGAGAAGCGCATGGGGCACGCCTCCTGATCCCGTGGTTCTGCGGGTGCGCGATCCGTTTTCGTGCTTGGCAGGTGACGCCACACGCGGAACGATTCCCACATGGCAAAGACGATCCGGGAATTCGAAGGACTCCGTGTGAACGTGGACGACGTGATCCATATGCCCAGCCTCGATGCTCCTCCGGAAAAACCCCACCCGTTCGTCTATTTCATTTCGATTCACAATGATACGCCGGTTACAGTGACCATCCGTGGCCGCAAGTGGGTCGTTCGCGAGGACGATGGGGAAGTCACCGTGGTTGAGGGGGACGGGCTGGTCGGACAATGTCCGGAGATCGAACCGGGCGGGCATTTTTCCTATAACAGCTACCACGTGGTCGCCGGGAGCGCCCGGGTTTCAGGGGCGTTTTTCGGCGAAACGGCCACTGGTGAATGGATTTTCACGCGCATCCCGGAGTTCCGCCTGGAGGTGCCTCATCAAAGGTGACACGGCATGCGGATCAGCCGGAGACCACCACGTCCATCCGCACATCGTGAGGTTCGGCAAATGTGTCCGGCACGATCTGGTTGGCAAAACAAACGCCGACCTTCACCGAGCCGTGCCGCGCGCCGGCCAGCATGCGGTCATAATACCCGCGTCCACGTCCAAGGCGTCCGCCGTGACCATCGAAGGCGAGTCCCGGGCACAGGAACACGTCGATGCGATCCAGCGGGATTTTCGCCATGGCGGCTGAAGGTTCGCGAATGCCAAACGCGCCGGGTGCCAGATCCACCGCCGGGTTTGCCACGGCGTGAAAACCCAGATCGTCACCGGCGACTCGCGGATAGACCCAGCACCACTGCGGATGCCGCGTGACAAGTTCCGATAGATCGACTTCTCCCGGCAACGCGGAAAACACCGCGATGGTTCTCAAGCCGGACTGCTTGCCGAGCCAGCGGTCGAGGGCGTCACACACCGCGCGGGAATCCGCCGGGGTACCGCGCATGAGCCGCCGCTGGGTCACGCGGAGTTGGGATTTGCGATTGCTGGATTCGGGAATTGACACTTGCAAATGAGCGGAGTTTTCACATCCTTATCTTTAACGATGCGCATTGGGCAAGCAGTGACGGTTTTTTTTCTCGGGGTGGTGTGGAGTCGTGCCGCGGAACCTCCGAAAACTTTTGCGTGGGAACCGCTGAAAATTGCACACAGCATGTTCACGCCGGATCTCGGAATGCTCGATTCGGAACGTCAGGAATATGCCACGAATCTGGCGTCCCACGCAGCGGGAAAATTGGCCGACACCAAAGCCGCGCCCCAGTCGTTGGCGGATGCACGCCGCATGCTGGCGCTGGCACTGCACCTCTCGCCGCGCAACAAACGGGCGATTGTGATGAATTACCAACTTTCAAAAGGCATTCTGCCCGAAGTGACGGGAGGCAACTACAGTCCGCAGGTATTCGCGCGTTTGCTGCTCAGCCGCGGCCAACTTCTCGAAAAGCAAGGGGGGGATGAAAACAAGCGTCTGGGCCGCATATTGGTCCATCTGGCCGCCGGGCTGGACCCGAAAAACGAGGATGCCGTCTATGCCAGCGAGGTTCACCGCCTTGATTATGGCGCGGTGGATTGGGCCGCCATCATGAGTGGCGCCGACAAAAAACCTGAAAGCACCGCTCCGCCTGTGCAAATCCCGCCAGGTGTCCGCCCCCCGCCTCGTTGATGCGGCGATTGCATGCAGCGCTGTCCCGGTGCGGAGACCGTCTTTTCATCCCGATGGATTGTTGCCATCTTCCGCTTGCCACGGGCGTTCATCCATCTACCTTTGTCGGGGAAACACATGAAAATTTGGCTCGATGGCAATCTGGTGGACGAAGCGGCAGCGAAGGTCTCGGTCTTTGACCATGGCCTGCTCTACGGTGACGGCGTTTTTGAAGGCATCCGTTTTTACAATGGGCGGATCTTCCGCTTGGAGGAACACATTCGCAGACTCTTTGATTCCGCACGCGCGATCATCCTCGATCTGCCGTGGACCCGCGAAGAGGTCTGCGGGTTCACCTGCGCGACGGTGGCCGCCAATGATCTCACCGATGGATACATCCGCCTCGTCGTCACCCGCGGCGCCGGCGGACTCGGCCTCAATCCGTATCTCTGCCCGAAACCCTCGATGTTCATCATCGCATCGACCATCCAACTCTATCCGGAAGAACATTACAAAAACGGTCTTTCCATCATCACCTGCGCCACCCGCCGCCCATCACCGGCGGCTTTGATGCCACAGGTGAAATCGCTCAACTATCTGAACAACATCATGGCCAAGGTCGAGGCGATCCAGGCCAACGCCCTCGAAGCCGTCATGCTCAATGAACAGGGCTACGTCACCGAATGCACCGGTGACAATCTGTTCATCATGAAAAACGGCACTCTTCTAACACCCCTGATCAGCGACGGAGCGCTCGATGGCATCACCCGCGCCGTGATCATCGAACTCGCCGGAACCCTCGGTGTCCCCGTCGTGGAACGCTCGCTCACCCGTTATGACATTTTCACGGCGGACGAATGTTTCCTCACCGGCACGGCGGCCGAAGTCATTCCCGTCGTGGCGCTGGACCGCCGGGTCATCGGCTCCGGCAAACCGGGGCCGATCACGCAACGGTTCCTCGCCGCATTCCATCAACTCGCGATGACCACCGGCACACCCATCCGCTAACCTCGCCCCAACCGTCGAAACAAATCAAAATTCATTGGCATCCGATCCGACAACCGGCAACCCGCACTATCAGAAATGAAATGTGACTTCTGCGATCACAAGGCCACCGTTTTCCTCACACAACTCGTGGAAGGACAAATGAAGAAGGTATGCCTGTGCGCTCCCTGCGCGAAGCAACGCGGAGTCACCGATCCCACCGGCTTTTCGCTGGCCGATCTTCTGCTAGGCGGAATGGCCGGCGGCATCGCCCCCGCCGGAAACCAACCGCCGGCCACGCCAGGCGGCGGACGCAAATGTCCCACCTGCGGGTTCTCCTTGGACGATCTGCGCCGGGTGCGCCGTTTCGGATGCAGCGATTGTTATACCACATTCAGCGAGGAGGTGGGCCAAATGATCCGCGGCATGCATCAGGGCGCCTCTCACATCGGCAAGGTGCCCCAGGGACTCATGGCCTTGCACATCCGTCACCAGCGCCTTGAAGCACTCCGTTCGCGCCTCGAACAGACCATCGCCGCCGAAAGCTACGAAGAAGCCGCCGCCATCCGCGATGAAATCCGCAATCTCGGCGAAGCAACCTTGGCCTGACACCCCCGACCCCTGACTTCCCCATGATGCGTTTCTCCACTCTTGTAAAATACCCCGCCGATTGGATGACGGGCGGACAAGGGGAGCATGGTGCCGTGCTGACCTCACGCATCCGTCTGGCACGCAATCTCCGCCACCATCCGTTCCCGGGATGGGCGAAACGCGAACAACGCGCCGCCGCGCTCGAGTTGATGCGCCCCGCCGTCGAGGCGCTGCCACTCATGAAGGACGCGTTTTCCCAAGAACTCGGTGACCTCAACGCGGTGCAAAAACAGGTCCTTGTCGAACGCCACCTCATTTCCCGCGAACACGCCGCACACGGCGTCGGATCCGCCGTCGTGATCGAACGCCGCCAGACACTCAGCCTCATGCTCAATGAGGAGGATCACCTCCGCATGCAGGCCATCCGCCCCGGCCTGCAACTCACCGCCGCCTTCAACATGCTCTCGGAACTCGACTCCGACTTGGAAGACGCGCTCGAATTCGCCTTCGATCCCACGCTCGGCTACCTCACGACCTGCCCGACCAATCTCGGCACCGGCCTGCGCGCTTCCGTCATGCTGCATCTTCCGGGCCTCGTGCTCAGCGATCAAATCGGACAAGTCCTCCAATCAGTCAATAAAATCGGCCTTGCCGTGCGCGGCCTTTACGGCGAAGGCACCGAGTCACTGGGCAATCTCTATCAGATTTCCAACCAGTCCACCCTCGGCGAGAGCGAGGCCACCATCATCAGTCGGCTCGAACGCGTCATCTCACAGGTCGCCAATCACGAACAAAACGCGCGCGAAAAACTTCTCGATGACGATCCGGAGATGGTTTTTGATAAGATCGGTCGTGCCTACGGCGTATTGAGTCACTCCCATATCATCGATTCCAAGGAGGCCCTCAATCACCTGTCATTGCTCCGGCTTGGCGGAACACTCGGGGTTTTTCCCCCGGAAACGGTGATCCTCTGCGATACCTTGCTGATGGATATCCAGCCAGCCCACTTGCAACTCCACGCCGGCCGCAAGCTCTCACCGGATGAAAGAGACGCCATTCGCGCAACAATCATCCGCTCGCGTTTGCATTCTGTAGCATCCCCGAGTAATCGTTCTACCACTGACGCATCCAAACCCCTTTCAGATCTCCCCAACCCCGGTGACCCATGAACAACTTCACCCCACGCGCCCAACAAGTCTTGGCCCTCGCCCGCAAGGAAGCTGACCGCTTCAACCATTCCTATGTCGGCACCGAACACCTGCTGCTCGGACTGATCAAACTCGGCCAGGGTGTGGCCGTCAATGTGCTCGAACGCATGGGGCTCGAACTCGAGGCCGTCCGCATGGAGGTCGAAAAAGATGTCGGATCCGGCCCACCCCAAAAATCCGCCGGCAATATCCCCTACACCCCCCGTGTCAAAAAAGTCCTCGCCCTCGCTAACAGGGAAGCCAAGGCACTCAACCATTCCTACGTCGGCACCGAACATCTCCTGCTCGGCCTGCTGCGCGAAGGTGAGGGCGTCGCCGCCCGCGTGCTCAAACGCCTCGAGGTGGACATCCAACGCACCCGCAACGAAATCCTCGCGGAAATCGATCCGAATTTCTCGCCCGATGATCAGGACGACGATGGGGATGACGGCGACGGGCCATTTGAAGACGAAGGACAGCTCCAGCCAGCAGGCCAGGAGAGCACGGGAAAAATCAAAACCCCGGCACTCAATGCCTTCGGCCGCGATCTCACCAAACTCGCCAGGGAAGGCGGACTCGATCCCGTGATCGGGCGCGAGCCGGAAATCGAACGCGTCATCCAGATCCTTTGCCGCCGTACCAAAAACAACCCGGTCCTCATCGGCGAGGCCGGCGTCGGCAAAACCGCCATCGTCGAAGGACTCGCCCAGGAAATCGCCAATGGCAACGTGCCGGAAATCCTCCGCGACCGCAAGGTCGTCACTCTGGACCTCGCCCTGATGGTCGCGGGCACCAAATATCGCGGCCAGTTCGAAGAACGCATCAAGGCCGTCATGGACGAAATCCGCAAGGTCAAGAACGTCATCCTCTTCATCGATGAACTCCACACCATCGTCGGCGCGGGCTCCGCCGAAGGTGCCATGGATGCTTCCAACATCATCAAACCCGCGCTCAGCCGCGCCGAAATGCAATGCGTCGGTGCCACCACCCTCAACGAATATCGCAAATACATCGAAAAAGACTCCGCCCTCGAACGCCGCTTCCAACAGGTGAAAGTGGAAGAACCGTCGGTGCCGGACGCAATCAAGATCCTCCAAGGACTGCAGGAAAAATACGAAACCCACCACAAGGCGAAGTTCACCCCGGAGGCCATCAAGGCTGCGGTGAACCTCACCTCACGCTATCTCACAGCCCGCTTCCTGCCCGACAAGGCGATCGACGTGCTCGACGAGGCCGGCGCCCGCGCCCGCATCGGCACCCTCACGCGCCCGCCCGCCATCAAACAACTCGAAGCGGAAATCGACCGCATCAACCGCGCCAAACTGGCCGCCATCG
This sequence comes from Akkermansiaceae bacterium, assembly GCA_903888515.1. Classification (GTDB taxonomy): domain Bacteria; phylum Verrucomicrobiota; class Verrucomicrobiia; order Verrucomicrobiales; family Akkermansiaceae; genus Luteolibacter. Next base: position 58,542 of record CAISTY010000022.1, on the reverse strand, counting down.
CCGAGCAGAATTTCGAAACGGCCGCCGCCCTGCGCGACGATGAAAAACACGCCAAGAAAAACCTCGAGGACACCCTGAAAAACTGGCGTGCCGCGTCCGAGGAAACCATCGTCACGGTCACCGAGGATGATATCATGGCCGTTGTCGCCAAATGGACCGGCATCCCGCTGCGCCGCATGGAGGAAAAGGAAACCGAAAAACTCCTCAAAATGGAGGACGAACTCAAGGGCCGCGTCATCGGCCAGAACGAGGCGGTCATCGCCATTTCCAAGGCGCTGCGCCGCTCGCGCGCCGACCTCAAGGATCCGCGCCGTCCAATCGGCTCGTTCCTTTTCCTGGGCCCGACCGGCGTCGGCAAAACCTACCTCGCCCGCAATCTCGCGGAATTCATGTTCGGTGATGCCGATGCGCTCATCCAGATCGACATGTCGGAGTACATGGAGAAATTCACGGCCAGCCGCCTGATCGGCTCGCCGCCGGGATACGTGGGTTATGAGGAAGGCGGCCAGCTTTCCGAAGCCATCCGCCGCCGCCCTTATGCCGTCGTGCTCTTTGACGAAGTCGAAAAAGCCCACCCGGATGTCATGAACCTGCTGCTCCAAATCCTCGAGGAAGGCACCATCACCGACTCGTTAGGCCGCAAGATCGATTTCCGCAACACCATCATCATCATGACCTCCAACATCGGCGCGGCTTCGATCAAACGCCAGACCACTCTTGGTTTCGGTGCCATGGCCGAGGATCAGGCCGATCACGAGGGCATGAAGGAAAAAATCCTCGAAGAAACGAAACGCTACTTCAAACCCGAGTTCATCAACCGCCTCGACGACCTCGTGGTGTTCCGCATGCTCGAAAAGGACGACCTCCACCACATCGTCGATCTCGAGGTGGACAAACTCGTCAAACGCCTCAAACAAAAGGATATCACCCTCACCCTCACCGCCGAGGCCCGCGATTTCCTCTCCACCAAGGGCTTCGATCCCGCCTACGGCGCTCGGCCCATGCGCCGTGCCGTCGAACGCTTCCTCGAAGACTCGCTCGCCGAAGCCCTCCTCCGCGGCGAGGTCAAACCGGGCGATACCGTCAACGTCGTCAAAAAATCCGATGCCGAGGAACTCGCCTTCGATTCCTCCAGCCCCGCCCCCCAAGAAGAACAGGAAGTCGGCGTCTGACCTCCGTTAGATTGACGCCCCGCATGAAGTGGGCTAGGTTCCGTGGTCATGACCCAGTGGAGTTTCAAATTGCTCGCCGCCCTGTGGCTGTGCGCCGGTTCCGCGCAGGCCCAAATCGCCGTTTCCATCAGGCTTGCCAAGCACCAGCACCTCACCGGAGAACCCGTCATGGCCGTCGTCACCCTCGTCAACCACGCGGGCAGGGAACTGGTCTTCCAAAGCGACGGCCGCTTCCAGTGGCTCGATTTCGTCGTCAAATACAGCAATGGCACCCCGGTCTCCACGAAAAGTGCATCGCCCTTTGGAGCGATGAAAATCGCGCCCGGCCAATCGCTGTCCCGGGAAGTCGATCTTGCGCAACAATTTCAACTCGGCGAACCCGGTAACTTTTCGGTGGCCGCCGTGGTGCGTCTGCCGGGTGACAACACGCAAGCCACCTCCTCCAACCGGGTGTTCTTCAGTCAAAGCCGGGGTCAGCTCTACTGGTCCCAGAAAGTCGGCATCCCGGGTCGCCCCAATCAGACCCGTGAATTCCGCATCCTCTCTTTCTCCGGTGATTCAAAATCCCAAATTTACACCCAGATCGTGGATGGCCAGACCGGTCAAAGCGTCCGCACCTTCCTGCTCGGAGACATCCTCATGCTGCGCAAACCCCTCGCCACCGTGGACAGCCAGCAACGCATGCATGTGATGTTTCTGGCCACCCCCACCATGTGGGTCCATTGCGTCATCGATACCGACGGGAAATTGCACAACCGCCAGATCCACAAGCGCGGCACTCAGGGCGACCCCCAACTGCTGACCTTCGCGGATGGCTCCGTGCAGGTCGCCAACAGCATCCCTTACGACTCCAAAGCCGCCGCCGAACAACGGGCGAAAATCCGCAAGGCTTCCGACCGACCCGCTATCCTTTACTAATCCCCCAACCTCGAAAAAAATTTCAACCTCGCGAAGATTTTTCTTTACAATTTTAAAAAATATCAATATTTCTTTACAAGTTTTCCACAACCTCCTTTTTCCCATGAAAACCGTCCTTCGATTTTTCGTCCTGATCGCAGCTTGTATTTCAGGAGCCACGGTGGACGCCCGGAATTTCCAGACGGTGGTGATTGATGCCGGGCACGGCGGGCAGGACAATGGCGGGGCATGGGGCCAAGTGTATGAAAAGCACCTGGCGCTCGACACGGCGGCCCGCTTGGAAAGCAACCTGAAACGCATGGGTTACAAGACCGTGATGCTCCGCAGAGACGATTACTTCCTGACGCTGCCCCAGCGCGTGTGCATGAGCAATCGATACAAAAATGCGATCTTCGTGAGCATTCATTACAACTACACGTGGAAACAACAAATCAGTGGTGTCGAAACGTTCTATTACAGCAGTGAAGGCCAACGCCTCGCTCAATGCGTGCAGAGCAGCTTGGTGGGCCGCACCCGTACCATGGACCGCAACGCCAAATTCGCCCGATATTATGTGCTTCGGAATTCCACGTTGCCCGCGATCCTCGTGGAGGGCGGATTTGTCACCAACGCATCGGAGCGGAACCTCATGAAGTCGGGGGGATTCCGTGAAGCGATCGCCCGCGGCGTAGCCGAGGGCATCCAGCGTTACCGCCACAGCTATTAACCTTCTGCTCGATTGGATCCAGGCCGGGGAAAACAATCTCCCCGACGGCAAACGCATCACCGACCACCACCGCGATCTGAAATCCCACGTCGCCAAACTCTGCCGCCCGTTCTGATAGGTAGCGCGGCCTCGATGAGGCCGCAGAATGCCACCCGATGCCCCTACACGTGAATGGGGTCATGAATGGGGTCAGGCCTCGCGGATTCACATTGAGTGGTGTCGTTTCAGCATTCATGAGGCGGGCAGGTATATTGGGTAGTTGAACATCGAATGTTGAAGTGAAGATGAAAGACGGAAGGGAGGAGAAGTGCCCCGTCGTCGCTGCGCTGTGCCGGGCAAGCTGAGTGATCGGTGAGCAGTGAGCGGTTGTAGAGAAGAGAGATTGCCGGTTGGAATTTTGATTGGGAAGGTAGCGCGGTCTCGATGAGACCGCAGGCGGATGAGGGGTAAACGGGTATGCCAGGAAAGCCCCAAGGTTTCATGCCGGACGTTTCGTTCGCGAGCCATCCGCATGCGCTCTCGGCGAGAGCGCGCCACCTGTGCCATCCACGATCCTGCGCAAGTCGGCCGTGAGCGGCGGGTGGATGCGGCGGGTGGATGTGGTGGTGGAGCGCATGCCGGGAGGATGGTTAGAACATCCGTGAATTAGAGGAATGGCTGGCGGATGGCGAGAGGAAATGCTGAGGGGGAGCCAGAGGACAGAGGTCGGAGATCGGAGGTCAGCGGGCAGGAAGAAGAAGAGATTTACGAATGACGATCCGACTTCGCCGAGGCTACGACGGATAGATTGTTGATTTTGGATTTTTGATAGAGAAGAGGGCTGAACCGCCAAGACGCGGGCAAGGAAAACGGGGAACGGGAGAAATGGGTTGCAGACGGCAGCGCGAATCGATAAGCGGGGATTGTCCGATGACGCTTTACAGCAGCACAACATCATTGTCGGTTCAAAGCAAGAAAGCCGCGGCAATCCGGTCATATCCCGGATTGCTTCAAGCGGGATTCGTGGCATGTTCTCGGGTGTGGCCATGCAACGGATGGATTCCCGCACACGGCGCGGCGACAGTCACTTGTGGCTGACCGCGCTGGGGCTTTCCTTGCTCGCCAACACCGCCCTGCTTGCCACTGCGGGCTTTGTCACGATGAAATCCCTAAAATTGAGGGAAAAATCGGCACAAGCACCCAAGCCGCCCGCGGCATCCGTGGCGGTGATTTATCCCGAAGTGGCTGCAAACCGCGTCACGCCGGAAACCGTGTCGGCTCCGGACATCACTGTGGCCACGGGGCATCGCTTTGCCCGGACATCGCAAGATCAAAGCGCCCCACGACCGGACACGCCGGCCTTCATGGGAGAACGCAATACCCGCGCCACCAGCGACCGGCCCCCCGATCCCACCGCGCCCCCCATGCCGTCACAGGCGGGTATCACGCCGAAAGACGCCATGGATATCGAGACCACGGAGAGCCGTTATCAGGACGGCAGCCTGACCTCCACACAAGCCGCCGTTTCTCCAACCGATCCGTCCACGACCCCGCCGGCACCCGATCCTCCCACCCCGGCGGACTCATCTCCGGCCATGGATGCCACCGCAGTTCCCCCCCCCGACCCGACCGTCCCGGCCACCGTGTCCAACCCTCCGCCCGCCCGTGAATTGTTGTTAGATGGTCCCCATCCGGTGGACGTGCCGGTCCCCCGCGAGGTTGCCAAGGAAGATGCCATCAAACCGAAACCCGAAGATCGGCAGACGGAGCGCCCCCGGCCGCTGCAAGCCACCGGACCTGCGGAAAGCCTCGAGGCACCCAAGCCCACGCCCTCCAGGGAGCCCGGATTCAGGGGTTATCAACGCAAGACATCGGTCACCGGATCCATTTCCCGCACGGGTCGCAGCGCCCTGGATGTCGAGGACTCCCCGCTCGGCCGCTATCAGGCCACCCTCAGCCGCGCCGTGGAACTGGAATGGCAGCGCAATTGCGTGCGCCACCGCGATTTCATTACTCCTGGATTTCTAACGGTAAGGTTTTTTGTCGAACCCGGCGGCAAGGTGCGTTCGGTCCAATTTGTGGGTGACATGGAAACCGGAGAAGTGCAGAAGGGGTTCACCTTGAACGCCATTCGCGACGCCGAAATCCCGCCGATGCCCGCCATTCTGCGCAAACAATACGACAAGGAACCGCTCGAACTCATCTTCAGATTCTTCTTCTAACCATCATGATGCTAGAAACCGTCCACCCCATGTCCGCCCTCGCCACAGCCGGCATCTTCCAAACCTCATGGGAGTTCATGCAAAAAGGAGGCATCTTCATGATTCCGCTGTGCCTCACCTCGATCATCGGGATGACCGCCATCCTCTATAAATGCCTGGCGCTTTCCCGCAACCGCGTCATCCCGGACCAGCTCGCGCGGCAGGTGATGGACTTCCCGGAACTGGTCGCGGCCGACCGGATAGAACCCGTCTTCAAGGAGTTTGACAAAGGCGTCAGCACGCTTGCCCGCCTCGCCGCCGTGGCTGTTAGACACCGCGGCAAACCGCAACGCGACATCATCCTGGCCGTGGAATCCTCCGCCCGCGAGGAAACCTCCCGCCTGCACGCCGGCATCGGCGTGCTCGACATCGTCATCACCGTCGCCCCGTTGCTCGGCTTGCTGGGCACCGCATCCGGCCTGGTCACCATTTTCCAAGGCTTGAGCGACGAGTCCCAGCACCTCGTCATCGCCCGTGGCATCGCCGAAGCGCTCAACACCACCATCTTCGGCCTCGCCATCGCGGTGCCATGTGTGGTCGCGCACGGATACTTCACGCGCAAAATCGAAGTTCTCACCTCGCGTCTCGAGTCGCTCTTGGCCGACTTGGCACACGCCTGCCAGAAAAACGTTGCCAAAGGCTGATCCCGCGCATGCACTTTTACCGCCATACCCGCAAGCGCGCCGAGGTGCCGATCGTCCCGATGATCGACATCCTCTTCATCCTGTTAGTATTTTTCATCGTTTCCACGACCTTCAAGAAAGCACGCGATGTCATGCGCATCGAGCTGCCAACCGTGCGGCAAATCCCGACCGACAAGACCGTGGAGGATCGCTCGGTCATTGCCGTGGATGCCTTGGGCAACATCACCTTGGACTCGCTGGCGGTGCCAGAAGGACTGTTGGAATCCTACCTCGCCGCCTATCAGAAACAAAACCCCGGCCGCAAACTCGAACTCGAAGCCGATAAAAAACTCCCGCTGGAACGCCTGCTCCAGGTCTGGGACTCGCTCACCAAAGCTGGCATCAAAATCAGTGACGTCCCGGCCCGCATCAAACTCGCGGATGCCACTCCCTCGGAATGAAACGAGCCCGGGGACGAGGAGCGCCACGGCTGCCAGGAATGGCCGGCATCATGATTCGTCATTTTTATTGATCCGGCACTTGCCATTTCCCGGGCTTGTCTCTAAGCCCCTCGCCGCCATGGCAAGCATCGGTTCCTTTTCCTTTCCATCAAACGGCTTTGAAGCCGTGGTTTTCGATTGTGACGGCACGCTGGTGGACTCCATGCCGGCCCATTTCAAGGCGTGGTGCGAGGCGCTTGCGCTGCACGGTGCGGGCGGCGTGTTCAAGGAAGACGTGTTCTTCGCCATGGGCGGCCGGCCGACGCATGACATCGTGGTGGAGTTGAACGATGAATACAACCTGCACCTCGATCCCGAGAAAGTGGCTTTTTCCAAGCGTGAGGCATTCCTGAAGCGCTTGCACAAGGTGGAGTTGATAGATGAAGTGGCGGCGTTTGCGCACTCGCTGCGGGGGAAAATCCCGATGGCCATCGCCAGCGGTGGCTCCCGCATGATCATCGAAAAACTCCTTCATTCCGTGGGGATTTCCGATTGGTTCGACGAAGTGGTGACGGCGGATGACGTTGCGGTAGGCAAGCCCGCACCGGATGTATTTCTACACGCGGCCCGCCTTCTGGGCGTGGGGCCCGCGAAGTGTCTGGCGCTGGAGGACGCGCCCTCGGGGATTCTCGCGGCGCGGCGTGCGGGCATGCAGGTTCTGGCAATTCCGTCGCCGCTGACATCGTCGATGGTGTGATGGGCGGGCAGCGGGTGTCGTCCGGGTGTTTGAGAGAAAGTTTCTAACAACATTATGTCCGATCCGCTGTTTCAACCACTTCAAGCCGGGGCCCTGCTCCTGTCCAATCGCGTGGTGATGTCTCCGCTCACCCGTTGCCGGGCTTCCGCCGGGCGCGTGCCCAATGCCATGATGGCGGAGTATTACCGGCAACGCGCGTCCTTCGGCCTGATCATCTCGGAAGCCACCGCCGTGAGCCCGATGGGTGTCGGCTATCCTAACACCCCGGGCATTTGGTCCGACGCGCAGATTGCGGGATGGCAGGGTGTCACGCGTGCCGTGCATGATGGCGGCGGACAAATCGTGCTGCAACTCTGGCATGTCGGCCGCATTTCGGATCCGGTCTATCTGGATGGGGCGCTGCCGGTGGCACCCAGCGCGGTTCAACCCGCCGGACATGTCAGTCTCATCCGCCCGCCGCAACCGTTTGTCACGCCGCGGGCGCTCGACACGGTGGAAATTCCGGCGCTCATCGAAGCCTATCGCCTGGGTGCGCAAAACGCCCAGGCAGCGGGATTCGACGGGGTCGAGATTCATGGGGCGAATGGTTATCTCATCGACCAGTTCCTTCAGGACTCCACCAATCACCGCGCCGATGGCTATGGCGGTCCGTTAGAGAACCGCGTGCGTTTCATGTTGGAAGTGACCGATGCGGTCATCTCGGTTTGGGGGGCGGATCGCGTGGGCATGCACCTCGCTCCGCGCGGCGATGCCCATGACATGGGGGATTCCGATCCTGCGGCGCTCTTCGGGCACGTTGCCCGCGAACTCGGCAAACGGAAACTCGCCTTTTTGTGCGCCCGCGAATCGCACCAACAAGCGGCGCTCGGTCCCTCACTCAAGCAGGCATTCGGCGGTGTTTTCATCGCCAATGAAGGATTCTCCGCAGTGAGCGCTCGCGAAGCCATCGCCTCCGGCAATGCCGATGCCGTCGCCTTCGGCAAGCCCGCCATTGCCAATCCGGACTTGGTCGAACGGCTCCGCACCGGCGCGCCATGGAACCAACCCGATCCCGCAACCTTCTATGGCGATGGCCCGCAAGGCTATCTGGATTATCCGTCTAACGAAACTTCACGCCGAGTTTCTGCGTGAGGACGGCGAGCACTTTCTGATGGGCGGCGTCCACCTCATCCGCCTTGAGGGTGCGGTCGGCGGCGCGGTAGTGGAACCGATAGGCCACGGACTTGCGGTCGGCCGGGAGCTTCTGGCCGCTCGGGTCGGTGAAGACATCGAAGCATTCGTAGGCGACGAGCAACGGCTCGGCACACTTGTCTAACACATTTTCGATTTCGGCATTGGGCAGGGAGGCGGGCAGGTCCATCGCCGCATCGCGCGAGGAGCCGGGAAATTGCGGCAGGTCCGCGACGTGGCCGGTGTCTGCGAGCAGCTTGCGCAGTTTTGTCAGGTCCAGTTCGGCGACAAACACCGGCGCGGTGAAATCGAGTTCGCGTTCGCGGGCGGGCAGCAGACGGGCGAACACGCCGAGGTTTTGATCGTCGGCTTTCACGTCGCAGCCGAGGGCGAATCCGTCGCGGTCCCTGGGTGAGAAGCGGACGGATTTGCCGGGAACCAGCGCGGCGATGAGGCCCTTGAGGTCATGGAGATCGGCGGCGCGGTCCTGTTGATTCCAGCCTGCGGGCGCGGCGCATCCTGATAGAAAAACGGCCAGTGTTTCGCTTTCCTGATCCCTGGCCTTGCCGCCACCGGCATGACGGAAAACGCGGCCCATTTCGAAAAACCGCAGCGACTTCGCTTGTTGGCGGATGTTTCTGGCAGCCGAGGCGACCAGACCGGGCACCAGACTCGGGCGCATCACCGCGTGGTCCTCACTGAGCGGAAGTTTCACGCGGATCACATCACCTTCTAACAACGGGCGCAGCGGCAGCGCGTCGCCGAGCTGCGTGTCCGCGATCAATTTGATCGTCTGGCATTCGTAAAGCCCGAGCGCGGCGAGGCGGCGGCGCAGCACCATGTCCGCATCGTAGGCGCCATCTATCGGACTGGCGGGCACGAAGGCGCCGCGGAAACGCGACGGCACATTGGCTAGGCCGTGGACGCGTGCGACCTCCTCTACCAGATCGATGTGGCGTTGCAGATCCTCGCGGAAGGATGGCACGTCCCACATGCCATCGGCGCGTTTTGTCAGGCCGAGGCGGGTGAGGATTTCCTCCGCGGCGGCTAGAGAAATCGAGCCACCCATCAACCGATCGAGTTTATGGGCATCGAGCGCGACCGGCCGGGTGAGCACGGGTGCGGCACCGGCCACCTGCGTGGTTTCACGCACCGTGCCGCCAGCGGTTGCGAGGATGAGTTTCACGGCCACGGCGGATGCCGGCAGCACGCCTAACGGATCGACGCCGCGCTCGAAGCGGTAGGACGAATCCGAGGACAGCGCGGTGCGGCGCGAGGTGCGGCGAATGCCCTGCGGCGTGAAGTACGCCGACTCCAGTAGAATGTCGGTGGTGGCTGGCGTGACGCCGCTGTGCAGGCCGCCCATCACGCCGGCCAGAGCGAGGGCGGCTCCGGACGCATCGGCAATCACCAAGTCATCCGCGATGAGTGCGTGCGCTGATTCATCGAGTGCAAGGAATGATTCGCCCTCCTTGGCATGGCGCACGACGATGCCGCCGCTGAGTTTGGCGGCGTCGAACGCGTGGAGCGGCTGGCCGAGTTCGTGGAGCACGAAGTTCGTGACATCGACGATGTTGTTGATGGGCCGCAAGCCGATGGATTCGAGACGTTGTTTGAGCCAGGCCGGGCTGTCCATGATGGTGACGCCGGATATGCGCACCGCAGTGTAGAGCGGGCAGGCGGCGGGGGCATCGAGGGCAATGACGGACGGAGCGGCACAAAAGGATGAGACAGACGGGACGTCCATCGCCCTGAGCGGCGTCTTGAGCAAGGCGGCCAACTCGCGTGCCATGCCGCGGTGGCTGAGCAAATCCGGGCGGTTCGGGGTGACTTCCAGTTCCAACATCACATCCGAGTCAAACATCTCCCGGACCGGCTGGCCGATCACGGCATCCTGCGGGAGGATCAACAGGCCGTCCACATCCGGTGGCAGGCCAAGCTCCGTGGCGGAACACAGCATGCCCCTGGACTCGACCTTGCGCATGACCGCCTCGCCAATCACGAAGCCACCGGCCAGCTCGGCACCGGGCAGCGCGCACGGCACCTTGTCGCCCACCTGATAGTTCCGCGCGCCGCACACGATCTGGCGCAGCCCGCCCTCGCCGGCGTCCACCTGGGTGACCTTCAAGCGCTCGGCGTTCGGGTGCGGCACCGCCTCCATGATCCGGGCGACGACGATTTTCTCCGAGGTGATGCCCTTGGTCTTGACGCCTTCGACTTCCACGCCCGCGAAAGTCAGAAGGTCGTCGATTTCCTTGACGGATTTGCCGCCAAGGTCGAGGTGTGTGCCGAGCCAGTTGAGGGAAATGTTCATGGGATGAGAGAGATGATAGATGAACCGCCAAGACGCCAAGAGCGCCAAGGGAGAAAAGGTTTATGATTCTTGGAATTGATTGGCGATTCGGCGGATACCGTTCTTGATCAGAGAAACGTTGAAATTGATGAGAAACCCAAGTGATTTTCCGGAAAGTTTGAGATAGGTCATGAGCTGGGCTTGGTGAATAGGCGCCAGTTGTTCAACTGTTTTGAGTTCAATGATGACCGCATCATTAACCAACAAATCGATTCGATAGCCAACGTCTATCATAATCCCATCGTAATGCACTGGCTGTGCTTTTTGTCGCTCTGCAACCAAGCCTCGTTTCTTCAATTCATGCTCGAGGCAGGCCTCATAGGCGCTTTCCAACAAACCCGGCCCAAGCTCTTTGTGAACCTTGAAGGCAGCATCAACGATCTCGGAGGCTATGGCATCGATCACATTCATGAGTTTAATGTTATGGAAACTTGGCGCGCTTGGCGTCTTGGCGGTTCAAAATCAGAATTGGCGTAGAAACCGCACATCATTTTCTACCAGTAAACGGATATCCTTGATGCCCCAGCGGATCATGGCAAGGCGGTCCAGACCCATGCCGAAGGCGAAACCCGCGACTTGTTCCGGATCGTAGGCGTGATCCTTGCGGGACCGGTTGATGGCATCAAACACGGCGGGATCGACCATGCCACAGCCGGCGACTTCGATCCAGCGCGGGGGCTGACCCTTGAGCTGGAGCTGCACGTCGATTTCAAAACTCGGCTCGGTGAAGGGGAAAAAGTGCGGGCGGAAGCGCACCGCGGTGTTCGTGCCGAACAACTCGTGCAGGAAATACTCCAACGTGCCTTTGAGATCCGGCAGCGAAACGTCCGCGTCGACATAAAGGCCTTCGAGCTGGTTGAATGCCGATAGATGGGTGGCGTCGATCTCGTCGCGGCGATAGGCCGATCCCGGGGCGATGATGCGTACCGGCGGTGCCTGCGATTCCATGGTGCGAATCTGCACGCTGGACGTGTGGGTGCGCAGAAGTTTCCCGGAATCGAAATAAAAGGTGTCCTTTTCGTTGCGGGCCGGGTGATCGGCCGGGGTGTTGAGAGCATCGAAACAATGGAACTCGTCCTCGATTTCCGGTCCCTCGGCGAGCGCGAATCCCATGCGGCGCAATATCCCGATAGACTCATCGCGGATGAGAGTGAGCGGATGCAGCGCGCCGCACGGCAAGTCGCGGGCCGGCAGGGTGACATCGATGCCAGCCAACGCCGCGCGGTCCGCCAGATCCCGCAGGGCGAGCTGCTTGGCCTCCAAAGCAGCCGTAATGGCCGTGCGGGCTGCATTCAATAACTGCCCGACCGCCGCCTTGTCTTCTTGCGGCACGTCCTTGATACCGGCGGACACCCGCGTGAGGCTGCCTTTTTTGCCGAGCACGGCGACGCGCGCATCCTCGAGCGCGCGTTCGTCGCGGGCGGCGGTGATCTGCGCCAGCGCTTCAGTCTGGATGGCTTCGATGGACTCGTTCATGGGAAAGACCCGCGCAATAGCCGGAAATCCGCCGCCGGTCAAAGCCAAGCTGCGGGATGTGCGAAAACGGACACTGACGAGCGCTGTGCCATCAAGCCATGGCAAAGCGTCTCCGACTCTGCCGCATAAGCCGGCCATCCAGCCCAACGCCACATGCAAAACCAACTCGTCGCGAGCATTGGCCATGAGGAGGAGTGCCTGAAGATCAGCCCGCAAGCACTGCAACAACGGATCACCCGCACCGAGTGCGGCGTTGAAGGCTTTCTCGCCCGCTGCCTCAGTCACCAGCCAGAGAATCACGCTGTGCTCGGTGCGCGGCAGCTTCGAGTTCACCAATTCCACCGCGCGGGCGGCGAGCCGCGTCTTGCCGCCGCCGGTCGGCACGCGCAGGCAGAAATATGGCATATCCGCCGGAAACCCGGCGATCGGCCGGTATTGCAACCCGTTGCCCCACAACTCCTTCGTCGTCCGATAGAACGCCGTGTCCGGGTCGCCGGTTTCGTGGCAGGCGTTGAAATACGCGTCCACACTCCCGAGCATGGATTCCTGATAGAGCTTCGGTGTCAGCGGTTCCATGGCATCAGTAAAATTGGGGGGGGCGGGGGGCGCACGCGTCCCGCGTGCCCCCTTGTGCATCCTGCACAAGGGATTTGGAAAATCGGAGCGCTGCGGCGCGACCTGATGAATGGAGAGAGCAAGTGGGCAGGCTGCCGCGCTGCGCCAGCGTCTGGTCATTCCGCAGGATGCGGAAGGAGGCACGCTGGAAGCGTGCGCCCCCCAATTCCTGGAACCGGTTTCGGGATTTTCTGTTAAAGATCGAGCGCATATGGAGTTTGTTTAAAAACGATGCGCTCGCGCTGGAGGCGCGGTGTGCCGAGCTGGCTGGCGGCGGCATAGATCACCTTCGGACCGTCATGGGGCGGCAGCAATGAAAGCACCGGCGCCGTCAGCACGTTGCCGCCGTCCGCGGACTTGTCCTTGAGGCTCGCGTCAGATGCACTTCACTTTGGGGCATGCGAATTGAGTTTGTGCCGGAGGATGAACTGCATCGACGCCCGGCCCATGAAGTTCGCGAACCTGATGGCGAAGCTTGCTGACGAAAGGCGGGCCTGGATGTTCTTGAGCAATCAGGGTTATGGTAATCACATATTCCGTTTTGCCGAAAATCGGGGATTCCCGGATTCTGAAAAACTTTGCGGCTTTGCGCCTTTGCGCGAGAACTTATTCAGGGAGATTGTTGACGGCGCGGACGATTCCATCACACGTATCTTGCTTGAAAACCGCCGATCATTCGGATTTCTTGTGGGTGTCGCCTGTAAGAAGATGGCCCGGAGAACCAACCCACACACTTGGAGCGCCCTCAAGGAGAGCGGCGAATTGCAGGAACGTCACGTCCTGATGGCCATGGGTTACCGTGCGAGGACTGGTTCCATTGCGCCTGCTTCGGACGGCGGCGCAATGGAACCAGTCCCAAATAACAGACATTTGGGGATTTTTCGGCATGTCGAGTCCCCTTCCCGTATAGATGGAGACGCACACGCTGAGAGGGACGCGAGGTAACTGCTGGCCCGGCATCGTCTGGGGCACTTCTGGGAAAAGGAGGCAGCACGACCCAATGGGAGGAGAAAGGGAAGGAGCTTGCGGCGCGGTGCTTTCGCGACGCACTGTCGGGCGAGTCTGGAGACTCGCGGTCCTTCCGGTTGATTTGGCGGGTGCTGGGTGGGGAGAGATCAAGGCGGCGGATTTTTTTGCGAACGGATGGAATTTGACAGAAGCGGTTAGGGGGGGGGAGGAGAAAATGCGGAGGGTGGAAAGATTTTTGTCATGGGTCATGGGTCATGGGTGGAAGAGAAGAGGAATTTGAACCGCCAAGGTGCCAAGGTCGCCAAGGAACGCAGAGCGGGGGGATGGAATTCAAGGGAAATGGCAGGGGGAGCGGGCGGGCGGGGTGGAGCATCCGCGATCCGCGATCTACAATCCGCGATCTTCGATCCGAAATGTTCGGACTGGGGCTTCTTTTTTGCTGCGCTCGTTATGAACGCCACGGATACGGGAGAATGGGCATGGCGGTTACAAATTGAGCGAGGGATTGGGAAGGAGGCTTGTCGCTCCATCTCGCTACGCTCGGTTGCCGCCACGGGGCGCATTGCGGGGTTCAGGCCCTCAAATCCTCCTCCGGCCGGAATACCACCTGCCAGTTCATCTTGCGGATCTGGAGCGGAGTGACGCTTCGGGGAAGATCGCATGGTAGCACCTTGAGAGTGAGCGGAGAGAGGGCATGGCGGGAAGGACAAACGCTGAACCGAGCGAGAGAGGCCGGCGGCGTGGGCCAATGGGATGTGAAAGGGACGGCGCATGCGGCGCGGGCGGAGGGGAGAGAGAGGGGAAAAGCTGAAAGCGGAAATTGGAAAGCGGAAATTGGAAAGCGGAAAGGTGGAAGCTGAAACGTTGGAAGGAAGAAGGAAGGGTCCGGCGGGGGGAGGTAATGGGAGGAGAAAGGGAAGGAGCTTGCGGTGCGGTGCTTTCGCGACGCTTTGGCGGGCGAGTCGGGAGACTCGCGGTCCTTCTGGGGCGAGTCTGGAGATTGTCGGCAAGATCGAAAGATGCGACGCCGACTATCTCCGCTTTGCTACGGTTCACGGTCCTTCTGGGGCGAGTCTGGAGACTCGCGGTCCATTTGGCGGGTGCTGGGTGGGTTGAGTGCAAAGTGGCGGATATTTCCCTAACGGTTGGAATCTGGCAGAATTTGTTATTTCGGGAAGGATCAAATGATGCGGAGGCGAAGATTTTTTGCTAGTCGGCTATTTTCCGGGCGAATGTTAGGATTGCTGGCGGCGGCGCTCATTTCGATTGTGAAACAGGATGTTGCGCAAGCCATGACTGGGTTTTGTCATCCACATCGACCGACAGGGAGATGGAGCCCCGGAGAGTGTGGACCATTGCCAGAAGGTCTTCGGTGGCCGAATTTTGTATGGAAGGCGTGACAGGTTGCTGCGGATGATGATGCAGGAATTCGCTCCATGCCTGCCGGATGACCGTGATCGGTGTAGCGGAGACACGATGGGCGTAGCCGTCGATCTCGGCAAAGAGCGGGTCTGGAAGTTCGATGGTTTTGCCCATGTGGATGCGCGGTGTTGTCATCCGCCAAAAACCTGACTATCCTAACTCATAACACTGACCCATCCCTAATCAGCAGTCATGGAATCCAAGCCATCCAACCTTGATGCCCTGCGCATCGACCGCTCAGCCGCACCGCTGAAAGCTCCGGGTGGTGGATTCCGGTGGGTTTTGCTATTGCTGTTAGTTGCGGCGGGGTTGGGGGGGTGGTGGTTCACCCGGGCCAGGGAGGTTCCCGTGAAAACGGCCGCGGTGCCGATGCAAGGCCCGGTTGATAAAGGAGGGCGGACCTTGTTGAACGCATCGGGTTACGTGACCACGCGCCTGCAGGCGACGGTTTCCTCGAAAGTCACCGGCAAGGTGGTCGAGATCCTGGTGGAGGAGGGCATGAAGGTGGAAAAAGACCAGATCCTCGCCAAACTCGATGCATCCAACGCGCAAGCCGGATTGCGACGGGCCGAGGCCCAACTCGAATCCGCGAAACGGATGCTGGCCGAAACCGAGCCGATGGTGAAATACACCGCAACCGAAATGAAACGTCTCACCTCGCTGGGCGCCTCGCGCTCTATCAGCAAGTCCGACCTCGACAAGGCCGAGGCCGAGGCGCTGGCCCAAAAGGCGAAACTCCGGCGCCAGCAAGCGGATGTCGAAGTGGCGGAGCGGCAGGTGGACGAATACAAGCAGCAGGTGGATGATACGATCATCCGCGCGCCCTTCGCCGGGGTGGTCACGACCAAGGATTCGCAACCGGGAGAAATGATATCTCCGATGTCTGCCGGCGGTTTCACACGGACGGGAATTTGCACTCTGGTGGACATGACATCGTTGGAAATCGAGGTGGATGTGAGCGAGAGTTTCATCAACCGCGTGAAGGAGGACCAGCCGGCCGAGGCAACCCTGGATGCCTATCCGGATTGGAAAATCCCGTGCAAGGTGATTGCCATCATCCCCACCGCAGACCGCCAGAAAGCCACGGTGAAAGTGCGCGTGGCATTCGATCAACTGGACCCGCGCATCCTGCCGCAGATGGGTGTGAAAGTGGCATTTCAAAGTGACGTATCTAACCGATGAATGCATCCAGCCAACCTCTCGTCCACATCCACAACGTCACCAAGACCTTCAAGCGTGGCTTCGAAGACCTGCATGTTCTGGCAGGTCTGGACCTCGCCGTGCAGGAAGCGGAATTCCTCGCGCTGATGGGGCCGTCCGGTTCGGGCAAGTCCACCCTGCTCAATCTGATTGGCGGCCTCGACCGGCCGACATCCGGTATCATCCGGATCGGCGAGGACCGCGTGGACCAGCTTTCCGACCGGCAACAGGCGCTTTGGCGGGCACGGCATATCGGGTTTGTCTTTCAGTTTTACAATCTGTTACCCGCGCTCAGTGCCGGGCACAATGTCGAGCTGCCGTTGCTCCTAACAAACTTGGACAAGGCGGGCCGCCGCCGGCATGTGGCGGCGGCATTGGCGGCGGTGGGGCTGCCGGATTGCGCGTCGCAATTCCCGCGCACGCTTTCCGGTGGCGAGCAACAACGTGTCGGCATCGCGCGCGCGATCGTCACGGATCCCACGGTGTTGTTATGTGACGAACCCACCGGCGACCTCGACCGCAAGGCCGGCGATGAAATCCTCACGCTGCTTCAAAAGCTCAACAAGGACTTCGGTAAAACCATCATCATGGTCACCCACGACCCGCATGCCTCCGCCCGCGCCAGCCGCACCGTCTATCTGGACAAGGGCCGGCTTTCCGACCAACCGTCCGCGTAATCCCGCCACCGGCATGAAATTTCTTCCTCTGGTATGGGCGGGCCTGAAACGCAGGAAGCTGCGCACCACGTTCACGTTTCTATCGATTTGCATCGCGTTCATGCTATATGCCTTTCTCGGCGCCCTCCGGGAAGCCCTGAGCGGCGGAGTCAGCATGACGGGCCTCGACCGCCTGATCCTGCGCCACAAGGTCTCGCTGATCCAGACTTTGCCGGAAAGTTACCAGGCGAGAATCGAAGCGGTGGAAGGTGTCGCTGCGGTGTGCCATCAAACATGGTTCGGCGGGATCTATCAGAATTCGAAAAACTTTTTTCCCAACATGCCGGTCGTGCCCGGGGATTTTCTCGCGATGTTTCCGGAGTTCGTGCTCAGCGACGCGGAAAAGCAGGCGTGGTTGGGCACCCGCACCGGGGCGGTCGTCGGGCGCGTCACGGCGGAGCGATTCAATTGGCACATCGGCGACCGGATCCCGATCCAATCGCCGATTTGGGGTCAGCCCGCCGGCCAGGGCCAATGGGAATTCGTGATAACAGGCATCTATGAGGGCACGAAAAAAGCGGCCGACACCAGCCAGATGTTTTTCCGCTATGATTATTTCGAGGAAGCGCGGCAGCAGATGAAAGGACAGGTTGGTTGGTACACCGTGCGCATAGCCGATTCCGGGCGGGCCGCGGAAATCGCCGCGAAGATCGACGATCAATTCGCCAACTCGCCTTATGAAACGAAAACCGAACCCGAGGGTGCGTTCGCCGCGGGTTTCGCCCAACAGATCGGTGACATCGGTTCGATCGTGATGGCCGTAGTCGGCGCGGTGTTTTTCACCATCCTGTTAGTTGCTGGCAACACCATGGCGCAGTCGGTGCGCGAACGCACCGAGGAGTTGGGTGTGCTCAAGGCGCTGGGTTTTTCCAATCATCTCGTGCTGATCCTCGTCTTGCTGGAGTCGTCGTGCATCACCATTCTCGGTGGCTGCGGCGGTCTCGGCATCGCCTGGTTGATCATCGCCTCCGGCAATCCCATACCCTCTTTGCTGCCGGTGTTCTTCCTGCCGTCTGGCAGCATTGTCACCGGTGTCTTGTGCGCGGTGGTGCTCGGGCTCGTGGCCGGGGCGCTGCCCGCCTGGCAGGCGATGCGCCTGAAAATCTCCGAAGCCCTGAGAAGAGGTGGTTAGAATGCATCCATCATCCGCACCATGACCCGTCCCTCGTTGTTGTTATCCGTGGCCCTGTTCAACCTCCGCTCATTGCCCGAGCGCAAGGCGGCGGCCATCACGGCGGCGATCGGCATCGCCGGGGTGGTCGGCGTGCTCGTCGGAGTGCTGGCCATTGCTCAGGGATTTCAGCGGGCGATGACGGTTGCCGGCGCGCCCGATGTCGCGGTGGTGCTGCGCAGCGGCGCGGACAGCGAGATGACCAGCGGCCTGAATCGCGCGGATACCCGTATCATCGGCGATGCGCCGGGCGTGGCGCGCACTGCCAACGGCCCTCTAACAACCGCCGAGTTGTTTGCCATCATCAGCCTGCCGAAACGCTCGACCGGGACCGATGCCAACGTGCCGTTGCGCGGTGTCGAGCCAGGCGCGTTCGAAGTGCGCGGCAACATTAAAATCGTCCGGGGGCGGCGCTTTGCCACCGGCCGCAACGAAGTGATCGTGGGAGCCGGGGCGGCCCATGCGTTCGCCGGTCTCGATGTCGGCCAACACATCAAGGTCGGCCAGAATGCCTGGGAGGTCGTTGGGATTTTCACGGCTGGCGGGGGCATCGCCGAATCGGAAATCTGGGCCGACACCGCGGTACTGCAGCCTGCTTATCAGCGCGACGACAACTTCCAGTCGGTCTCTGTAAAGCTCGAATCCGCAGCCGCCTTCCAGGAGTTCAGTAAATTTCTAACCAACCATCCCAGGCTCAGCGTCAAGGTGATGCGCCAAGCGGAATATTATGCCGAGCAATCCACCTCCGTCACCCGATTCATCACCACGATCGGAGTTTTCATTGCCAGTCTGATGGCGCTGGGCGCCTTGTTCGGAGCGCTCAACACGATGTATAGCGCGGTGGCCGCCAGAACCCGCGAAATCGCCACCCTGCGGGCGCTGGGATTCGGTTCAGGCCCGGTGATCTTCTCGGTATTGTTGGAATCCGTGCTCCTGTCCCTTGCTGGGGGGGGGCTCGGCGCCGCCGCCGCATACTTTCTTTTCGATGGCTATCGTGCCTCCACCATCAATTGGCAAACCTTCAGCCAGGTGACGTTTGCCTTCAACGTCAGCCCGGCATTGTTAGGAAAAGCGCTCGGTTTCGCCACCCTCATCGGCATCGGCGGCGGTTTGTTCCCAGCCATCCGTGCCGCCCGCCTGCCGATCGCCGCGGGTCTGCGCGAGTCATGATATGTATTGTTATTTCTGCATCACGATCAGATCGGCCACGAGGCGTGCGGCGGCTTCATTGTCGGATGTCACCAGGCTCACCAGTGAACTGGCATTCTGGTGGCGTGCGATGTGCAGGCTGCGGATGTTCACCCCGGCATCCGCAAAGCGCGCGGCCACTTTGGCCAGCGCGCCCGGTTCATTCGCCACGCGGATGACCAGCGCGTCCTCGGTGATGGGCCGGTAGCCGGCCGCGCGCAACAGACGCAAGGCCTCGTCGTAACGGTTTACTGACAAGACCAGCAGGCCCTGACCATCTTCTTCCTCCTCGGCGTCGATGGAATCAATGTTGATCCCGGCATCGCCGAGAATCTGCGTCACCGCCAGCAATTCGCCAGGGTGGCTTTCCGTGGGAATGGTGAGTAGTTTCATGGTATGTGTTATCTAACATCAGTGGGAGCCCCGTTCATGGCGGCTACATATTCGTCCACGAAGCGGTCGATGAGTTCGGGCGTGACGTGGGGCATGCAGACGAGGTGGGTGAGAGTGCCTTTGGGTGCCAGACACCAACGCGTTTGCAGCGGCAGCGGCGGGCGCGGAAAGATGACAATGGGCGAGTGCGGATTGCGCCACGCCGCGAACCCGTGTGCGCACAGGCGGCGCACCGCATGCTCTGCGGTGGCAAGGCAATCGGCCACCATGGTGCGCAAGCCGTGATAGCCGTGCCGGCGCAGGCCGTGCCACAAAATCATCGGCGTCAGACCATTGCGCGAACCTGTTAGAGTCGTATCGCGCAAGTTCACATATTCGACCGAGCGGGCGATGCGTTCGACATGATGGCGGCGCACCAGGGAGATGCCGCACGGGATCGGCGATCCCAACCACTTGTGGCCGCTGATCGACAAGCTGTCAATGCCGGCCTTGAAATTCCATGGCGGCGGGTCATCGAGAAATGCCAACCCGAAGCCGTGCAGGGCGGCATCGGCATGGATGTAGTGGCGGGTCAGCGCCAGTTCGTCGAGGATGGCGCGGATGCGTTCGAGATTGTCGATGGCCCCCTTCATGGTGGTGCCGATGTTGACGAAGATGATGGGCGGGATGTGGCGGTTGATGCGCAGCGACGCCTCCAAGTCCTCATAATCGAGTTCCCCGTTAGGCTGGCTTTTGAGCATGATGTTAGGCATGTGCTGCAAGCGCAACACCTTGGTCACGCTGTAATGCGTTTCCTCCGAGAAATAGACCATTCCGTCCGGCAACAATTCGCGCGCCAGATAGAGACCATACATGTTGCCCTCGGTTCCCCCGCCCGTCACATAGCCCCAGGTTTCCTGCGGATCGCCACCGGCCAGCCATTCGAAGCACTCGATCACCTCGCGCTCGAACTCGAGTGTGTTGAGATGGATGGGTGAATGTTGGAACGGGTCGCCCACATTGTTGATGGAAAACTCGAGAAAGCGTGCGAGTTCCGAGTAATCATGCTTGAGGTTCACGGGATACCCGAGGAAGTGCGTGCACGCCTCTTTGAGTACCGCATACTTATGTTCGAGCGCCTCATGGTTCACGCCTGCCAGCAACATCGCCGGGATGCCGGCAGGTGTCGGTGCGTGGGGTGCTTGGCTCATGACCAATGGTTTATCCCACTGTTTCATCCCGCTGCCAAACCTAAAAAAACGCGTTCATAGCCCGTGACATGGAAGGAGCGGTTATGAAATAATATTCACTTTTTCATTGCGGCAGTGGCTGGAGTGTGGCATTGCTTTGTCGTGAGATTCGTCCCGGGAGACATGGAGAAGGAAAGCATGAAGGCACGCGGCATCACCTTCGAACAAGTCGCTACGGCATTGGTTTTGGACACACTTCCAAACCCGGGCTACCCGGATCAAATCCTCTTGATTGTTGAAATAGCAGGTTACGTGCATGCGGTTCCCTGCGAGCGCCGCGGAGCCGCCTGGCGCATCATTACCGCCTACCCGTCCCGAAAATACCACAAACTCTACCGCCCATGAAAAACCAACACCGCATCAAGACCGTGGAGGAAGTCCCGCTTTCTCCCTACGAGCAATCGATTGAAGACGCCATCGACGAACACGCACCCATCCAACATGCCAACCCGGAACTGTTAGTGGAAGTGCGGGCAGGTCTCGCGGAGTTGGCGACTTCGCTACGCGGCGGCAAGCGGCCAGGCTCTGGCCGGAAACGCCGGGAAACCCGCCGCACCATGGTACTGCTTTCCCCCGCCGCACGGACCCGTCTGGAAGAACTGGCGAAACAAACCGGCAGCCTCAGCGCCGCCGTGGAAAAGGCCGTCATGGCCTTGCGCTCCTGAGCTATGGAAGGATGCGGCGATGGAGGATACCATCTCTCACAGTTGCTATCCGGGAAGCCCGCCGAGCACGCCTGATGTGCGGCCATTGTAGGTCATGCGTTCCTGCCTGTTTTTCTGGTCTCCCATTTGCTGGAATGTCAGCCATGAATGACTGCATGACGGAGGCTCATGATGACTCAGGCGACTCATGTCGCTCACGGCACGCGCGGGAATTTGGAGAAATCCGGCGGGCGTTTTTCGAGGAACGCTTGTTTGCCTTCGCGGCCCTCCTCGCTCATATAGTATAATAGAGTGGCGTTGCCGGCGAGGTCTAACAGCCCCATCTGTCCATCGCAATCGGCGTTGAGGGCGGACTTGAGGCAGCGCAGGGCGAGTGGCGAGTGGGCGAGCATTTCGCGGCACCACTGGAGGGTTTCCCGTTCCAGATCGGCGAGCGGCACGACGGTGTTGACGAGGCCCATGTCGAGCGCCTGTCGGGCGTCGTATTGGCGGCACAGGTACCAGATTTCGCGGGCCTTTTTCTGGCCGACGATGCGCGCGAGATAACTCGATCCGAGCCCGCCATCGAAGGAACCGACCTTGGGGCCGGTCTGGCCGAAGCGGGCATTGTCCGCCGCGATGGTCAGATCACAGACGATGTGCAGAACGTGGCCGCCGCCGATCGCAAAGCCCGCCACCATTGCCACGACCGGCTTGGGCAGCGAGCGGATTTTTTTCTGCAGATCGAGCACGTTGAGCCGGGGGATTCCGTCCTCGCCGATATAGCCCGCATGACCGCGGACTTTCTGATCACCGCCCGCGCAGAATGCGAGATCGCCCGCACCGGTCAGGATGATCACGCCGACGACCGGGTCCTGATGCGCGTGGTCGAAGGCCTCTAACATTTCTGTCACTGTTTTCGGGCGGAAGGCATTGCGCACTTCCGGCCGGTTGATGGTGATTTTGGCTATTTTCCCCGCATCCGTCGTTTCATAACGGATGTCCTCGAACTCGCGCACGGTGGTCCACATGGCGCGGAATTTGCACGATTCGCCACCGTCCCGCAATTCTAACTGAGCATACCTGCGCGGCCCATGCGGTGACAATGCATGGAGTGCAAGATGTTGAGGGGTATCACCAGGGCGGGAGGCCTAGCAGTTCGGGAGTGGCGACGCGCGGGCGCGGGGTGAGGATTTCGGGATCACCGGAGGTGATGAGCACGGTATGTTCGAAGTGAGCGGAGGGTTTCCGGTCCTCGGTGATGACGGTCCATCCGTCGTTGAGGATACGGACGGAGGGCACGCCGGCATTGATCATGGGTTCGATGGCGAGGGTCATGCCGGGCAGCAGGGTAGGGGCTTTCCCCGAGGGCCGGTAGTTCGGCACCTGCGGCTCCTCATGCAGGCGGCGGCCGACACCGTGACCGACGAATTCTCTAACGACCGAGTATCCCAGCGGCGTGACGAACTCTTCGACGGCCCCGCAAAGATCGGCGAGCTTGCGTCCCGGACGGGCGTGTTGGATGGCTTGGTAAAGTGCTTGTTCGGTGGCGGCGAGCAGGCGTTGGGTTGCGGGGGCGATGTCACCGACCGCCACGGTGGTGGCGTTGTCGCCGATGAAGCCGCCTTTGATGATGCCGACGTCGATTTTGACGATATCGCCGGGCTGGATGACGCGTGGGCCGCCGATGCCATGGACGACCTCTTCGTTGATGGAAATGCAGGTATACCCGGGAAATCCGCGATAGCCGAGAAAGGCGCTCTTGCACGCGTGTTGGCACATCAAATCGGCGGCCAGGAGATCGATCTCACGGGTACTGCGACCGGGTGTGACCGCCTTGGCGAGGGCTTGCAGGATCGTTGCGGCGAGGGCACCGGCGGTACGCATGCATGCGATTTCGCGCGGCGATTTGATCGGGATGCGGATTTTGCGGGACACGGGGTCGCAACGCTCACTGGAGGCTGTTATAGATATAGGCCGTGATGCCGATCACGATGAGGATGGCGATGACCGTCCAGAGATAGACGATGGCGGTTCGGGGAGCCGCGCCGCTGCCTTGGTTGAGGCGATCATAGCGGCCCTTGAGTTTGCCTTTGCGGAGGAAGCCGTCGTAATGTTTTTGCAGGAGTTGGGTTTCCACCTGGCGCATCACGTCGAGCGTGACGCCCACCATGATGAGCAAGGAGGTGCCGCCGAAGAACTGCAGGATCAACGAGCCGGGCGGAAGACCGACCACCATGCCGGTGAGCACCGGCAGCATGAAGATCACGGTGAGGAAGATGGCGCCGGCGAAGGTCAGGCGGGTCATCGTGAAGTCGAGGAAATCGGCGGTGGGTTTGCCGGGGCGCACGCCGGGGATGTAGCCGCCGTTGCGTTTGAGATCCTCGGCGATTTGGGACGGTTGGAACATCATGGCCACCCAGAAGTAAGAGAACAAGAAGATGCCGATGCCGCCCAGCACGTAGTACCAGGTGCCGCCCCCGACGAGTTCGCCGTAAAGCTTGGTGGCCCATCCCTGGCCGGCGAAGAACCATTGCAACATCATCGGCGGCAGCGACAGCACCGCCGAGGCGAAGATGATGGGCATCACCCCGGAGTAATTGACCTTGAGCGGCAGATACTGGGTTTGTCCGCCGAATTGTTTGCGGCCGACGACGCGTTTGGCGTATTGCACGGCGATGCGGCGCTGGGCCTGGGTGATGGCGATGGTGGCGGCGATGACGATCAGCAGCAGGGCGATCATGACAACCATCATGATGGATCTGAAAGGGCTCACCCCTTCACCCGTGACAAAGTATTTCCACGCCTGGATCAAGGCACCGGGGAGCGCGGAGATGATATTGACGGTAATGATGATGGACGAGCCGTTGCCGATGCCGCGGTCGGTGATTTGGTCGGCGATCCAGAGGATGAGCACGCAGCCCGCAACGATGGTCACCACCGTGAGAGCCATCCACATGCGGGAAGGATCCGGCACCAGATTGCCGAAGTCCTGGATGCCCGACATATAGGGGATTTGCCCGGGATTGATGAGCGATTTCGCCACGAAGAAGCCTTGGACGATCGCAATGCCGATGGTGATATATCGGGTGTATTGGTTGATTTTCTGGCGTCCGCCGTCTTCCCGTGCGAGGCGCGAGAGTTTCGGCACGACAGCCGTCATCAACTGCACCATGATCGACGCGGAAATATAGGGCATGATCCCCAGGGCAAGGATGCCCGCCTGCTGGAGGCCACCGCCCGAAAACACGGTGAGCAGCGCGGTGATGCCACCGGTCGGGCTTGTGGGATCCTGGTTTTGGAGGTCGTCCAGCCAGGCTTTGATGACCGTGCCATCCACACCGGGAAGGGTGATGTGCACGCCAAGCCGGATGATGACGATCAGGGCGAGAGTGAAAAGAATGCGATCCCGGAGTTCCGGGATTTTCCAAGTGTTGGTAAAGGCGGAAATCATGGCTTGAGGGAAAGAATCACAACTCGTGAGTTATAGGAAAGACAGGCAAGTACGCAAGCTCTTCCCCATCCGAGATCGGAGATCGTCCGGGAAAGGATCAAGCGGTGGGTGGGTTCACCGAGCCACCGGCTTTTTCGATCTTGTCACGGGCGGAAGCGCTGGCATGTGCCACCACCAGATGGAGAGCCTTGGTGATTTCACCGATGCCGAGCACCTTGATGGAGTCACAACGACCATTGATGAGGCCCGCCGTGCGGAGCGCGGATTCATCAATGGTGGTCCCGGCATCGAACAAATCGTCGAGTTTGCCCACGTTGAAGACCCCCACCTTGTCGCGGAAATCGAAGTTATTGAATCCCCGTTTGGGCAAACGGCGGTGGAGCGGCATCTGGCCACCTTCAAAGCCCACACGGGTCCCGCTGCCGGAACGTGCCTTCTGGCCTTTGTTGCCTTTGCAGGAGGTTTTGCCGTGACCGGAGCTTTCGCCGCAACCCAGCCGTTTGACGCGGTGTTTGGAACCCGGATTGGGGCTGTAGGAGTGGAGGTGCATGGGAGTTGTCAGTTATGGGTTATAAGTGATGAGGGAGGAATCGAGACGCAAGACACAAGACTTGAAGATTCAAGAAAAGAGGAAGAGGAGCTAAAGCACGGCTCATGGGATCTTATCTTGCGTCTTGTGTCTTAATGTCTTCTGTCTTAGATCGCCTTTTCTTTTTTCTTTTTGCCGCGGCTGGAGAGAACCTGGTCGCGGGTGCGGAGTTGGGAGAGGGCTTTGAGGGTGGCTTTGACGACGTTGGCGTGGTTGGAAGAACCCATCGATTTCGCGAGCACGTCGCGGATGCCGACGGCTTCGCAGACGGCGCGGACGCCGCCACCGGCGATGATGCCCGTTCCCGGCGACGCCGGTTTGAGCAGCACCTTGCCGCCGCCGAATTCGGCGTAGATTTCATGCGGGATGGTGCCATCGACGATGCTCATCGGCTTGAGCACCTTGCGGGCGCTTTCACCGGCTTTCTTGATAGCGTCGGCGACTTCGTTGGCCTTGCCGAAGCCGACGCCGACTTTGCCGATCTTGTTGCCGGAGACGACGAGTGCAGAGAAGCTGAAGCGACGACCGCCCTTGACCACCTTGGCGCAGCGATTGATGAAGACGACTTTTTCGGAGATTTCGTTGCCCTCGGCATCGGTGGGAGTTTGGCGCTCTTCGCGTCTTGGTCCGCCGCGACCACGGCCGCCTTGGCCGCCGCCGCCGCCAAAGCCACGGCCACCGCCTTGGCCACCGCCGTAACCGCCGCCGTAACCGCCGCCGCCTTGGCCGCGATTGCCGGAAGAAACGGGCGGCACGATGTCAGGAGCGGGCGGCACGATGTCAGGAGCGGACGGCACGATGTCAGGAGCGGACGGCACGATGTCAGGAGCGGACGGTTCGATGTCAGGAGCGGACGGTTCGATGTCAAGAGCGGACAGTTCGATATCAGGAGGAGTTACCATGATGGGTATCAGTTCGGAGCGTTAGAATTGGAGTCCGCCTTCACGCGCGGCATCGGCGAGGGCTTTGATTTTTCCGTGGTAGAGGTGGCCGCCCCGGTCAAAGACCACGGCGCTGATGTTGAAGCCCTTGGCGCGCTCGGCGAGGAGCAGGCCGACTTTGTGGGCACTGGCGATATTCGACGAGGCATTTTCGCAGGACTTGTCGAGGGTGGAAGCGGAAACCAACGTGCGTCCTGCCGCATCGTCGATGACTTGGGCATAGATGTGTTGGTTCGAGTAGTGGACGGACAGACGCGGGCGCTGCGCAGTGCCTGAAACCTTGCGGCGGATGCGGTCGTGGATGCGCCGGCGGATCAACTTGCGGTTGGTGATGCTCATGGTGCCGTGATGGGTGGGTGGTTAGGGGCGGGGCTGATTTGTTATTTGCCGACGCTTTTGCCTTCCTTGCGACGAACTTTTTCACCGGTGTAGCGGACGCCTTTGCCCTTGTAGGGTTCCGGCGGATAGTAACTGCGGACATCGGCGGCGAACTGGCCGACGAGTTGTTTGTCGATGCCTTCCACTTTGATTTTGGTGTTTTCGTTCACCGTGACGGTGAGTCCGGACGGGATCGGGTGGAGCAGGGGATGGGATCGTCCGAGCGACAGGTCGAGATCCTGGTCCTTGACGGCGGCACGCAGGCCGACGCCGTGGATTTCGAGATTTTTGACGTAGCCCACGGTGACGCCGGTGATCATGTTTTGGACGAGGCTGCGGGCGGTGCCGTGGAGTGCCTTGTGTTGGCGCAGTTCGGTGGCGCGGGAAACGATGACGGTGCCGTCCTCGGTTTTGAGGGAGATGCCATCGGGGAGGTTGAAGTCGAGAGTGCCCTTGGGGCCTTCGACGCTGACCGTGCGGCCGTCGAGTTTGACGGCGACTTTTGGCGGCAGTGAGATAGGTTTGAGTCCGACTCGTGACATGGTAGTGTTTTCCTTGATTCGAGTTCGGGGGTTTACCAGACGTTGACGAGGAGTTCGCCGCCGAGTTTATGGCGTTTGGCGTTGCCGCCGGACATGACGCCTTGCGAAGTCGATAGGATGGAAATGCCGAGGCCGGACATGACGCGCGGGACTTCGTGGGCACCGACGTAGTGGCGACGCCCGGGAGTGGAAACGCGCTTGAGATCGGTGAGGACCGGACGGCCTTCGATGAACTTCGGTTTGACCTTGAGCTGGGTGCGAGTGCCCGTGACGACCTCGTAGTTCCAGAGGTAACCTTCCTCCTGAAGGATACGAGCGATGTCCGCCTTGATTTTCGAGTAAGGGGCGGTGAATTCCTCGTTGCCGGCGAGGCAGGCGTTTTTCAGACGCGTGAGAAAATCGGCAATGGGATCGGTGAGAACTGCCATGGTGAGTATTCCTGAGTAAGGGGTTGGATGGGTTCCGCTGGTTGTTAGAGCTCGGCGGCTTCGGCGGCTTCTTCGGTGGATTTCTTCACGTCGCGGAACGGCATGCCCAACTCGGTGAGCAGGGCGCGGCCTTCGGCGTCGGTCGGGGCGGAGGTGACGAAGATCAGGTCGAAGCCGATCTGGCGTTTGATTTGGTCGATTTCGATTTCCGGAAAGATCGACTGCTCCTGGATGCCGCAGGCATAGTTGCCGCGGCCGTCGAACGACTTCGCCGAGATTCCGCGGAAGTCGCGGATGTTCGGTGCGGTGATGTGGATGAAGCGGTGGAGGAATTCCCACATGCGGTTGCCGCGCAGCGTGACCCGGGCGCCGAGAATTTCGTTTTCGCGGAGTTTGAAGTTGGCTACCGATTTTCTCGAGAAAGTGGTGGACGGTCTCTGGCCGGTGATTTTCTGGATTTCGTTAACGGCATCTTCCACGGCGACCTTGCGGTCGGGGGATTTGCCCATGCACGAGGTCACCACGATTTTTTCGAGGCGTGGGACCTGATGGACGTTGGTGTATCCGAGCTTCTGGGTGAGAGCCGGGACCACCTTTTCCTTGTAGTGTTGTAGCAGGTTCGGGGTATTCATTGGTTTTGCGGGTCAGCGCTGAGTGTGGGGCGCTTAAGCGCGGGCTGGGAGCGGGATGTCTCAGCCCACTTTTTTGACGTTGGAGATGTGGATGGTTCCGTCGATGGTCTTGATGCCGCCCGTGGGATCGGCTTCGGTGGGTTTGGTGGCTTTTTTGACCGGGCGTGCGCCTTCGACGACGACCTGGCCCTTGGCGGCATTGACGACGAGCACGGTGCCGCGCTTGCCCTTGTGGTTGCCGGTGATGATTTCGACTTGGTCGCCTTTTTTGACGTGGGTCTTGATGCGGCTCATGGGGATGAAATGGGTGAGGTGGGGATGGGCGGTTCAGAGCACCTCGGGGGCGAGGGAAACGATTTTCATGAACGCCTTTTCACGGAGTTCACGGGCGACGGGGCCGAAGATCCGGGTGCCGCGCGGGTTGTTATCCTTGTCGATGAGGACGATGGCGTTGGAATCGAAGCGCAGGATCGAACCATCGGGGCGGCGGATCGGGTAGGCGGTTCGAACAATGACCCCCTTGACGACACTGCCTTTTTTCACGGTGGCCGTGGGGATGGAATCGCGAATGTGAGCGATGATGACATCACCGATGCCTGCGGAGCGGTTGCGAGTGCCGAGCACGCCGATCATTTTTGCAGTGCGGGCGCCGGTATTGTCGGCGACGGCGATCATGGATTCCATCTGGATCATGGTAGGGAGAATTTGAGATTTGAGATTTGAGATTTGAAATTCGGCGAAGCCGACTTAGTGGGTGACGATTTCCGCGAGTTTCCAGCGTTTCAATTTGGAGAGCGGGCGGGTTTCGACGATGCGGACGCGGTCACCGATCTTGGCTTGGCTTGCTTCGTCATGCACGTAGTATTTTTTCGAACGTTTGACGATTTTATTGAAGCGTGGATGAGGGACGCGAGCGATATGCTCGACGACGATGGTTTTGGCCATTTTGTCGGAGATGACCATGCCCACGCGGGTTTTACGCACGTGGGCGGCGGAGGTCGGTGAAGAATCGCTCATGATGGGATTGGGGATGGCGTTGGGATGAAGGATCAGGCTCTATTCCTGGCGGTGGTCGCGGTGAGGATTTGTGCGGTCTCGCGGCGTACTTGGCGGATACGTGCGGGATTTTCAAGTTGGCCGGTGGCTTTTTGCAGGCGGAGGTTGAGGGCTTCCTGCTTCAACTCGCGGAGTTGGAGTTGGAGGTCGTTGGCGGAGAGTTCGCGGATGTTTTTGGCTTTGGTTTTGGCCATGGTTCAGACGGTGGGTGAGGGATGGATCAGGAGTGCGAGGTACGGAAAACGAGACGGGTTCGGATGCCGAGTTTATAGGACGCGAGACGCATCGCTTCTTTGGCCGAGGATTCCGGCACGCCGCCGATTTCGAAGAGGATGTTGCCTGGGCGGACCACGGCGACCCAGCCCTCGACGGCACCTTTGCCCTTGCCCATGCGCACTTCGGGCGGGCGGTGGGTGATCGGTTTGTGCGGGAAGATGCGGATCCATACCTTGCCCTTGCGTTTGAGCGAACGATTGATGGCGATACGGCAGGCTTCGATCTGGCGGTTGGTCATCCAGGCGCGCTCGAGAGTTTGGAGGCCGAAGTCACCGAAGGCGACGGTGGTTCCCGTCTGGGCGTTGCCAGAGCGGCTTCCGCGATGGGCTTTGCGGAACTTGGTTCGTTTGGGCATCAAAGACATGGCTCGGTCCTTTGTGGAGATTCAGTTATTACTAGCGTTTAAGGAATTGGGAAATCAGTTACGGTTGTTAGATCGGCGCTCGCCGCCGCGATCACCGCCACGGCCGCCACGGTCACCGCGATCCGCACGGTCACCGCGCTCGCCGCGACCGCCTGTGGGTTTGGCCACGTTATCTTCTTCTTTTTTATTGACCCAGCACTTCACGCCGATGATGCCGTAAACGGTGCGGGCTTCCGCGAAACCGTAGTCGAGCGGGACACGGAGTGTTTGGAGAGGCACTTTGCCTTCGCGATAGCCCTCGGCGCGGGCGATATCAGCCCCCCCCAGTCGACCGGCGCAGCGGAGACGGATGCCTTCCGCGCCGAACTCCATGGCGGTTTGCAGGGCGCGCTTCATGGCGCGGCGGAAGCTGATCCGGCGTTCAAGTTGCACGGCGATCTGTTCGGCCACCAATTGGGCGTCCAACTCGGGTTTGCGGATTTCGATGATATCGATTTTGACTTGGGCTCCTTTGCAGAAGTCGGTGATGTCCTTGGTCATCACTTCGATTTCCTTGCCCTGGCGGCCGATGATCAGGCCGGGGCGCGACGAATGCAGGGTGACGCGGACACTGTTCCAAGCACGCTCGATGATGACGCGGGCCAAGCCGGCATTTTGGAGTTTGCTCTTGAGATAACTGCGGATCCTGAGGTCTTCGTGGAGCTTGGCGGAGTAGTCTTTACCGTGGGCATACCACTTTGAGCGCCAGTCTTTATTGACGGCAAGACGGAAGGCGATCGGATTTACTTTTTGGCCCATATGCGGTGATGGATGAGTTAGGAGAGAGGGATTCAGGCTGGGGTTTGCGCAACAGCGGGAGATTCTTCGGTTGGGACAGCGGGAGATTCTTCGGTTGGGACGGCGGGAGATTCTTCGGTTGGGACGGCGGCCGCTTTGCGAGCACCCTTCTTTTTCTTTTCGGGAGGGGCACCCTCAAGAGTGATCGAGATGTGGCTGGAGCGCCTGAGTATCGGACCTGCCGAGCCCTTGGCTCTCGGCTTGAAGCGGCGTTGGGTGGGGGCGGAACCAATGACCGCCTCTTTGACCACCAGCGTGCCGACATCCAACGAAAAATTATTTTCGGCGTCGGCGATGGCGGTTTTGAGGGTTTTACCGATGAGCTGCGCGGCTTTTTTTGGGGTGAAGGTGAGGATATCGAGGGCGCTGGAGACCGGCAGGCCTTGAATTTCACGGGCGACGTCACGCGCTTTTTTGGGCGAGAGGCGAACGAATTTGGTGGTACTTTTGACTTCCATGGATCGGCGGACGTGAAGGTTTACTGCGCGGTGGGTTGTGTTTCGATGATGGCGAGATCGCCGGGGCGTGGGGATTCGGTGGCAGAATCGAGGGACTCGACAAAGACCCCGCTGACGCCCTTGCGGACATCTGCGAGAATGGCTCTGCCGTAAGGCTGGTGTCCGTGGGTGAGGCGGAACGTCATGCCGATTCTGGCACCTTGGCTTTCGCCAATATTGAGAACCAACATGCCGCTTTGCGGATCGAGGCTGACGATGCGAGCCTGCTGGAGCGTGCCGGTCCGCACATTGGGCCGGGGTTTCTGACGCAGTCCGAGGATGGAGTCAATCTCTCTTAAGGAAGATTCCACCCGAAGTCTCGCCGCAGGGTCGGCAACCACCGCTTGGCGCAGGTAGTCGTTGACTGCGGCGGTAAGGCGTGTGACCGCGCCTTCGAACTGCGTGATACGCTCGTTGGTGAGTTGCAGATCGGAAGCCGCCTGAACCAAGCGGTCATCGCCGCCGTCCAACAGATTTTTGCCAAGGGCTTCGAGGCGCACGCGGATTTGGGCGAGTTGTTCGGTCGCTTGTTTTTCACTGCGGTTGGACTCGGCGAGGCTGTGTTGCAGGGCCTGGTTTTGCTCTTGGAGTGCGGTGATGGTCTGCTGGAGTTTTTCCGGATTCGGTGTTTGGGCGCGGGCCATTCCGGTGCCGGCCAGCACCGTGATGGCGGCGGCAAGAGCTGTGGAATGGAAGGCGGAACGCATATGGGTGAAGGAAAAACGTGCGGGTTACTTTTTGCCGATGCCGCCGTGGCTGCGGAAGATCCGGGTGGGGGCGAATTCTCCCAGTTTATGACCCACCATGTTTTCGGTGATATAAACGGGGACGAAGGTCTTGCCGTTGTGGACGGCGAAGTTGTGGGACACGAAATCCGGCGTGATCATGGACTTGCGGCTCCAGGTTTTGATGGGCTTGCGGTCGGCTCCGGCTTCGGCGACGCTGTCAACCTTGGCAAGGAGCTTTTGATCGACGTAGGGACCTTTCTTGAGAGAACGTGGCATGGGATCGGGTGCGTGTGTTAGGCTGGCTGAAGAGTGGAAGAATTACTTTTTCTTGTGGCGGGAAGCGACGATGAAGATATTGGTGATCTTTTTGGGATTGCGGGTTTTTTCACCCTTGGCGTGGCCCCACGGGCTGGTAAGGTGCTGGCGGCCGCCACCGGATTTGGATTTGCCTTCGCCGCCGCCGTTCGGGTGGTCCACGGGGTTCATGGTCATGCCGCGGACGGTCGGGCGGACGCCCTGCCAGCGGGTGCGG
This sequence comes from Akkermansiaceae bacterium, assembly GCA_903888515.1. GTDB lineage: Bacteria > Verrucomicrobiota > Verrucomicrobiia > Verrucomicrobiales > Akkermansiaceae > Luteolibacter. The sequence goes on along the minus strand of CAISTY010000022.1, from coordinate 25,886 downwards.
CCCGCCTTGCCGGAGGTTTCATTCATATGGTCGCGGTTGCCGACCTGGCCGATGGTGCAAAAACACCGGTCATTGAAACGACGGATCTCACCGGATGGCATTTTCACCAGCGCCCATCCGCCGTCGCGGTTGGAAAGCACGGCGAGTTGACCGGCGGCACGGGCGACTTTGCCGCCATTGCCGGGGATGAGCTCGATGTTGTGAATGGAGGTGCCAAGCGGCACGGCACTGAGCGGCATGGCATTGCCGGTTTTCGGAGCGACGTTCTGACCGGCGATCACGGTGGTGCCGACTTCCAGACCTAGAGGGGCGAGGATATAGGACTTTTGGCCGTCAGTATACTGGATGAGCGCGATGCGACAGGTGCGGTTCGGGTCATATTCGATGCCCACCACGGTGGCGGGGGTATCATGTTTATCGCGTTTGAAGTCGATCAGGCGGTAGTGGCGTTTGTGGCCACCGCCGATGTGACGACAGGTGATGCGGCCGGTATTATTGCGCCCCCCGGTGCGCTTGAGTGGCGTGAGCAGGCTTTTCTCGGGCTTGCTCTTGGTCACCTCCTCGAAAGACGGCAGGTTCTTGTAGCGGGCGGATGGTGTGATGGGCTTGAAATTTTTCAATGGCATGACTCGCGGAACGGTGAGGTGTTACGTTTGGAGCAGCGGGTGAATCGCTCAGATGAGATCGAGTGACTCGCCTTTTTTCAGACGGACGACGGCTTTTTTCCAGTGGTTGGTGCGGCCCGCATCGGCACGGCGTTGGCGGCGGAGCTTGCCGTCGTAATTGGCGGTGCGGACGGAGATCGCGGTTTTTCCGAAGAGTTGCGTGACGGCTTGTTTGATTTCCAGCTTGTTGGCCTTGCGATCGACTTCGAGCGTGATCTCGTTGTTAGTCTCCTGCAGCATGGTGGCCTTCTCACTGAGGCGAACGTTTTTGATGACCTGGTAAATATCTTTCATGATAGCGGGGCGGGGTCCGGTTTTCAGGCAGTGCGCTGGGCGAGCGACTGGATCGCGTCACCCACCAGGATGACGGATTTCGCGAGCAGGAGTTGTTCGACGTTGAGATCGAGTCCGGTGACGAGTTGCGCCCAGGCGACGTTGCGGGCGGCCAGATAGGTCGACTCGTCGAAGGAGTTGGAAACAACCAGGATTTTATCCGGCACGGTGATGGCACTCAAGGCGGCGATGAACGACTTCGTTTTGCCATCGGTGATCGAGAACGATTCGACCACCTTGATTTTTTCGCCACGAACGAGGTCGCCCAGGACACGGCGCAGGGCGAGTTTGCGGACGGTTTTGGAGACTTTTTTCGAATAATCGCGCGGGCGTGGGCCGAAGACGACGCCGCCGCCGACGAAGATCGGCGCGCGTTTGTCACCGTGACGGGCATTGCCGGTGCCTTTTTGTTTGAAGATTTTCTTGTTGTTGCCGGAAACTTCGCCGCGGGTCTTGGTGCAGGCGGAGCCGGTGCGGCGGTTGGCGCGATAAGCGGTCACGAGATCGTGAACCGCTTGACGGCCTTTTTCCGGGCCGACCAACACGAGGTTGGCGGCTTGGGCGTCTTCGACGGTGAGGGACTTGGCGTACATGACTTGGAATCTTGAAGGTTAGCGTAATGGCACCGGATCAGGCGGTCTTTTTCTTGGCGGCGCGGACAGTGACGTAGCCACCCTTGGGACCGGGCACCGCACCCGAGATCAGGATCACCCCATCCTCCGAACGAATGGCGACTATCTTGAGATTCTGCACCGTGGTGCGCGTGGTGCCCATGTGACCGGGCATTTTCTGGTTTTTCCAGACGCGGCCGGGAGTGGAGCGGCAACCGATGGCACCGGTCCGGCGGTGCATCATGGACCCGTGGGTTTGTTTGAGTCCGCCGAAACCATAGCGTTTGTAAACCCCTTGAAACCCCTTGCCCTTGGAGTTGGCGATCACATCCACCCATTGGCCTGCGGTGAAAGCTTCAAGACCGGGGTGGGTTTCGGGAATGGCGGCACCATCGGCCAAGCGGAATTCCCGGATGAAGCGCTTCGGCGTGGACCCGGCTTTCTTGAAGCGGCCGAGATCCGGTTTGTTGACGCGCTGTTCCTTTTGCTCGCCATAGCCGACTTGCACGGCGGTATAGCCTTCCTTTTCAGGCGTCTTCACCTGCAGGATGACGTTGCCGGAAACATCCAGCACCGTGACGGGAATCATGATCCCGGCCTGTGCGTCGAACAGGCGGGTCATACCAAGTTTTTTACCAAGAAGGCCGAGTGACATGGCAGTGGAAGAGATAGAGGATTGAAGATAGAAGATAGAAGATGACAGAGATGCAGCCTCAGATGCGGATGGTGATGTCCACACCGGCGGGCAGATTGAGCTTCTTGAGCTCGTCCACCGTGCGTGCGGTCGGATCGACAATATCTAACAAGCGCTTGTGGGTGCGGATTTCGAATTGTTCGGCGGACTTCTTGTTGACGTGCACCGAGCGGTTGACGCTGAACTTCTCGATGCGGGTGGGCAGCGGGATCGGGCCGACCACGCGGGCGCCGGTGCGTTTCGCGGTCTCCACGATTTCTTGGGCGGAGCGGTCGATCGCGCGGTGATCGAAAGCGCGCAGGCGGATGCGGATTTTCTGGTTTTCCATGGTGGAGGATGTGGGGCGGTTAGGTGGTGGATTTTCAGGGCGAGGAATCACCAGAAATGATCGCTGACGATTTCTTCGACGATACTGGAGGGGACTTGCTCGAAGTGCGACGGGGTCATCGCATACGAGGCACGACCCGAGGAAAGGGTGCGGACGGCGGTGGAATAACCGAACATTTCCTTGAGCGGAACATTGGCATGCACGATCGACAGTTTGCCCTTGGATTCGGTGTTTTGAATTTGTCCGCGGCGGCGGCTCAGATCCCCCATGACGTCTCCTTGGTAATCATCAGGAGTGGAAACCTCGACCGCCATGATGGGCTCCAGCAAAACGGACTTGGCCTTTTTGAACCCGTCCTTCATGGCGAAAATGGCGGCCATGGTGAAGGCGTTTTCGTTGGAATCCACATCGTGGTACGAGCCGTCGAGTATTTCCACATGGATATCGATGACCGGGTAGCCGGCGATGATGCCGTTGGTCATCGACTCGGTGATGCCCTTGCACACGGCGTGGATGTATTCCTTGGGAATAGCCCCGCCGACGACTTTGTTTTCGATGGTGAGGCCCTTGCCTTTTTCGTTAGGTTTGATCGCGAGAATGACGTGTCCGTATTGGCCGCGGCCACCGGATTGTTTGACCAGTTTGCCCTCGCCATCGGCGGCGCGGGTGATGGTTTCGCGGTAGGCGATTTGCGGGGCGCCGGTATTGGCCGAGACTTTGAATTCGCGGCGCAGGCGATCGACGATGATCTCCAAGTGCAGCTCACCCATGCCGGAAATGATGGTTTGGCCGGTTTCCTCGTCGGTCCTCACCATGAACGTCGGATCCTCTTCGGACAGGCGCTGGAGAGCGAGAGCGAGCTTCTCCTGGTCCTGTTTGGTCTTCGGTTCGACGGCCATGGAAATCACCGGCTCCGGAAATGTGGGGGGCTCCAACACCACGTCATGCTTATCGGCGGTGAGGGTGTCGCCGGTGGTGACGTTCTTGAGGCCAACCATCGCCGCGATGTCACCGGCGTAACACGCATCGATGTCCTTGTGTTCGTTGGCCTGGATCTGGATCAGCCGACCGACACGCTCGGAGCGGCGGGTGCGCGGATTGTAAATGGTATCGCCTTTTTGGATGACCCCCGAATAGACGCGGAAAAAGACCAGCTTGCCGACATATTTGTCCGCCCAGAGTTTGAAGGCAAGGGCAACGAATTTCTCTTGATCGGACGTGATGACCTCGATTTTGCTTTCCTCGTGCTCGGGATTCATGCCGATGGCCGGCGGGATGTCGAGCGGGCTGGGCAGGTAATCGAGCACTGCGTCCAGCAGGTATTGGATGCCCTTGTTCTTATAGGCCGAGCCGCCGGTGACGGGGATCAGCTTGTTGGCGATGGTGGCGCGGCGGATGCCTTGTTTGAGATCGGCGAGTGAAATGTCCTGCTCGTGGACGAACTTCTCCGCGATTGCGTCATCGACGTCGGCCACGGCGTGCATGAGTTCGTCATACGCCTCCCTGGCGATGTCGATGAGATCGCCTTCGAGATCCTTGACGGCATAGGTGGAACCCAGCGTGTCGTCGTCGGAGAAATAGACCGCCTTTTGGTTGACCACATCGATTTGGCCGATGAGTTGGTCTTCGGCACCGATCGGGATGAGGATGCGGATCGCGCTGGCCCCGAGTTTTTCCTTCACCTCGTGGAAGACGCGGTTGAAGTCGGCCCCGGTGCGGTCCATTTTATTGACGAAAACGATGCGCGGCACGTGGTATTTGTTAGCCTGGCGCCAGACGGTTTCCGACTGTGGTTGCACGCCCGCCACCCCGCAAAACACCACGATCGCGCCGTCGAGCACGCGCAACGAACGCTCGACCTCGGCGGTGAAATCCACGTGTCCCGGCGTGTCGATGATGTTGATGCGTTGTTTTTCGTCCGGGAAAAGCTTGGTCATGCCCTCTTCGGCACGCTGCCACCACTCGGTGGTCACGGCGGCGGCAGTGATGGTGATGCCACGCTCGCGTTCTTGCTCCATCCAATCGGTCGTCGCCCCGCCATCGTGCACTTCACCGATTTTGCGTATCATCCCGGTATAGAACAGGATCCGCTCGGTGAGCGTCGTCTTGCCCGCGTCAATGTGCGCCGCAATCCCGATATTACGGGTGCGTTCGAGCACGTATTGGCGGTTAGGACTGTTAGGATTCACAAGGGGCGTGCGCCTGGCGGCGCGGAGGCGGTTAGAAACGGAAGTGGGCGAAGGCGCGGTTGGCTTGGGCCATCTTGTGGACGTCGTCGCGCTTGCGCACCGAACTGCCCTGGTTGTTGGCGGCGTCCTTGATTTCGTTGGACAGCGCGACGTGCATCGGCGTGCCCTTGCGGTTGCGGGCGTAGTTGACGAGCCAGCGCATTGCGAGCGACTCGGAGCGGGCCGGCGAAACTTCCAGCGGCACCTGATAGGTGGCACCCCCGACGCGGCGGGATTTCACTTCCACGCGCGGCTTGGAATTCTCCACGGCGCGGGTGACGACTTCGAGCGGATCGACGGTGTCGATGCCTTCGTTGGCGCGGTCGATCGCGGCATAGACGATGCGTTGCGCGAGCGAGCGCTTTCCATCGTTCATCACTTTGCTGATGAGGTGGCCGACGAGGGCGCTGTCATAGCGGGGATCACGGCGGTCCGGTTTGGCAAAAACTCGCTTGCGGCGTGGCATGGCGTTGGAGGTCTGAAGGTTGAGGGCGGTGGATTACTTCTTCTTGGAGGGAGCTGCGGTGCCTGGTTTCGGGCGTTTGGTGCCGTATTTCGAGCGGGATTGGCGGCGCTTGTCGATTCCCAGTGTATCCAGCGAACCCCGGACGATGTGATAACGAACACCCGGCAGGTCTTTCACCCGGCCCCCGCGCACCAGCACGATCGAGTGCTCCTGCAGGTTGTGCCCTTCCCCCCCGATGTAGGCGATGACTTCAAAGCCGTTGGTGAGGCGCACCTTCGCCACTTTGCGCAGCGCCGAGTTCGGTTTCTTGGGGGTGCGCGTCATCACTTGAAGACACACTCCGCGGCGCTGTGGGCAATTCACAAGAGCGGGGGACTTCGACTTTTCGGCCGGAGTGAGGCGTCCCTTGCGAACGAGTTGATTGATGGTGGGCATGATTTCCTGCGTGTTTCTGGTTTTCCGCAGGGCCAAACCGGAGCAACGACGAGGAAACCTCGTTGAAGCTTTTCTCCGGAGCTGACCCGATAGATGGTCCCGTGGGTTGCTTCTGCCTGATCTAAAACAAGGCATACCGCAATGCGGGGCGGCGAACATACGGGGCAAACCGAACCTGACAAGCCCTAATTTGCCTTTTCTTTGATTTTTTCCAAAAAAACCATCGCATCCCGCCCGGATCCTTGCGGATTGGTCTGCGACCGTTCACCTCCATGTCCCGTCATGCGATGGAGGTATCGTCTGTTTCCCGGTCTTCGATTCCCGGTTGCGCTGCTTTCCCATGCGTGCCGCCCCCCCCGCCCCCCCCCAAGAAACAACAACTCCCCGCAAGCGGGAATCACCAATTGATATTCTGGCCGCGGCAGTCGATATGGGTGAAATCCCAGTATCCGCCGACTCCACCCTTGAACAGTCCGAGATCGCGCAGTTCGCGGGCGGTGGCGGTCACTTGCGAGGCTTTGACGGGGAATTTCACGTCGGCCGCGATATTGGCTTGGTGCCATGAGCCCGCCCTTGCACCCGAACAATGGGCGTTGTAAGCGGGGCAACGGTAGGCGGAAATGACCTCCACTTGCGCGACGTTCATTTCGCGGGCGATCCGGTCCACCACGCGCAGTGTGTAGCCGATGCGGTTCCACCACGCCTTTGGCGGCAGGGAATTCCAGACGGAGGATTTCGCCTTCGCATGGGTTTCGAGAACCTGCTTCGGACATACCCGCTGCATGCGCAGACCATTCAAATACCGCACATAATCGATAGCCAAGCGCCCCTGACGCTCAACCCATTCCTCGGGCAGATCCGGCAGGGCGGGGGAGGCAACCGGGGAATCGAAGCCGCCCGGCGATGCTGTGGGAACCGAAACTTTCGGCCCCGAGCCATCGTTGCGCTGGGAGGTGAACGCCCGTGCCGACATCGAGGACGCCAGCATTCCGAGCCCAGCCAGACTCCATGCACCCAGCACCCTGCGGCGGTCGATCATTTGAACATCGGAAGACTCAAGGGCGTGGGTACCGTCGGGGAAAATCATGGCTGATGGGTTTAAGAGGCACCATTTCCGCAAACCGAACCGCGTGCCGGAACACGCTTGTTTTGGGGAGGTCGCGCCTCAAATTCCGGTCGATCCAAGCAGAAAAAACGGCCATGGCAAGCAAAAAAGACGAAAAAACCGGACAGGTTGCCCTGTCCGGCTTGCTAGATTGAGGCATGGCGGTTGGAACCCGCCGCGCCACGGATTACATCATGCCGCCCATGCCGCCCATGCCGCCATGGTCGTGACCACCGCCGCCGGCCGGAGGAGCTTCCTTGGTCGGGAGTTCGGTGATGATGCACTCGGTGGTGAGCAGGAGGCCGGCGATGGAGGCCGCGTTTTGCAACGCGGTGCGGGTGACCTTGGTCGGATCGACCACGCCGGAGGCGATGAGGTCTTCGAATTTGTCGGTCGCGACGTTGTAACCGTCGCCGCCTTTGCCTTTCTTGACACGCTCGACGATGAGTGCTGCTTCGCGGCCGGAGTTGGCAACGAGTTGACGCAGCGGGGATTCAATGGCGCGGGCCACGATCGCGGCTCCGGTCTTTTCGTCACCCGAGAGGCCGAGGTCGCCGACGGCGGCTTGGGCGCGGATGAGAGCAGTGCCACCGCCGGCGACAATGCCTTCTTCGACGGCCGCACGGGTCGCGTGGAGGGCGTCTTCGACGCGGGCTTTCTTTTCCTTCATTTCGGTTTCGGTGGCAGCCCCGACGTTGATGACGGCCACACCGCCGGCGAGCTTGGCAAGGCGCTCTTGGAGCTTCTCGCGGTCGTAATCGCTGGTGGTGTCTTCGATCTGGCGGCGGATTTGATTGACGCGACCGGTGATGGCTTCGGACGTGCCGCCGCCTTCCACGATGGTGGTGTTATCCTTGGTGACGGTGATGCGCTTGGCTTCGCCGAGGTCGCTGAGTTCCACACCCTCGAGCTTGATGCCGAGGTCGTCGGTGATCACGCGGCCACCGGTGAGAATGGCAAGGTCTTCGAGCATGGCTTTGCGGCGGTCCCCGAATCCCGGTGCCTTGACGGCGGCGATGTTGAGGATGCCGCGCAGCTTGTTGACCACCAGGGTGGCCAGCGCTTCGCCTTCGACGTCTTCCGCGATGATGAGCATGGGCCGGCCGGTTTTGGCGACCTTTTCAAGCAGTGGCAGCATGTCCTTGAGGGACGAGATCTTCTTCTCGTTGATGAGGATATAGGCGTTCTCAAGATACACTTCCATGCTCTCGGCATTGGTCACGAAATACGGGCTCAGATAGACCTTGTCGAACTGCATGCCTTCCACCACTTCGAGGGTGGTTTCGATGCCCTTGGCTTCTTCCACGGTGATGGTGCCGTCCTTGCCGACCTTGTCCATGGCTTCAGCAATGATGCCGCCGATTTCCTGATCCGAATTCGCCGAGATCGCCGCAACCTGGGCGATTTCCTTGGCGTCCGAAACGGGCTTCGAGATCTTCTGGAGCTGGGCGACGATCGCTTCGGTGGCCTTCATGATGCCGCGTTGGAGCGAGATCGAGTTGGCGCCGGCGGTCACGTTGCGCAGGCCTTCCTTGTAGATGGCCTCCGCCAGCACGCTGGCAGTAGTGGTGCCGTCACCGGCGATGTCCGAAGTGCGGCTGGAAACCTCACGGATAAGCTGGGCACCCATGTTTTCAAAGGGGCACTCGAGTTCGATTTCCTTGGCAACGGTCACGCCGTCCTTGGTGATCGTCGGCGAGCCGTATTTCTTGTCGATGATGACATTGCGACCGGCTGGTCCGAGGGTTGCCTTGACGGCACGGGCGAGTTTCTCCACGCCGCGAAGCAGGGCTTGGCGGGCGGATTCATTGAATTGCAGTTGTTTGGCCATTGTGTTGTTGTGTTAGATTGGTGGTTAATTGGGATTGTTCTTATGGTGCATCGTCATTGGTCATCAGTCATTGGTCACTGGGAAGAAAGAGCTGAGCCAGATCTTTACCAATGACTGTTGACCATTGACAAATGACCCTTGGCCTCAGCCGACAATGCCGAGGATGTCGGCTTCATTGATGATGAGGACTTCCTCGCCGTCGAGTTTGACTTCGGTACCGCCGTATTTGGAGATGAGCACCTTGTCGCCGACCTTGACAGTGAAGTCGATGAGCTTGCCCTTTTCATCCTTGCCGCCGGTGCCGAGGCAGAGAACTTCGGCTTCCTGGGGTTTTTCCTTGGCGGTGTCCGGCAGGACGATGCCGCCGGCGCTGATTGCGTCAGCTTCGAGACGCTTTACGAGGACACGTGGTCCGAGTGGTTTGATATTAGCCATGTTGTCGTTGTTGTTGTTGTTTGTTGTTTGGGGTGAGAAGCCACGCTGCGGGAGCGGCGTGGAAAGGGAGAAAGATTCAAGACTTCAAGACGCAAGACACAAGAGAAGAATAAGTTATATGTTATTTGTTATTCGTTATTGGGAAGTGAAAGTGGAGAGGGGTCTTAACTTGGGTCTTGAAGTCTTGGGTCTTGCGTCTCTTCAAGGGCATCGAGCCAGAGGTCGAGTTCTTGGTCGAGTTGTTGGGTGAGGAAGTTTAGCCATGATTGGAAATCGCCGGCGTCGGCGGCTTCGAGGGCGTTGTAATAGGCCTGCCGGAGCTCGGTGGGAATCGAAATCGGCGGATAACCGGCCGCGAGCAACACAAAGTTCATCGCCAGGCGTGCGGTGCGGCCGTTGCCATCGGCAAATGGATGGATGCGGGCGATCCCGTGGTGGAGTTTCGCGGCGCGTTCGACAGGATCGGTGATCGTTTGGATTTCCGTGAACAAATCGTCCATCAGATCCGGCACTTTCACCGGATTCGGCGGGATGTGGTTGGATCCGGCGATGCGCACGGCTCCGGTGCGGTAGAAACCGGCGAAGCGATCCTCCACGCGGGTGAGCACGATGCGGTGCAGATCTAGCAGATCACGCTCGGTGAGCACGGCGTCAGGCGCGGCAAGAGATTTCACCTGCTCCCATGCCATTGAGAGGTTGACGGCCTCCAGGTGGTCCTTGAACGGTTTGCCGGAAACAGTGACCCCTTTGGATAGAACCAACTCGGTTTCACGCAGTGTGAGGCTGTTGCCTTCGATCGAGTTCGACTCATACACCATCCTAACATCCCACGCCGCCGCAAGACTGCCGACCGACTCCGGGGAGAGCGGACGCAGCGCGGCGAGGCGTTGGTGTTTGGTGAGGAGAGTGGTCATTCCGGTGAATTGCGACGGGGAAGTTTCTTTTCTTCCGATTTCAGGCGGCGTTCAACCTTTTTGAGATCTTCTGCAGGAGGAAGACTTTCGGGATGGATGTTCCGTTGTCCTAGCAGGTTGCGAACATCGGTGTTGTTCTTGACGTGTTCGTGGGTGATCGCTCGCTCACAGGCCAATCCATCACGCCCGATGCTGAAGGTGGTGATTTCATTGGCAAAATCCTTGGCCTTGATGGTGATGGTCGGGAGGAAGTCAGCCAAGGGACGGTTGTCCGGCACTCCGAGGCGGGTTTTCATGTCCTGTGTGGTATGTCCACCGAACAGCGCCTGATCGCCCTTGCTGCGGATAATTCCAAAGCTGCGTTCGTCACCCACCTTCTCGTAAATCAGCGTGGAAAGCAGCTTTTCGGACTCGGTAAGCTTCTTGCGGGCACGCAGGCGCTCCACCTCAGAAATGCGCTTTTCGATGATTTCCTGCCGCCGCGTTTGGACGGCAAAGTAGGTTTGGCAGAACGCGATCTCATCCTTTGCCGGATCGCCATTCTGGGCGATGAGGTAACAGGCGTAGCGGGTGAGCATGAAATCTTGGATTTCCCGCTGCCCGCCCTTGCCGTGGCTGATCAATTTCGTGACCTCAAGAAATTGATCAGAAGCCTTATTCCCAGAGGTTTCACAGGCCTTCATCGCGTCCCCGATAACCTTGCGGAAGTTCTCCCATCGCAGGTAGCCAAGAACACCTTGGAGATCCCGCGCCAGCCAGAATTCCACGCCGAACTCCTGTTCGACTTGAACGAGCCTTTCAAGTTCCGCGAGAAGCGTGGAGATGACGGATTTCTTCATGGCTGGGGTTTATGGATCATTTTCCTGAGGTCAGGAAAATGATCGGAAGTTGGATCCATCCGCACATCCCACGCCGCCGCAATGCTGGCGACCGCGGCCGGAGCGAGCGGGCGCGGCGCGGCAAGGCGTTGGTGTTTGGGGGCGAGGTTAGGCATCATTGGATATTGGCAGATTTCAAACGATTACAGGCACCACACAAAAGTTGCAGGTTTCTTTCAGTGTTCGCGCCACCTTTGGCGAAGGGAATAATGTGATCATACTCGAGGTTTTCGTTGGAGCTACATTCAACACATCGTCCCCCGTCTCTTTGCCACACATAAATACGAACATGTGACGGGATTTTTGAACGAGCCTGCGAAGCACTTGATAGTCCCGAGAATTTCGCATGAAGTTTTTCAAATTGTATCCGTTCTTTATCAAATTCCTCAAGAACAAGAAGTTTGCGTTGTTCCAAAGTGTAGTCATTACCATGTCCCTCTTCAAAAATCCTGTTCTTATACAACCATAACGAGGCGCAACGCTTGACATCTCCATGTCTAGTTTGAAATCGTGCTTCCTCATAAAAATATACGGGCTCATTCTCAGAAATCCGCCATGCGTTTGGATCGCCGAGAACATTTGTATAAAGTGTCCATTGTGGATTTTCGTAATCTTCCTCTAAGATACTACTAATCACCTTAACTATTCTGCATAAGCTTTGTTCGCAATACTTACGAGCATCTCGTGAAGTGCATGTAATTCGCTTAGGCATTCTAAAGAAACTGAGATCGAGGTTTTAAGTTATTGATTGTTGCTGATTGTCCTGAGCGACTCCTGAATTTGTTTAAGGCCGATTGGATTGTCATGTATGCTGTGAACTCCAACCAATCCTTTTAAAATGCTCTCTATTCTCTTTAGAGTATCAATTTGTTCTTTTTGAAACTCCGATTGAGATATGGTTAAGTGCGATAGTTGACTTTCCATATTATCAAGTCGCCCTATTAGAATTTCAAATTTATCGTTTTCCATTACTATTCTATTTGGGGTGCTTCGAAGCGAGGGTTTCTTGATAAGAGTTGTATCTCGTCCGAGTTGTGTCGCCCTTTCAGGGCTTGGATTTCTTCTGGGGCTAGACCCAGGGCGTTGCCCTGGGCTGGCATGAGACGCCCCGTTGGGGCTGAAGAGTTAGAGAGTTGGAAAGTTAGAGACGTGGTGAGGTGGAGGGTTGGGTGGTGAGGGTGGGCGGAATGGTGAGGTCTCGGTGGTTTCTTATCTGGTCTCTGGTTTCTGGTTTCTGGTTTCTTGCGTCTCAATCCACCACTTCGGCGTCCACGACCTTTCCTTTGGCTTGTTTCGGTTCGTTAGATGCTTGTTCGGCGGCGGGTTCGACCTCGGGTTGGGCGGCACCGGCCTGGGCTTGTTGGGCGGCCTGGGCGAGGGCTTGCAGCGAGTTTTCGAGATCCGTGACGGCGCTGTTGATTTGGTTCACGTCGTCGCTGCTGATGGCGTCTTTCACCGCCTTGATTTTGCCTTCAAGCATCGATTTCAACTCAGCCGGAGCTTGCTCGCCGAGTTCGCCGAGTTGTTTCTCGACCGAGAAGACGATGTTTTCCGCCTTGTTTTTGGCATCGACTTTTTCGACGCGTTTTTTGTCTTCCTCGGCGTGGGCTTCGGCGTCGCGTTTGGCTTGTTCGATCTCGTCCTTGGACAAACCGGAGGATCCTTGAATCGAAATCTTCTGTTCCTTGCCGGATTGTTTGTCCTTGGCGGAAACGTGCAGGATGCCGTTGGCATCAATATCAAAGGTCACTTCAATCTGCGGCTCGCCGCGGCGGGCGGCGGCAATGCCGTCAAGCTTGAAGTTCCCTAACAATTTGTTGTCGCTGAACATCGGGCGTTCGCCCTGGCAGATGCGGATGTCCACGGCGGGTTGGTTGTCGGACGCGGTGGAGAAGATCTGGGATTTCTTGGCCGGGATGGTCGTGTTGCGTTCGATCATCGAGGTGGCGCGCGAGCCCTCGGTTTCGATGGAAAGCGTGAGCGGGGTGACATCCAACAAAAGCACGTCTTTCACATCGCCGCGCAGCACGCCGCCCTGGATGGAGGCGCCGATGGCGACCACTTCGTCCGGGTTGACGCCCTGGTGCGGGGTTTGGCCGGCGAGTTCGCGGGCGGTTTCCACGACCTTGGGCATGCGGGTCATGCCGCCGACCAGGACGAGTTCGTCGATTTGCGCGGCGGTGACGCCAGCCTGCTTGAGGCAGTCGCGGACGGGGTTTTTGGTACGTTCGAACAGCGAGTCGGTGAGTTGTTCGAGCTTGGAACGGGTGAGCGTGAGCTGGATGTGCTTCGGGCCGGTGGCGTCCGCCGTGATGAAGGGCAGACTGATGTCGTAGGACTGGGTGGAGGACAGCGCGATCTTGGCTTTTTCCCCCTCTTCCTTGATGCGTTGCAGGGCGTCCGGCTGGCCTGATAGATCGATGCCCTGGTCTTTTTTGAACTCGCCGACGATCCACTGGATGAGCGCGTTGTCCCAATCGTCACCGCCGAGCTGGGTATCACCATCGGTGGCGAGCACTTCGAAAACGCCATCGCCGATTTCCAGCACCGAGATGTCAAACGTGCCGCCGCCGAGGTCATAGACCGCGATTTTTTCGTCGGCTTTTTTGTCGAGTCCGTAGGCGAGCGCGGCGGCGGTGGGCTCATTGATGATGCGCAGCACTTCGAGGCCGGCGATTTCGCCAGCGGCTTTGGTGGCATTGCGCTGGGAGTCGTTGAAATAGGCGGGCACCGTGATGACCGCCTGGGTGATTTTCTCACCGAGCTTGGCTTCGGCGTCGGCCTTGAGTTTGCCTAACACCATGGCGGCGATTTCCTGGGGCGAGAAGGTTTTCTTCTCGCCGGCAACTTCCACTTGGATGTGGGCGTCGCCATTGGATGCGGCAACGATGGTGAAGGGCATGCGCTTGTCGGCTGCGGTGAGTTCCGTGAATTTGCGCCCGATCAGCCGCTTGGAGGAGAAAATCGTGTTTTTCGGGTTGGTGACGGCCTGGCGTTTGGCGGCTTGGCCGACGAGGCGTTCGCCGTTTTTGGCAAAAGCGACGACGGAAGGAGTGGTGCGGGCGCCTTCCGAGTTTTCCAGCACGACGGGTTCTCCGCCTTCCATGACGGCCATGCAGGAGTTGGTGGTGCCGAGGTCAATACCGAGAATTTTGGACATGAAGTTATTTCCTTTCCATGTTGCTGGGTCGAGCGTGGTGGTGGGGAGATTTCTTCGCAGTAACCATGCCAAGCTTAACACGCATTTATTCAATCGTCTTAAAATGAATGCATTAGGTGATATTGCAGGGTGTTACTGGCGACGGATTAGGGCCTGTTTTGGACAAGTTGGCGCGGTTCGGTTGGGACAAATTGTCCTGATAAGGCGTAGGGTGCGGCATTCCACAACCCGGCGTTCGGGTCGCGGCGGTCGCCCTCTGTTTCGGAATGAATCTGTCGCAATGAATCCTTGGCAAAGCCGGACTGACGAGTATTTTCCGCGCCAAGCCAACTCCTTGATGAATCTCCCCGCTCCACCTCCTTCCTTGATTCTCATGACCAGGAAAGCGATTTTTTGTCACTGCGGCGCGAAGCTGCTAGAGCCGACCCGGGCGGCGGCGATTTCCGGGTACTTGCAGCAAGCCGGCCATCCGTTTACCGAGATATCCGACCTCTGCGGCACTTCTGTCGACCGCAGGAGTGAAACCCGTGACCTGCTCTTGTCGGCAGATGAGATTTTGATGATCGCCTGCTTTCCGCGTGCCGTCAAACTGCTGCTGGCCAACTGCGGCATCGACCCGCACTCGACGAATTTCATCTTCGTCAATTTCAGGGCAATGAGCGATTCTGAGATTTTTGCCGCAATCGACTCGTTTTTTGCCGGCGGTGGCGGCGGCGGGGAGTCCTCTGTGTTTCAGAGCCATTCAGAATGGCCCGCGTGGTTCCCTGTCATTGATTATTCGCGATGCAGCGCCTGCGGGCAATGCGCTGATTTCTGCCTCTTTGGCGTGTACGAGAAGCGGGATGATAAAGTGGTTGTCGTCAATCCCAAGGAATGCAAAAACAACTGTCCGGCATGTGGCCGGATCTGTCCGCAAACGGCAATCGTCTTTCCGAAATACGAACACGCGGGAGCCATTGCCGGCGCGGAGACGATCGATGAAATCTCTGAACAGCAACGACAACAAATCGATATCGACACAATACTGGGAAGCAATATTTATCAGGCGCTCGCACTACGAAAGGCAAAACGCCAGTCGATTATCCGCACAACGGCCATGCAGCAGGCAATTGCTGAACGGGACAAGGCTCTTGCCGGAAAAAGCCCGAAGCCATAGGAACCTGACAATGTCAATACTGCGAAATGTGCTGCGTTCCGATCGCAAATGCCTGTGGACCCTTGTCTATAATTTCGGATGGAAAGGAATCAAGGGATTCGCAAGCTTTCAGAAAAGGAAAAAGCGGGGCCTGACATTTCCCGCCTTTCAGTTCATTTCGATAACCAACAACTGCAACCTGGCGTGTCAGGGATGCTGGGTCACCAGAGGCGACAGGACATCAAGCCTCGATTTGTCGGCAATCAACGGGATTATAACTGACAGCAAGCGGCAAGGTTGCCACTTTTTCGGAATACTCGGTGGCGAACCGTTGATGCACAGTGGATTATTCGAGCTGTTCCGCACACACTCCGATTGTTATTTCCAGCTCTTCACAAACGGCACTTTGCTCAACGACAAAGTCGCAGCCGAGTTGCGGAGTCTCGCGAATGTGACACCGCTGATCAGTCTCGAAGGCAATGAGCATGTGGCGGACATCCGCAGGGGCGGCCATCACGTCTATGATCGGACAATGAAAGCGATCAGGACCGCCACCGCGCACCGCCTCATCACCGGTGTTGCCATCAGTGTCTGCAAATCAAACATTGAAATGGCACTCTCCGATGAGTTCATTGCCATGCTGCACGATTGTGGAGTGGTCTATCTTTGGTACTACATATATCGCCCGACAGGAGAGAATCCTCATTATGAACTGGCCCTCTCACCTGACGACATCCTGCGCTTGCGCACTTTCCTTGTGGATGGGCGCGCCAAATATCCGCTGGTGCTCATTGATTCGTATTGGGGCGCCGACGGCGAGCCATTTTGCCCGGCGGCGGAAGGCTTGAGCCACCATATCAATCCCGATGGAAATATCGAACCATGTCCGGTGATCCAGTTCTCGTGCGATCACATCAGTAGCGGCAAGTTGCCCGAGGTGTACGAAAATTCCACCTTCATCAGGGATTTCAGAACCGAGGTTGGCAAGCAGACGCGGGGTTGCATCTTGATGGAGAATCCGGCTTGGCTTGCGGCCTTCGTGGCTGATCATCAGGCGGTCAACACATCCAACCGTCCTGGTTTGCCGGCGCAATTGGCCAATGGCTGTGCCATTTGCAGCCATGGGAGTTGTCCGAGAATCCCTGAAAAGAGCTGGATCTACCGGATGGCGAAACGACGGGCCTTTTTCGGATTGGGGGCATATGGTTGAAGACAATGGCATGAAGGCGAAAACGCGTCAACCGGTAACCGCACTTGATGTTCCCGAGGACAATTTCCTGCGCGCCCAAATACGGGCCGCCGTGGAAACCTACTTTCTGGAGCGCAATGAAATGCCACCGGTCACCTACGAGGCGTTGGAAGGGTTCGCCAGTTCCCTGGTCAAGTCTGAAAACTGGGAGGAGCGTTATCATGCCTTCATTATGGTGTGTTGTGGCAATGCAATCTGGCGCCCGGTGGTCAGCGCGACACCCTTTGATCGCCGTATTTTCCTGCTGCCACAATGCCTGCGGAATGCCGCGCTTTGCGAAGCCCGGCAGGATGAATTGGGTTTGCTGTGCAGTGAGTGTGGCAATTGCAGCATATCCGGCTTGCTGCGCGCGGCTGAGGATCTGGGATACGTTGCTTTGGTGACCGAGGGGACCACCATCACTTCCCGCCTGATTGAAAGCGGCAAGGTGGATGCCGTGATCGGGGTGGGGTGTATGGAAGTGCTCCAAAGGATGTTTGCCGCGGTATCCAAATATTCGGTGCCGAGCATCGGAATCCCGCTCCTGACATCCGGTTGTGTCGACACGACGGCGGACACCGAATGGATCAAACAGGAGGTTGCCAATTTCCGCGAGGACAAATCTGTCAGATTATTCAATCTCCAGCATCTGCGCAACAAGACCCGCTCGATTTTTGAGGAGGCGCGAATCGTCCAGGTCTTGGGGGCCGCCAGCAGCAAAACCGAGACCATTGCATTTGAAGCGCTGCTCTCCGGCGGGCAACGCTTGCGACCATTCCTGCTGGCCTTGGCATATGAAGCATTTGCAGAGGAGCCTGACTCGACGGTTCTGAGCAAGCTGGCAGTGGCGGTGGAGTGCTTTCATAAGGCGTCATTGATACATGATGACATTGAAGATAACGACGACACGCGGTACGGCAAGGCGACTGTTCATGCCCGATACGGCATTGCCGTGGCCATCAACACCGGCGACCACCTGATCGGTGAGGGATACCGGCTGATAGCGGAAACCACGCTGCCTTCAGAGTTGATTCGCGAAGGCATCAGGATCGTCTCCAGAGGCCACCGCAGTCTCACGCTCGGACAAGGCGCCGAACTGATTTCCATCCGGTCAAACCAGATCCTCCCGGTGGCGGAAATGCTGGATTTGTTTGACAAAAAGACAGCCGCCGCTCTCAAGGTATCCTTGTTGCTTGGCGCCAAAGCTGGTGGCGCGGACGATGAGACAATCGCGATTTTGGAGAGCTACTGCCACTTTCTCGGCATTGCATATCAGATCCAGGATGACTTGTCCGATTATCAGGGCACGAGGGGTGATATTGCGGTCAGAAGGTTCTCGATTTTGCTATCCATCCTGCAGGAACAGCTTCCGGAATCAGAAGGCGCCAATCTGCTGAATGCGTGCAGGCACGGCGACAGCGCCACAGTCCAGGAATTGCTTGACCGCTATCAGGTTCCAGATGCGGCCAGGAACATGCTGCTCGGGGCGGTCACCGACGCGCGCGCTTGCCTTGGAAGCCTTTCCAATCTGGGTCTCAAACTGGCATTACATGAAATTTTGGGGAAACTTTTCAAGGAGCATATTTAGACTGGCGGCGCAACCTCGGTTGGCAAGGGTCCGGCCTAAGTTGATTGAATCGGTGCTTGCCAGATCCACATTGATGCTGGATTGCGAAATGATCGCCGAGATCCGGTCATATTTGATTCGCAATCAGACGCCTCAGGGCGGATTTCCTGACAGGGGCGAGAGGTGCGACTTGTACTACACGCTTTTCGGATGCTATCTTGCGGAGTCCCTTTCTGTTAGTGGGATCATGGAGCCGCTTAGAAATTATGTGGCAACGGCGGTCACAGCGAATCGCCTGACCGGGGTACATCTTTATTGTGGGGCGATTCTGTATGCAAAGCTCATCGGCTTGGACGACATCACCGAAACATTGCGAAGGCAAATTGCCGCCGATCTGGCGCAAACCAGCTCGCAGCAGCAGGAATACGGCGGATTCCTCGGCGTGTTGGCACTGCACTATCTGGAAGACTACCGGCAAATACAATTAATTGCCGCCCGCTATAGGCGCTCGCTCACATTGAGCGGGCGTCCCTGCCCCGTGGTTGCGGCAACGGCAGTCATCCTGGAAATCGCAGGAAATCGCAAGTCCGATGCGGTTGAAGTGCTGAAGACATTTTACCGGGGAAAGGGCGGATTTGCCGCGCTTCGCCAAGCTCCTGCTGAAGACTTGCTTTCAACAGGTGTTGCCTTGTATGCGCTTCATTTTCTCGGTGCTGACCTCCGCTTGATCAAGCCTGATTGCCTTGCTTTTGTTGATGGGTTGTATGATAACGGCGGGTTTCGGGCGACTGCCTATGATTCGGCATCTGACGTTGAATACACATTTTATGGCCTATTGGCGTTGGGATCGTTGTGCTAGCGGCTTTTTTATGGGGAAGCGTTGAGATGGATGTCATTATGGAAAAGAGCACTCTTGAGAACCAGTATGAAATTCTTGCAGGACTGCTCAAATCGGAGCGGAACGACGCTGGTTTTTGGAGGGGCAGGCTCTCCTCGAGCGCACTGGGAACGGCAGTGGCTATTGTTGCGTTGAAACTCAACGGCAATGTATCCGACGCTCAACCCATCCTCAGCGGGCTGGACTGGCTCTTGGAAAACAACAATAGCGATGGAGGATTTGGCGACACGCCGGAATGCAAAAGCAACGTCAGCACTTCGCTGCTGTGTTATGGCTCCATCAGCTATTGCGGAGAGGGTGGCGAGCGATCCAGGGATGCCCTCGAGGGTATCAGGAGGTACCTTGGCCGACAGGACATTGATTTGACCAAAGGCGACATGATCACCCCGGTGTTGAGGTTTTACGGCAAAGACCTCACCTTTTCCGTCCCAATCCTTGCGATGCTGGCCATTTGCGGGCTGCTCGACAAGGATGCCTGCGCGAGAATTCCGCAGTTGCCCTTTGAATTCACCTTGCTTCCCGCGTCGTGGTACGGGGTATTTAATTTACGGGTGGTGAGTTATGCAATACCCGCGCTGATCGCTGTTGGAATCTTCGTCTTCAAAGCCAGGAAGCGCCACAACCCGTTCATGTACTGGATCAGATGCAGATCCATTCAGCCCGCGTTGCGAAAACTTGAAGGTCTTGTCCCCAAAAGCGGCGGATTTCTCGAAGCGATTCCACTGACTGCATTCGTCACCATGTGCTTGATTTCCTCCGGATTCGGGCAACTCAAGGTTAGCACCCAAGGGCTCGCTTTCCTGCGCAGCCGCCAACGGGCCGATGGCAGTTGGCCAATCGACACCGACTTGTCAACATGGGTCACCACACTCAGCGTCAATGCGTTTGGGTCCGAGCTGGCCAATGAATTTTCGGCAGCAGAGGTGAGGACGCTGGTGAATCATCTGCAAGCAATTCAGCACAGGGACGTACACCCATTCAATCTGGCACAGCCTGGTGGCTGGGGATGGACCGATTTTCCCGGCTCCGTGCCTGATGTCGACGACACGTCGGGGGCGATTCTGGCTCTGATTGTGTTAGGTGTTTCTGACATTGGGGATCACGAGTCGATCATCAACGGATGTCGGTGGCTGACCAAGCTTCAAAACAAGGACGGAGGATTTCCGACATTTTGCAAGGGGTGGGGAAGGCTTCCCTTCGATTGTAGCTGCGCTGATCTGACGGGACATGCCATGCTGGCTTTGGTCAAATCACTCGAGGTTGCGGGAGAGCGGATGCCGGGAGAATTGCGGAATGCGGTGCGGCAGTGCATTGCCAAGGCAATCGTCTTTCTGGGGAATGCCCAGAATGGCAATGGCAGCTGGTGGCCGCTGTGGTTTGGCAATCAGATGACTTCAAACCAGCGGAATCCGGTTTACGGGACTGCGAAGATCATGGTCTATCTGAAGGACAGCTTGTTGTGTGAGAGTATCGATGGGCCGGCAAAGGGGCGGATCCGACGGATGGTGTCCGACGCGCGGGTATTTCTGCTAGGTCAGCAGAATGAGAATGGCAGTTGGGGCGGGGAGTTTGGAGTTGCGGGAACGATGGAGGAGACATCGCTCGCAATCTCCGCATTGATCGGTGGCGATCATGCGGCCATCCTGAATGGATTCGCATGGCTTGAAAATGAGGCGGCCAATAACGGCCTGCGATCCAGCCCGATAGGCCTGTATTTCGCGCTGTTGTGGTACGACGAGAAATTGTATCCTCTGATCTTTTATTTTGAAGCGCTCAGAAGGCACTTGAAATGAACGGGCAGCGGTTCGGATGCATGGCCACACCGGCCGGGAATAAAAGCCAATATCCGGCCTTGTGTGACGGACTTTCGCAAGGCAGAGTCAGTGCGCCTCATGCGAGCCCTCCCTTTACGCTGGATTCCTCTAGGCGCACCGTTTCAAAACATGGGAAATGGCGCGCCGGGTTCGTTTCCGCCGATTCTGGAACACCTGATCCGCCAACGGGGACTCCCCGCAGGCATGGATCTGGAGGGCTACTTGCGCCCTCGCTTGGAACATCTGGCGGATCCCTTTCTGATTCCCGACATGCGGATCGCGGTGGCGCGGATTCTGTTAGCCATCGATCAGGGCCAGCAAGTGTGCATTTACGGCGACTATGACGTGGATGGGGTGGCCTCGATCGCATTGATGCGCAGAATCCTGATGGCCTACGGTCTGGAACCGCGCCATTTCATCCCGCGGCGGGGTCCGGAGGGATATGGCCTGAGCTTGGCGGCGCTCGAACGTTGCATGCGGGAAGGACCGAAGCCGGACCTGCTCATCACGGTGGATTGCGGCACGGTTTCCATTGCCGAAGTGGCGGCGTTGCGTGCGGACGGAATTGATGTGCTCATTGTCGATCACCATGAACCCACACCCGGGGAAAAACCGGCTTGCTGTGCGCTGGTGAATCCGAAATGTGGCACCGATTTCCAATACCTCTGTGCCGCCGGGGTGGTCTTCAAGCTGGGTCACGCCCTGATGAAAACCCGCCGCATTGATCTCGATCTCAAGGAATGGATCGATCTGGTGGCCGTGGCGACCATCTCGGACATCGTGCCGATGATCGACGAGAACCGCCTGCTGGTGCGCCACGGACTCAAACAGTTATCGAACACCCTCAATCCCGGATTGCGGGCATTGCAGGAGGTCACCGGCATGAATGGGGTCGCGTCCTCGATGGATGTCGGCTTCCGGATCGGCCCGCGTCTCAATGCGGCCGGGCGCATGGACGCGCCGGAGGACGCGCTGGCCATTCTCACGACCGAGTGCCGGCGGCATGCCCATGAACTCGCCCACAAGCTGGATGTCTATAACAGGGATAGGCAGACGCACGAAGGACTGATCCGGCGCGAAGCGGTGGAGATGCTCACCCGTGACTTTGATCCGGCCCATGATCCAGTCATCGTGCTCGGCTCGCGCTCCTGGCACCACGGGGTGGTTGGCATCGTCGCATCGCGCTTGATGAGGCAATATCACAAACCGACCTTCATGGTCGCGATTGACGAGCATGGGTTGGGCAAAGGATCCGGGCGCAGCATCGCCGGGGTTTCGCTGGTGGAGGCGATTCGTGCGTGCGCAGGGAATTTCATCGCGGGCGGCGGGCACGCGATGGCTGCGGGACTTTCGATCCATGAAGGGCAAATTGACGGATTCCGGAAGACCTTCGCGGAGTATGTTCTCAAAACCACCAGCGAAGAACAGCGCCAACCGAAGCTGACGTATGACGCCGAGATTTCATTCGATCAGCTGTCACTGGAATTCCTTGCCAGCTATGACCTATTGCAACCGTTCGGCAACGGCAACCCACAACCGGTTTTCATCTCCCGCGCCATCGGCCTGAGCCGTTCCCCGCAGCACATGAAGAACCACCATTTGCGGCTGATGCTGCGCCAGGGTTATCACGAGCAGGACGCGGTCTTCTTCGGTGGCGGTGAATACCCGCTGCCCGATCCGCCGTGGGACATCGCCTTCACCATCGACCGCAATACCTTCCGCGGACGCACGACCCTGCAATTGAACATTCAAGACGTGCGGGCGGCCGAGGAGGTCACGGTTCCTGCATGAAGGGATACTCGAAGCGGGTGGGCGGGACCAGCGTTTCCTTGATGGTGCGGGGATTGACCCAGCGCAGCAGATTCATGCTGCCGCCCGCCTTGTCGTTGGTGCCGGAGCCTCTCGCCCCGCCGAACGGCTGCTGACCTACTACGGCACCCGTAGGTTTGTCGTTGACGTAGAAGTTGCCCGCCGCATAGCGCAGTTTTTCGCAACCTTTGATGATCGCCGTGCGCTCGGTTGCAAACAGGGCGCCGGTCAAGCCGTAGGGGCTGGTGGAATCCACCAGATCGAGCGTCGCTTCAAAATCCTCATCGGGATAAACGAACACCGTGAGCACCGGACCGAAGATCTCCTCCTCCATGGTGATGAAGTGGGGATCTTTGGTGAGGATCAGGGTGGGTTCGATGAAGAAGCCCTTCGATTTGTCCCCCTTGCCGCCGATGATGATTTCGGCGTCCGTGCTGGCGCGGGCTTTTTCGATATAGGACATGATGCTGTCGAAGGCCGGTTCATCGATGACGGCATTGACCAAGTTGGAGAAGTCGCAGACATCGCCCATCTTGATTCTGGCCAGCATGTCCACGAGTTTCGCTTTCACCGCGGGCCACAAACCGGCGGGAATATAGGCGCGCGAGGCGGCGGAGCATTTTTGTCCCTGATACTCGTAGGCACCCCGGACAATGCCCACGGCGAGTTCATCCACATTGGCCGAGGGATGCGCGATGATGAAATCCTTGCCACCGGTTTCACCGACGATTTTCGGATAGTTCTTATAGGTGGGGAGGTTTTCGGCGAGCTGGCGCCAGAAGAAGTTGAAGGTACTCGTGGAGCCGGTGAAATGGATGCCGGCCAGATCCCGGTGCGCAAACACCTCCTTGCCGATGACCGACCCCTGCCCTGGCAGGAAGTTGATAACTCCATCGGGCAGGCCTGCCTCCTTGAACACCTTCATCAGATAATAGTTGGAGAGGATCGAGGTGGTGGCCGGTTTCCATACGGTAGTGTTACCCATGATGACGGGCGACATGTTGAGGTTGGAAGCGATGGCCGTGAAGTTGAAGGGCGACACCGCGAACACAAAACCCTCCAGCGGCCGGTATTCCGTTTTGTTGATCACGCCGTCCGACGACGCGGGTTGTTCCTTGTAGATTCTATTGGCGAAATAGACATTGAAGCGCAGGAAATCGATTACCTCGCAGGCCGAATCGATTTCGGCTTGGTAGGCATTTTTGCTTTGCCCCAGCATGGTGGCGGCATTGATCACGTAGCGGTATTTGCCGGCCAGCAGGTCCGCCGCTTTCAAGGTGATGTGTGCACGGTCCTCCCACGGCATGTCCGACCAGATTTTCTTGGCTTGCATGGCCGCCTCGATCGCCATCGCCACTTCCTTGGCGGTCACCATCTGATAGGTGGCCAGAACATGCTGGTGGTTGTGCGGCATCACCACTTTGCCGAGTTTGCCGGTTTTGACCTCCTGGCCTCCAATGATCAACGGAATTTCCAGTTCCAAGGACTGTTGTCTGGCCAACTCCAATTTGAGCGCCGCGCGCTCCGGAGTGCCTGGCGCGTAAGTGAAGATCGGCTCATTCCTGGGCAGTTTGAAATCGAATATGGAGTGATTCATGGGGTTGCTGTTGGCTCCTCGAGTGTAACGCTACGCTCCGCAGAGGCAAGACATTTGTGGCAGACATCTGTGGCGACAGGGATTTGTGGCTGTTTGGAAAAAATAATGGGAACCCCCCATGATTCGATCTATCATTGCCCGTCCTTCGCATGAAATCCCTCCCCGTCATGATGTGCATCGCCGCCGCGTTCGCCGGGGAGCCGGCATGTGCCTGGACGACCCGTGATGGCCGGACGTTTGATGCGGCATTGAGCGCGGCCGATGGCCTGCGCGCCACCTTTACCCCGCCGGACAAGCCGCCCATGGTGGTGCCGCTAACAAACTTGGTGGCGGCGGACGTGGCGGTCATCCGTGCGTGGCGGGCCGACTGGCGCAAGCCGCTCATCGTGCCTACGTGTCTTGCGCCGTGGCCCGCTCAGGCCGCCGCTTCCGCGGGCGACGTGCGCTTGTGCGGTGACGATGCGGACGTGTTCACCTACCCGTATTGGCGGGAGCCGCCATGGCTTGGCGCCTCCCGCCGGAAACGCGGATCAGTTCACCGTGATTTCGAGATGCTTCGGTCTCTTCTCCTCGGATTTGGCGAGGCGCACCAGCAGCACACCTTCCTTGAAGTCGGCCGTGACCTTGTCCGAGGCGGCATCCTCCGGCATCGCGAAGCTCCGCAAGAAGCTGCCATAACTGCGCTCTATGCGGTGGTATTTCTTGTTGTTCTCTTCCTTCTCGAGTTTGCGTTCGCCGCGGATGGTCACCACGCCGTTTTCAACGGTGACCTTGACGTCTTCCTTGTTCACCTCCGGCAGTTCGGCCTTGATCAGGTATTCATGGTCGTCCTCGGAAATGTCCACCGAGGGCGCCCATTCGGCCGTGCTGATGGATTGCTGGCCTTCCGGCATGCGGCGGTTCATGCCCAGCCCGAACGTACGCAGCACGCGATCTTGCATTTCTTCCAAGTCCCGCAGGGGATTCCATGTGGTTATCGTGTTCATGTTAGTTGGATGAGGACAAGTTGATGATGTTTCCGACCGGTCGGGGGCTTGTCCGTTTCACCCGCCATGCCGGGTCTCCCGCCGGGCGGTCATAGACCGTTGCGGCAGGCTGACATAGGGGATCTTTGCAAATCATGTGCCAACCCGCAAACCCCCGAAAATCAGCGGGTTGTGTGCCGTTTCCACAATCCATCGCGTCACCGTGACGCGATCATCCGCGAAAAATCGACCGGCTCCTGTGCCAGTTTGGCGCATTTCACGGGAATTTGCCGAAAGAGCCATCGGCCACCTAACAAAATACACGCCTAATGAGCGTGAAATAAATGAGTTAGGAGGCTCTTCCAATGCCTTTCCGACGGTCCGTTGACACCCCACCATTAGCATGTCTGACAAAATTCTGACAACCGGCAAAAACACCATCACAAAGACGGAAAATCAAAAGGGACCTCACGCCTTGGTTCGCCACGGATCGGTGACCGTTCCAATCTATCAAGGCATCACCGGCGGCAAGACCCGCTACACCATCGCCTTCCATGTGGACGGCCAGCGACAGCGCCGCATGTTCACCGATCTGGACAAGGCGAAGCGCGAGGCGAAATTGGCCGCCGAAAAAATCCAGCGCGGACTGGGCAGCAACAATGACCTGAGCACCCGCGAGCGTGACCTTTTCCACGCCGCACGCAAGCTGCTCTCCACGCTTGGCACGCCGCTGGTCGCCGCAATCGAAGAATACGTTCTCGCCCGCGATGTCCTCGGAGACATTCCGCTG
>CAISTY010000021.1 GCA_903888515.1 Akkermansiaceae bacterium | reverse complement strand
TTGCCGGGAGGGATCGCAAGATCCTGGAGAACCCGGGCCCGGTTCATTTGGATCAGTTTGCGCAATGCCACGCGTGCAATCGCAGTGAGGCGGCGATTGGTTTCGCGCTGAAACAGCTCCTGGGTGTCCTTGTCGGCGAAGGATTGGATCATGGCCTTGGCTTGGGGAGTGAGGCGAGCAGTTTCCCGGCATCGGGGAAGCGGTCTTTGGGATTTCTAACGAGGGCTTTGTCGATGACGGCGGCGATGTCTTTTGTTAGCCCCGGCATGCGGTCGCGGATGGGGACGGGGTTTTCGTTGAGGATGATGTCGCTGGGGTCGCGCTTGGGATCGAAGCGGTAGGGGAATTTGCCGGTGAGGAGTTGGTAGAGTGAGGCGGCGAAGCTCCAGACGTCGGAGACGGGTTTGATCGGGTGAGAAAACCGAGTGTGTCGACGCCTTGAAAGCCCATGGCTTCGAGTCGTTCCCTGAGCGATGTTGATGGCCGCGCCGGCGAGTTTGTGGGCGGCTTGCTTGGTCTGAGGGATGTTGTCGAACTCCCGGGCGATTCTCGTCGCGAGGGGAAGGAGTTGTTTCACCCGTTCTTCCATGACGGCAAGAACCTAGCAGGCTGTCTGACGGCAAGGCAAGCGCGGGAATGCGGGTGAAAGCTGAAACGCTGAACGCGGAGTGAGTGTTAACGAACCAGGAAAATAATGACGAAGTCGAAACTGGCATGACCGAAGGCAAATGAAGAGGATGCGGGCGGCGGTGAGATGAAGGATGTGGGCGGGCGTTCGGCGAGCACAGCCGAGCTGACTTTCACATTCCTTGAATACGGTTGAAGCGGGAAATCGTCAATCTATCATACGGAGTTACAATGACTCGCGTGGCGGCGGTCATGCGGCGCTGCCTGATTTGAACTTTTTGGCTTCGCGGCGCAGAACGGCGACGAACTTGTTGGCCCTGACATATCCTGCATACTCTTCACGTTCCTCATAGGATAGGTTGCCTTCGGTGTTTTTTGCAGCGAGCTCCAAAGGCAAGAAGCGAGTTCTGTCCGCCATTTCCTGCCTGCCTTGCGCCGAATCCGAGCGCGAAACCGCGAAACCGCCGAGAAAACGGGCTCCTGAATCCCCCGTTTCCCAAGATTTTGAAAAATTTTTCTTTTCCTAGAGTTTTTTTTTGACAGGGAGCCCGGTTCTGCTATGGTCCGCCCCGCTCTTCCCCACAGCACGACAGGGGTGCCGCGTCCAGTCTCGCTTTTTTGAGACCGGTCGCGGTGTTTTTGTCGGATCGAAGGCAGGGTCTCTCATCCACCGCTCGCGTAGCTCAGGGGTAGAGCGCATCCTTGGTAAGGATGAGGTCGAGGGTTCAATTCCCCCCGCGAGCTCCAGAGCAATCATTATCATCCCAACCGTCTCCACCAGAAAAACAACAACCATGGCAAAAGAAGCATTCAAGCGCAATAAACCCCACGTCAATATCGGCACCATCGGCCACGTGGACCACGGCAAAACCACCCTCACCGCAGCCATCACCAATACGCTCTCTGACAAGGGGCTGGCCAAGAGAACCAGCTACGCGGATATCGACGCGGCACCCGAGGAGCGTGAACGTGGCATCACCATCAACACCGCCCACGTGGAATACGAGACCGTCAAGCGCCACTACGCGCATGTCGACTGCCCCGGCCACGCCGACTATGTGAAAAACATGATCACCGGCGCCGCCCAAATGGACGGTGCGATCCTGGTGGTTTCCGCCGCCGACGGCCCGATGCCGCAAACGCGCGAGCATATCCTGTTGGCCCGTCAGGTCGGGGTGCCGGCCCTCGTCGTTTTCCTCAACAAGGTGGACCTTGTGGACGATGAGGAACTCCTCGAACTCGTCGAAATGGAAGTGCGTGACCTGCTCTCCGTGTACGAATATCCGGGTGACGAAATCCCCATCGTGAAGGGTTCCGCCAAGATGGCCATGGACGGTGACGCCGCCCAACTGGACAATGTCCAGAAGCTCATGGATGCGGTGGATGCCTACATCCCCGAGCCCGAGCGCGTGATTGACAAGCCCTTCCTCATGCCCGTCGAAGACGTGTTCTCAATCGAAGGTCGCGGCACCGTCTGCACCGGCCGGGTCGAACGCGGCATCGTCAAGAAAATGGAAGAAGTCGAAATCGTCGGCATCCGCGACACCCAGAAAACCACCTGCACCGACATCGAAATGTTCCGCAAACTGCTCGACGAAGGCCGCGCCGGCGACAACGTCGGCCTCCTGCTCCGCGGCATCAAGAAAACCGACGTCGAGCGCGGTCAGGTCATCGCCAAGGTCGGCTCGGTCAAGCCCCACAAGAAATTCAAGTCCGAGATTTACGTGCTTTCCAAGGAAGAAGGTGGCCGTCACACGCCGTTTTTCTCGAACTATCGTCCGCAGTTCTACTTCCGTACCACCGACGTGACCGGCAGCATCCAGCTTCCGGAAGGCGTTGAAATGGTGATGCCGGGTGACAACATCAGCTTGGAAGTCTCGCTGATCACCCCGATCGCCATGGAATCGACCATGCGCTTCGCCATTCGTGAGGGCGGCCGCACTGTGGGGGCCGGTCGGGTGGGTGAAATCCTCGACTGATCCCATGCGAAGCGTCTTCGAATCCGCTCCTCCGGACATGGATTCGAACGCTTGACTTCGGTGCATTCCGCGCAATACGGAGTGCCCCTGACGCGCCTCAAAACGGCAGTAGTTCAATTGGTAGAGCATCGGTCTCCAAAACCGAGTGTTGGGGGTTCGAGTCCCTCCTGCCGTGCCACTTTCCATCCCAGTCCCAACACCACCGCATTATGTTTTCAAAAATCTCATCCTTTCTCGGCGAGGTCAAAGGCGAACTCCGCAAAGCGAGTTGGCCGTGGGAATCCGACCCGAAAATCAAGGGTTTGAAGAAATACAAGGAGCTCGTGGATTCGACCGTCGTGGTGCTCATCGCGATGATCCTGCTCGCGGCGTTCGTACAGTTCTGGGATTTCTTCCACGTCTTGATCGTGGGTTTCTTCACCAATGTCGGCCGCTGATCCGCATCGGTATCCCCCTCAATCCTTCACCGAACGACCCGCCATGTCTGAAACCAAGCCATTCCGCGACCAGTGGTACGTTGTGCAAGTGCTTTCCGGCCAGGAGGCCAAGGTCCGCGACCGAATCCAACGCACCGCGGAAGCCGAGGACATGACCGACTCCATCCGCGAGGTGCTCGTCCCAACCGAAATGGTTTCCGAAATCCGCCGCGGTAAAAAAACCGAAACCAAGAAAAAATTCTTCCCGGGCTATATCATCGTCAACATGAACCTCACCGCCGAGGACGGCCAACTCATCGAGCAAACCTGGTTTTTCATCAAGGAGATGGACGGCGTGATTGGCTTCGCGGGCACCAAGGACCGACCCGCTCCGATGCGCCAGCGCGAAGTCGATGCGCTGCTCTCGCAGATCAAGGAGCGCGAGGAAAGTGTCCGCCCGGCGATCAGTTTCGAGGTGGGGGATACGGTCAAAGTCGCGGACGGCCCGTTCCAAAACCAAAACGGCATTGTCGAGGAAATCGACCCGGAACGCGGGAAACTCCGCGTCTCCGTCAGCATTTTCGGTCGCAACACGCCCGTCGAACTCGAATACTGGCAGGTCGAACGCGCATGATTAATTTATCCGATTTGTCTGGACCTGCACCTCTGAATTTTTAATCACACCTCTCCCGAACGTAACACCGCATTCATTATGGCCAAGGAAGTCGTCAAAATCATCAAGCTCCAAATCAAAGCAGGAGCCGCCAACCCGTCACCTCCCGTCGGCCCGGCCCTCGGTCAGGCGGGTGTCAATATCATGGCATTCTGCAAGGAATTCAACGCCGCCACCCAAAGCCAGACTGGTGACGTGCTGCCGGTGGTGATTTCGGTTTACAAGGACAAGTCATTTTCCTTCATCACCAAAAAACCCCCCGCCGGCAATCTCCTCAAGAAGATCGCCGGGCTGGCCTCCGGATCCAAGGAGGCAAACAAAATCAAGGTGGGAAAAATCACCAAGAATCAATTGATGGAGGTCGTCAAAATCAAGATGCCCGACCTCAATACCAAGGACCCCGAAGCCGCCGCACGCATTCTCGCCGGAACGGCCCGCCAGATGGGTCTGGAAATCGAAGGCATGTAACCCTCTCCGCCGGGAACTTCCCCGAAGTTTCCGGCACCCGCAGGAGGGAATCGCAATCCGCGGTTTCCGAACGAACTGCCAACCCACAACACCATGGCCAAACACCGCAGCAAACGCTATCAAAAGGCAGCAGCCCTCGTCCAAACAGGCAAGAGTTACTCGCTGCCCGACGCAATCCTCACCGTGAAGCAATTCCCGGCTCCCAAGTTCATCCCCACCGTCACCCTGTCGTTCCACCTCGGCGTGGATCCCCGCAAGAGCGATCAAATGGTCCGGGGCTCGGTATCCCTGCCCCACGGCACCGGCAGAAACGTCCGCGTGGCAGTCTTCGCCAAAGGCGCGGCCGCCGAAGCCGCCACCGCCGCCGGCGCCGAACATGTCGGCTTCGAGGACCTCATCAAACGCGTCCAGGAAGGATTCACCGATTTTGATTCCGCCATCGCCACGCCGGACGCCATGACCGAAGTCCGGAAAATCGCCCGCATTCTCGGCCCGCGCGGCTTGATGCCCAACCCGAAAACCGGCACCGTCACCGAGGATACCGGCAAGGCCGTGCGCGAAGTCAAGGCCGGCCGCGTCGATTTCAAACTCGACAAAAACGGCAACGTGTCGGGTTCCATCGGCAAAACCACCTTCAATCCCGAACAACTCGAGGAAAACGCCCGCGCCTTCATCGGCAGTGTGGTGCGTGCCAAACCGGCCTCGGCCAAGGGTAATTACATCCAAGCGATCACCTTGGCTGCTTCCATGCTTCCCGGCATTCCCTTGGAAGCCGCCGTCCACTCCAAAGCTTCCATCTAACCCCGGCCCGCCTAACGACCATGAATCCCGATAAGAAAATCATCATCAACGGTCTGCTGGAACGCGTCAATGCGTCACCCTACCTGATAGTCATCGATTATACCGGTCTCACCGTGCGGCAATTCACGGAACTCCGCAACCGCTTGGACGCCGGAGGCGCACGCTGCACCGTCGCCAAAAACACCTATATGCGCAAGGTCCTCACCGAAGCCGGCCTGCCCGATATTGGTGCCGACCTCGTCGGCCAAATGGCATACGTCATGGGCGACAAAGAAGTCTTTGCCGCCGCCAAGGTCATTAAGAATTTCACCAAGGAATTCAAGAAGCCGGAAATGAAAGTCGGCATTCTGGGCAATGCGGTGCTCGATGCCGCAAAGCTCAATGCCATCGCCGATATTCCATCCCGCGAAGCAGTCCTCTCGCAATTGCTGGGAACCATCCTCGAACCGGCGTCCCGCATCGCCCGCGTCATCAAAAACAAATTCAACCCGGATGAAAAAACCACTCCGGCTGAAGTCACCACCCAAGAAACAATCTGAACTGATGGCGTCCGCGTCTCCCGCGCGCGCCTGAACCCATAATGGTTCCTCGTCGGAGCGGCGGCTGCCGCACTGAAATCCCCGGAGGCTCCGGGGGCGACGATACCGAACAAGGAGAATAACACACAATGGCTAACATAGACACACTCG
The DNA here is from genome assembly GCA_903888515.1 of Akkermansiaceae bacterium. Lineage (GTDB taxonomy): Bacteria > Verrucomicrobiota > Verrucomicrobiia > Verrucomicrobiales > Akkermansiaceae > Luteolibacter. Next base: position 4,711 of record CAISTY010000021.1, on the reverse strand, counting down.
TTGAAGAACTCGGCAAGCTCACCGTTCTGGAAGCTGTCGACCTCGTGAAGAAATTGGAAGAAACCTGGGGCGTTTCCGCTGCCGCACCGGTCGCCATGATGGCCGGTCCTGCTGCCGCTGCCGAAGCCGTCGAAGAAAAGACGGAATTCGACGTCGTCCTCACTGACTTCGGTGCGAACAAGATCGCCGTCATTAAGGCGGTGCGCGAAGTCGCTCCCGGTCTGGGTCTTGCGGATGCGAAAAAGCTCGTCGAAAGCGCCCCCGCCAAGATCCTCGAAGCGGTCGGCAAGGATGCGGCCGTTTCCGCCCAGAAGAAGCTCGAAGAGGCTGGCGCCAAAATCGAGCTCAAGTAACATCCAGCGGATTTTCCCCGGGACGGCGCAATCCGTCCCGGGATCATCCGCCGTGACCAACGCGGGATTCCAACTTACTATTAATTATATAGGCTTTCGCTCCGATTCCGACGCATCCCATCACTTCTTGAGATTCACCTCGCCTGAGACCGTTTACGGCCCGGGCTCAATTTGTTATTAGCACACCCCAAAACGCCATGGCTGAACGTCTTTATTTCGGAAAATTCGAAGAAGTCATCGATCCTCCCAACCTCATCGAGGTCCAAAGCGGTTCCTACGATGAGTTCCTCCAGAAGGAAATCCCCGCCAACGCCCGCGCGAATGCCGGCCTGCAAGCGGTGTTCCGCGAGGTATTTCCGATCAAGAGCTACGATGAAGCGATCGAACTCGATTTCGTGTCCTATGACATCGAGGACCCGAAAATCACTTCACTCATGTCCCTGCGCAACAGCGAGAGTTATAGCGCGGCACTCTACGTGACCTTCAAACTCAAGGATGAAACCGGCAACAAAAAAGAGCGGGTTTACATGGGCGAACTGCCCATGATGACACGCCGCGGAACCTTCATCATCAACGGCGCGGAGCGCGTCATCGTTTCCCAGCTCCACCGCTCGCCCGGCATCTGCTTCGAAACCTCGGAACACCTCAACGGCAAACTCCTCCATTCGTTCCGCATCATCCCCGACCGTGGCTCATGGCTTGAAGTGCAGTTCGATACCAATGACCTGCTCCATGTCTATCTGGACCGCCGCCGCCGCCGCCGCAAGTTCCTCGCCACCACTTTCCTGCGCGTTCTCGGCTATCCGACCGACCGCGACATCGTCAGCCACTTCTATTCTCCTGAAAAACTTCCTCTCGGCGAGACGATGGATGAGGCCGAACTCGGCCACAAGGTGCCCTTCGAAGATATCCGTGATGGCGAAATGGTCGTCGCCAAGGCCTACGAACCGCTCACCATCGGCATCGTCCGCCAACTCCTCGCACTCGGCCACAAGTCGGTCGAAGTCATCGACGGCCGCGAGGACGAAATCCTCCTCAAATCGCTGCGCAAGGATCCGGCCAAGGACGAGGAAAGCGCACTCAAGGATATCTATCGGAAACTCCGCCCCGGCGATCCGCCCACCACTTCGAACGCCCGCGCCCTGCTCAAGCGCCTGTTCTTCGACCCGAAGAAATACGATCTCACCCGCGTCGGACGCTACAAGATCAACCAGAAACTCGGCATCAATGTGAGTGCCGACCAGCGCATCATGGTGCCCGAGGATTTCCTTGCCGCTGTCCAATATATCCTCAAGTTGAAAAAGGGCGACGGGGTCATCGACGATATCGACCACCTGGGTTCCCGCCGCGTCCGTGCCGTGGGCGAACTGTTAGCCAACCAGTGCCGCATCGGCCTCGCCCGCACCGAGCGCTTGGTCAAGGAACGCATGACTCTCTTCGACGTGAACATCGAAGGCATGACCCCGCAGAAACTCATCAACCCGAAGGCGCTCTCCGCCGTCGTGCGCGATTTCTTCGGCCGCAGCCAGCTCTCGCAGTTCATGGACCAAACGAATCCGCTCGCCGAACTCACCCACAAACGCCGCCTCTCGGCGCTCGGACCCGGCGGGCTCAACCGCGACCGCGCGGGCTTCGAAGTGCGCGACGTCCATCCGTCGCACTACGGCCGGATCTGCCCGATCGAAACCCCGGAAGGTCCTAACATTGGTCTCATCAACTCGATGTGCACCTACGCCCGCATCAACGAGTTCGGCTTCATCGAGACGCCCTACCGCCGCGTGGTCAATGGCAAGGTCACTAACGAAATCGAATACCTCACCGCCGATCAGGAGGAACAAAAACACCACCCCGACGGCCACAAGGAGGATATCTACATCGCCCAGGCCAACAACCCGATCGACAAAAAGGGCAACTTCCTCACCGAACGCGTCACCGCCCGCGAAAAAGGCGGCGAGTTCAAGGAAGTCCTGCCTGCGGAAGTCCACTACATGGACGTCTCGCCCAAACAACTTGTCTCCGTGGCCGCAGGCCTCATCCCCTTCCTCGAACATGACGACGCCAACCGCGCGCTCATGGGCTCTAACATGCAACGCCAAGGAGTACCGCTGCTGGTCTCCGAAGCCCCGCTCGTCGGCACCGGCCTCGAAGGCAAGGCTGCCCGCGATTCGCGCGCCGTGATCGTGGCCGAAGCGGATGGCATCGTCGCCGCCGCCACCGCCGAAATCATTATCACCACCCCGGACGGCAGCATGCCGGTGTCCGATGAGAAATTCCTCAGCGATCCCGACTCGATCAAGACCCACCTCGACAAGGGGATCATGGTCTATCCGCTGCGCAAGTTCATGCGCTCCAACGCCGGTACCTGCATCAACCAGAAACCCATCATCCACAAAGGCCAGAAAATCAAAAAAGGCCAGGTGCTCGCTGACGGACCCAACACCGACGACGGCGAACTCGCCATCGGTCGCAACGTGCTCGTCGCCTTCATGCCATGGAACGGCTATAACTTCGAGGATGCCATCGTCATCTCCGAGCGCGTGGTCAAGGACGACGTCTATACCTCAATCCATATCTCGGAATTCGACGTCGCCGCCCGCGATACCAAACTCGGACCCGAGGAAATCACCCGCGATATCCCCAATGTCGGCGAGGACGCCCTGCGCAACCTCGACCACGACGGCATCATCCGCATCGGCGCCGAAGTCAAACCCGGCGATATCCTCGTCGGCAAAATCACCCCGAAATCAGAAACCGAACTCGCCCCGGAAGAACGCCTGCTGCGTGCCATCTTCGGCGAAAAAGCCGCCGATGTGAAGGATACCTCGCTGCGCGTGCCGTCCGGTTGCATGGGCATCGTCCAGGACATCCGGATTTCCCAAAGCGGCTTCGCCAAAAAACGCCTGGAAAAGGTCGATCCCGTCGAACTCAAGAAAACCCTCAAGAAAATCAACGACGAGCACAAGAAGAAGGCCGACAAGCTCACCGACGATCTCACCGAGCGCCTGTCGGATATTCTGTTAGGCGAGAAAATCCCGCTCGATGTGGTCAATGCGCAGTCCGGCGAAATCATCATCCCGGCCAATCGCAAAATCACCAAAACCCTGCTCCGCAAACTGGCGTCCGTCCACCACCACATCGAAATCGATCCTTCACCGATCCGTAACAAGATTCTCGAAATCATTACTTCCTTCGAAGGACGCTTCCTCGAACTCGACACCGAGCGTGAACGCAAACTCGACTCGCTCGAGTCCGGCGATGAAATCGATCCCGGTGTCATCAAGGAGGTGAAAGTCTTCATCGCCGCCAAACGGAAACTCTCGGTGGGTGATAAAATGGCCGGCCGCCATGGTAACAAGGGCGTCGTCGCCACCATCGTCCCCGAAGAAGACATGCCCTATCTAGCAGATGGAACAGCGGTCGATATCTGCCTCAACCCGCTCGGTGTGCCGTCGCGCATGAATGTCGGACAGGTGCTCGAAACCCACCTCGGCGTGGCGGCCAAGGCGCTCGGCTTCAAGGTGGCCACCCCGATTTTCGACGGCATCAAGGAGGATGACATCTGGGATTTCATGTCCATGGCCAAACAAGTGGACGGCGTCAACGTCGTCGGTGACAACGGTAAACTCCGCAAACGCAAACCCGGCGAACCCGAAGGCCGCGGCTATACCTGGATAGGCGACGGGAAGGACGGCACCATCGGCGGCAAGTCCACCCTCTATGACGGCCGCACCGGCGAGGCATTCCACAACCCGGTCGTCGTCGGCATGATCTATATCCTCAAACTCGGCCACTTGGTCGCCGATAAAATCCACGCCCGCGCCGTCGGCCCCTATTCGCTCGTCACCCAACAACCGCTGGGCGGCAAGGCCCAATACGGCGGCCAGCGCTTCGGCGAAATGGAGGTCTGGGCGCTCGAAGCCTACGGTGCCGCCTACACGCTGCAGGAAATGCTCACCGTCAAGTCCGACGACGTGCAGGGCCGTACCCGGATCTACGAGGCGGTCGTCAAGGGCGATAACAACCTCGAAGCAGGCACCCCGGAGTCGTTCAACGTGCTCATCAAGGAAATGCAATCCCTCGGCCTCGACGTGCGTCCCGGCCGCAAGGGATCCACCCACGGCTCCGGCATGACCGGCGGCCTGGATGATTATTCCCTCGACGATCTCACCATCTGACATCCGCGAACCCCAACCTGACCCCTAACCGTTCTAACAACATGAGTGTCGATCACAACCTTCGCGAACTCTTCGGCGTGGACGAACGCCCCGAGGCCTTTGACCAAGTCTCCATCACCTTGGCATCCCCGGAAATCATCCGTTCCTGGTCCAAGGGCGAGGTGAAAAACCCGGAAACCATCA
>CAISTY010000020.1 GCA_903888515.1 Akkermansiaceae bacterium | reverse complement strand
GATTCGACCTTCGAGTTCACCGTCAAGGAACCCGAACCCATCGTCATCCCCCGTGAACGCATCGAAGACGAGGACGAAGCCGCCACCGCCTGAACCACCGGACCGCGAGTCTCCCGACTCGCCTGCCAATGAACCGAAAAAGGAATGCGCCGCTGGCGCATATTCGCGGGAACACGGATCAGCGCACAACCCGCGCTCCACCACCGCCGATTTGTTTTTCGACTTCCTTGCGGGTGGCCATCGAGGTGTCGCCCGGAGTGGTGGATGCGAGCGCACCGTGGGCGGCACCGTAATCGACAGCTTTCTGCGGGTCGTTGAATTCCATGAATCCGAACTGCACACCTGACGCGAACGAATCACCGCCGCCGACGCGGTCGAGGATTTCCAGTTCGGGATACTTGCGGCTTTCGTAAAAATCGCCGGCGTGCCAGAGGATGGCGGACCAATCGTTTTTGGTGGCGGTGAGCACACGACGCAGGGTGGTGGCGGCCACCTTGAAGTTAGGGAACTCCTTGACCGCGGTTTCGATCATGCGCTTGAAGGCGTCGGTCTCGATGGTTGAAATGTTAGGGTCCGCGCCTTCAACCTCGAAACCGAGGGACGCGGTGAAGTCTTCCTCGTTGCCTATCATCACATCGACATGCCGGGCGATTTCGCGGTTCACTTCCCGCGCCTTGGTCAGACCGCCGATGGATTTCCACAGCGACGGACGATAGTTGAGGTCGTAGGAAACCACGGTGCCGTGCTGGTGAGCGGCTTTGACGGCTTCCACGGCGAGCGCGGCGGTGGATTCCGATAGAGCGGCGTAAATCCCGCCGGTATGGAACCAGCGGACGCCAAGTTGGCCGAAAATGTGATCCCAATCGATGTCACCGGGTTGGAGTTGCGAGGCGGCCGTGTTGCCGCGGTCTGGCACGCCGACCGCACCGCGGATGCCAAAGCCGCGCTCGGTGAAATTCAAGCCGTTTCTAACACCGCGGCCGATGCCGTCATCTTCACGCCATTGGATGAAATCGGCAGCCACGCCGCCCTGTAGAATCAGGTCTTCGATCAAATGCCCCACCTCGTTGTCCACCAAGGCGGTGACCACGGCGGTCTTATAACCAAAGCATTTCCGCAAGCCGCGCGATGTGTTGTATTCGCCGCCGCCTTCCCACGCAGTGAAGCCGCGGGCGGTTCGGATCCGGCCTTCACCGGGATCCAGACGGAGCATCACCTCGCCCAGCGAAATCTGGTCGAAGGCGCAGGCGGACTTGGGTCTGAGGGTCAGTGACATGGTGTGGTGGAGTGGTTAGGATGGGTGCGCCGAACACCTGGAAAATGGCAGCAAACGTGAGGGACGTCAAACCATGCTTACCTTCACGCAACACAATCCGACATCCTCGACAATGACAACGCGGCAACGCGGCGGACGGAAAACTTTCTTTTTCCCCTCAGGCCGCCAATGCGCTATCTGGCCCGATGCGCTGGGACATCTGCGTGTCCGATCGGACATCAGGATCACAATGCGCCATATCAAACTCAATATCAGCAACTTGTGATGGGCGTGATAGAAAACCTGTCCCGGTTCCACACAAAATTTCACACAAGTTGACGCGAAGGCCGGGGTCTATGACCTCGAAAAAGAAGCGCCGCAAGAGCATTTGGGAAATCGGCAAGGGCAACGCCAGAGTCCGCATCTACACGATTCACCGGAAAGACGGATACCCGCAACACACGCTCGCCTGGAAGGAAGGCGGGCGGCGACGGACGAAGTGCCATGCCTCGATGGACGAGGCGCGGTTGATCGCCCAGCAGACGATGGTTCGGCTGACCAATGGCGGCGCGTTCACCGATGACGCCACCCTGCGGGACATCGAGATTCTCCGGCATTGCCAGCAAACCGCGCAGGACTTCGGGGTCACCCTGTCCGCCGCCATGGACGAATGGTCCAGCGCCCGGAAGATCGCGAATGACATTTCGCTGTCCGAAGCCATCCGGTTCTATCAGGCAAACAGGAAGGATTTGATGCCCGCGAAGTCGCTGGAACAAGTCGTCGGGGAATTCCTCGAATCGCGCTCCACCAGCGGAGTGACCGAAACCTATGTCAGAGGGTCCAGGTATTACCTGAGGCGCTTCACAGGCCAGATGAGCGGGAACATCGCGGACCTGACGGTGGCCGACATCAATGCGTTCCTCCGCAGGCAGGAAAATCTCGGCCCGGTGTCGCGCAACTCGCTTCGCAGGTGCCTGGTCGTCATGTTCGGCTTCGCCAAGCGCCAGGGATACCTGCATCCCGACCGCAAGACGGCCGCCGAGCAAAGCGAATCGTTCAAGGTGCCGGAAAGCGACATCGAGATATTCACGCCCGAGGAAATAGGCAGAATCCTGCCGCTGGCCAACGCCCGGATACTTCCCCTGATCGCCATCGGAGCATTCGCGGGAATCCGGGCGGCGGAAATCCGCCGTCTCCACTGGGAGGACATCAAGTGGGACCGCGGCCACATCGAGATTGCCGGCCGCAAGGCGAAGACGGCCGCCCGCAGGCTTGTCCAGCTAACCGATAACCTGAAGGCGTGGCTCGCCCCGTGGCGTGATGAAACCGGGCCGATCATCGCAGGGCGCATCAAGCCAGGTGCATTGACAACCCTTGGTCACAAGGCGGGCATTCCCGGCGGATGGCGTCAGAATGCCCTTAGACACTCGTTCATCAGCTATCGCGTGGCACTGACAGGCGACGTGCCACGGACGGCTCTGGAGGCTGGCAATTCACCGGCCATGATCTTCCGCCACTACCGGGAAGTCGTCACCGAGGATGCGGCCAAGGTGTGGTTCTCCATCATGCCGCCAGACGGATGGATGCCCAAGGATTCGCCAGCCAGCATCCGCGAGAGGCTGCGGAGGATTTCCTGTCGTCAGGAAAACCACCCGTGCGTTGACAGCGCCAACGCTGCGCAACCATGAACACCATCGAACCAACACTCATCAAGAAGAAGGAACTCGCCAAGCGCCTGTCGGTCAGCACCCGGAGCATCGACACCTGGGTAGGCAAGCGGATGATCCCCTACATCCAGATCACGCCCCGCTTCTACCTCTACGACTTCGACGCCGTGCTCGCCGCCCTGCGGAAGCTCTATCAGGTTGAGCCGGAGAGCCGGACCTGATCCCAATAAGCCAGAACGCCCCGGACAGCGCGAGCCATCCGGGGCGTTCTGTTTTGTGTTAGATCAGCCCTTGAAGCTGGAGTTGGGTTTGCCGTCGTCGAGCAGGTCGCCGATGCGGTTCACGGCGTCCTTGAGGATCGAGGAGGCGGCGAACACGACCACGCCGATGGTGGGATCGACGAACGGGATGACGTTGAGGGCGGATACGAGACCGGCAACCTTGCCGACGAAGCTGAGGTATTTGAGTGCTTTCATGGTGACCGGGGCGCGGTGTCAACGGCACCACTCTGATTTGTTACCGCCTCTGGCCAGAGTGCGGCCGGGGCCGCGAGCGACGCTTTCGGTAGAATTCTCTTGCCTAGGCGTTAGGCGGGTGATTGACTGCGCTTGTGATAACGGCCTTTCCAGCGTTGACCATGAAGACAAATGAATGCGGAACGGCAGATATACCTTCCTGACTTCGACCGTCATGCGGAGGTCCAATGGGGATGGCGGTCGGACCTGCAACGACAGTTGGTGTATGGCGTCCTAACGCACGATCGAGTCCTCGTCTCCTCAGCATCCCCGTTCAAGAACCGCGGCGGTTGGCGAGTGATTGACCATTACAAGCATCTGCTTGACCACGGCCTTGTAAAGTTCCCACTTGACCCCCGCTACGACGGCTATGTGCATCGATACATCGCGAATCGGATCAAATTGGTTCCTTCCGAACTTCATGACGGCACAGGAAACCCGGAATATGTGGCGTACACCGACGCTGGAGCAGACACAATCCTGACAGCAACCGATGATGTTTCCTACACCTGCAAACGGGTAGCCGACTGCGATTCCGTCTTCCGCCGCCTTGTGTTGGATGATCTGGCGTCGCAGCAGCACAGTAGTCTCGCGCACTGCCTGGACGGTTTCAGGAACATTCGGACGGACGTTGAAGATGCGCATGCACTTGTTCTGGGCCGGGCACTTGAAAGCAGAACGCTCTTTCAAAGGTTCGATTTGATCTCGTCGATGCCCGCTGCAATCCGCCGGAATGATTCCTACAGGATGAGACTGGAGAGGAGACTTGACTCGCTGTTCTTCCAGGCAAATGGACGTGCGGCCTCCGACGGAAACATCGTGACAGGATACGAGGGCTCACTTGCCGAGGCCCTCCAGTCCTTCTGCGCGAGTTACAGCCCTGGCGCACTTCGTCTAGATCGACTCATTACTCGTTTGCCAGCGGACGCATTGTTCCGTCTGAAGTTCTCGGATAGTTTTCAGGAGTTTCTAGGGCAACTGCACGACTGGTTGAATGACCAGGAGTCCTGGACCGTCGTAGCGAGCGAACTCGGCCATCGTCGTGCATTCCGCGATGCCATCCTTCTCGGATGGGGGCGAACCCTCTTGCTCAGCGTCTTTGCCGCCAGTCTGTCGTGGCCTGGTGGTCTCGCAGTCGGGGCTCTTGTGCCAATTTCTTCCGGCCTCGCTGGATGGGTTGCGTCTGTTGTGGTGGGTTGTCTTCCAATCGTTACCAAGAGTCTGCGTTCCAGCACTGCCGCGCAAGTGTACCGTTCCCCCGTGCTAAGACCGTGGATCGACGCACGACTTGACTCGGTATCGGAGGCGCGTGCCGTGGGCGCGATGGGCCTGTGGACAGGAAGTGGACCTCGGCGAAGGTGACCAGTCGGAGGGCCCCAACAATCGGCTGGTGCGTACGGGCTACCGTTCTCCGCACAGCGGTAGCGTTCACCGCCGCCGCAACTTCCTGACCATGCCCACCAGCGACAGGATGCCGACCAACAGTCCGACCAGCAGCGAGGCGACGCGCAGGTGCCACTCGATTTGTTCCTGATAGGACGTGACGAGGCCAAGAAGCGGCGAGACCATGCCGAGGATGGCTTTGCTCACGTAGTCGATGTCGATGGGCTG
>CAISTY010000019.1 GCA_903888515.1 Akkermansiaceae bacterium | reverse complement strand
TGGGCACGCCGGTGGCGGCGATGAGCGTCATGATTCTGAGGCGGCCGCCTCATGGAGACCGTGTCGGGCCTGCCACCCGCAACCGGGGGCCATCCTTTGACGTGGGGTTTGAAGGTTGATCGTACAAACACTCCGGCGATTACTATTAGTCGTTTCCTCATGACACGGGATGTGTTGTTTGGCGAACGCCCACCTTCACGGGCGGCGGTACGCGGTCCCGTGCAAGGTGATGTTCGCCCATTTCTCCATCGTTACTTGATTTCTCCATCGTTACTTGACGAGGTGGCCTTTCTTTTCAGCCACACTTATTGTTGCTTCTGTACCTGAGTTAAATTGCAGGTAGTCGGATTCAATCCCATCACTGAAGATGACGCCATTCTCCGGCATGTTGGACACGAGAACGAGCGGTTGCGATGCCGTCACTTTGCCGAAAGTGATTTCCGCTGCGGAAGCCTTGCTCGGCCAAGGCTCTCGTACCGAGAAATACAGATACTGTGAATCCCACTTGAATGACCTCTTTTCGTTGATCTTGAGTGCGCGTCCAGACAAGGCAGAAGCAATACCTGTTGCCCCAGCAAGGATGCTCCGAAACCACCCGGTTGATCCGAGGCCCGTTGAGACAATGATGCCGCTGGATGAATGGGTCTCTTCGCGTTCGCCGATACGGATCGTGTACCGAGCTGATGTGTGGGTACGCGGACCGATGAACAGGTCGTTCACGCCGCAAAGCGTTTCCCCCGTGTTGAGTACTGCTTGTGCCATGGTCACGTCGTTGATCGGCCGCTTTCCGGCAAAGACCTCTGGTATGACAAGGTCAAGGTCGGGAATGGTGAATGGAAGCAGGACGCCTTCCCACCGGCCCACATCAGGATTCACGCCGACGAGCAACTGGCCATCGAGGTACTTCAGGACGTTGGCTACGAGGCCATCTTGGCCAAGTGCAACAACGGTGTCTGTCGCGCCGAAAATGAAATTCGGCAGGAATGTGCGGTCTACAACATGAACCCTCCCATGACGGAGCAGAACATCTTGTGTTTCTCGGACAGCCTGCTTGTATGTCCGATCCTCGGTTTGATAGTCAGAGAAATCAGAGCCAAGGTGCTCGATATAGAATCGAGCCTGATCCTCTGTATTGAACCGAGCGATAAGGTCGTCAAGACGAGTCCGTCTGACGATCAACACAAGCTTGTTCTCTGTCCGTCGTTCCATTACTTCGTGGTGTCCTTATCGAGCAACTCTCGCAATAGGTCAGGCGAGATATTCAGTTGTCCGATCTTCTCGGCACCTTCCGCCAATTCCTTAAACGCCAGTGCGATGAGTTGTCCTGGTTTCATACCTACGCTGACGAGCGCCTGGAGAGTCTTCGGATCCGTCTCGGAGAGGGCCTTCATGACGGCGGCGATGGTATAGGCCTTGGAATCTGCCTCTTCGCGCGCATTAGCTGTGGAGAGAGCTACCAATTCCTTATTCGAGTCTTCGATGGCGATCTGGGTTGCCATCTCCGCTTCTCTGATCTCTCGCTTCTTCTGCTGGACAGACTTTTCGGCCTCCATCTGCGTCTCTTTGATCTGTCGCTTCTTGTTTTCCACGGCGATCTCCGTATTGAGTTCATTCTCTTTGATCGACCGCTCTTGTTCTACCGCCGCATTGCGGCGAGCATACACCGCTCCATCTGCTTCGCGCAGAATTTGCTCGCGGGCCTCCGCCTCCAGTGCGCGGGAAGTCTCAGGTGTTGGCTTTATCGCGAGTATGGCGAGACCAAGGACCTCGATCCCAAGCGAAGCGGTCGCCTCGGCAGACTGGAGTCCCCGGTGCAAAGATGCCACAAGAGAGTCCGATTGCCCCAGTGCGTCGCGAAGGCAAAGCGATTTGAGGGACGCGCGTGTCAGGACTTGTGCGTGATTGATGAGTCGCTGTGGTAGCTTCTTCGGGTCCTCAGATGCGTAATCCTTTCCGTTGGGGGCTAGAGTGAAATTCATGAGTTGCGAGAGTTTCTTCGGCTCTGCAATGCGGTAGGTGAGTTGCCCTTGAACGGTCACCGCCTGGAAGTCGGCGGTGACCTCCTCGAAGATGAATGGAACATCGACGCTACCCGTAGGGATACGGACAAGGGACGTTGTGGGCGCGAAACAGAAGAAGGCTAGACCTGCCCCCTCGCGAACCATCTTGCCGCGCTTGTACTGTAGTATGTAATCCGTTGGCTCAACTTTTATGAATCGTATACCAAACATATATCCTCCTTGTCGTTGTTTCAAAATTGTTTCTTAGCAGATTAAGGTACGGACACCGGTCGCCCGACGCCCCCCCCTCGCAGATCCCGGCGTGCGGAATTACCGCACCGGGCTCCTCAGGAAGCGCGCACTTGAAACCAGTTCCGACACAGAGTGCCGGAACCGCTTCCCATTGCAAGCAGGGAGTTTGACACCGTGTTCGGGAGTAATCGTGTCCCGTGGTGGGTGCTTTGCTTGCGTTGCCTTCCTGCCCGCTCCTTCGCCGTGTGACCGGTGTTACCGTCTCTGACCAGCTCGATACTTACGGGGCTATATCAACCTTCAGGAGGATGCGACCCTCCCTGTGGCCTATGGAATTCCCTGTGTACGCTTCAATCATGCTGTTTCCCCATCCATCAGCCTCCAAGTCAGCCTCCGGGTTCATGTTGTTGACGCGGTGCCTCCCGCGAAGTTCCAATGGGTTAACTAACATAACTGCAACACTCGGTAGTTTCTACTGGCTAGGTTTTGAAACATCAGGTCTTTCACCTGACAAGAAGCGCCTTGCTTGGCTCGGCGAACAACGTTAAGGTGTGGCAGCGCGGGTTAAGGGTTCGATAGTGGAAAGAATTCGGGTGGCTATTCGCGCTTGCCACTACCGGCT
>CAISTY010000018.1 GCA_903888515.1 Akkermansiaceae bacterium | reverse complement strand
TTTGTTGTCGGGGTTGGTTTGGCTAGTTTGCTTCATAGCAGAACCAGCTTGCCGCCCAACCCCGCAACGATCCATCCCTAACATCTCCCACCACGGAAACACCCTCTAAATTCCTGCCGCGGAGCGGCTTAGTTCAACAAGTCGTGGCTCCTAACGGGCCATAAGCCATTCGATCTCATTCCTTTTCCCATCCAATCACGCCCGTAGGAGCACTCAAACGTTCGCCAAGAAATAAATACAATGTGCAGGTCAATAGTAACGCCCATTATTTCCCTTGTCTTGCTCTGTGCGGGATTGGCGTGCGGGCAACCACAAGTTGATGACGTTGCCGTGGGTGGCAGAATTTCGAAGCCGGGGATGTATCCCTTTGTGTCCGAGAGGGAGTCACTTGCGGAATTACTGAATCGCGCCGGCGGTATTCCCGTGACGCAAGAAGATCACAAAAGGTATCAGGCGGGAGAAGTCGTCGAACACATTCGTATCTTCCTGTATCGCGACGGGAAGAAGCATGAATATCGTATTGACCCGAAAAGCAGCTTGCTCTGGGATCAAAAGGTACACAAGAATGACGCTGTTGAGGTCGAGAAGGATAACCCATTGTACTTCGGAAACTTTTCGGCCACCCTTAAGCTTGTGAGAACTTCCAACGGCGAACAAGTCGGTGGTGGCAACGCTCCTGAACCACCCTCTCACCCACCAACCGCACCTCCAAAGGCGCGTGCCACACCTTAGCGTTAGCCGAAGAAAATGAATCGTATTGCACAAATAGTTTTTGCGACAACTCTAGCTGCTCTTTCTGTTACAGGCTGCAAACGCTCGAGTGAGCCACCGAAATATGCCATTGTAGATGGTGAAGAATTAGTGGTTCCAGGGCGTGGCGGAATCATCGGGATTGACAAGGGGATTAGATTGACTTTCCCTAAAGGCTATAGGAGTGAGACCTTCAAGGGGTGTGATTTTTATAGGTACTCTTACCATGCTCCTCATAACCGTGGAACGATTGAGTTTTATTTAGGAGGTAGTCCTAACTACAATGATCCCGAGAAGGCCGAGCTGTTATCGTGCAACTTTGGCCGATTGAAAACAACTTTCAGAAAAATCAGGTCAAATAATGGCTTTTCCGCTTATGCACTGGTGCCAAGCTATTTTCCCCGCCGTATGAGTAATGATGACCTCATGGCTGCTGGTGAAATAGACCCAACGGATTTACAAATCGTGATCACCACCAATGATGAAACCTACTTTCAAGAAGCGTGGGCGATTCTTAACACAGCGGAGAATCAAAAATAGATAAGGCTAACAAATCGTCGCAGCCGACCGGCATCAGCCCAATGAATCCAACCAACCACACTCCAATCGCCCGGCGGCTGGGCTAGGCGCTGTGCGCCGAGCCTAGCAAGGCGCTTCTTGTCAGATGAAAGATCTGATGTTTCAAAACCTAGCCAGTAGAAACTTCCGAGCGTTGCAGTTATGTTAGCTAACCCATTGGAAAACTGCGGAAGGCACCGCGTGAACAACATGAACCCGGAGGCTGTCATGGAGGCTGAAGGATGGGGAAACAGCATGATTGAAGCGTACACAGGGAATCACGCAGGCCACAGGGCGGTTCGCACCCGCCTGAAGGTTGATACAGCCCCGTAAGTATCGAGCTGGTCAGAGACGGTAACGCCGGTCACAGGGCGAAGGAGCGGGCGGGAAGGCAGCGCAAGCAAAGCACCCACCACGGGACACGATTACTCCCGAACACGGTGTCAAACTCCCTGCTTGCAATGGGAAGCGGTTCTGGCACCCTGTGTCCGCGCTGGTTCCGTGTGCGCGTTTCCTGAGGAGCCCGGTGCGGTAATTCCGCACGCCGGGATCTGCGAGGGGGGCACCGGGCAACCGGTGTCCCTACCTCAATGGGATCGGAAAGGAGAATCACAATGAGTAACCACATGACGCGAGTGATTGTCGGCACACTCACTCTATTGGCGTGCAACACTGTCGGCGCTGCCGCGGAGGAGAATATGAGAGTACCGAACCAGAAGGTCCTTGACGCTGTCTCTTGGCTGGAAAAGGAAGCACACCGAATAATCCGAGCGTCAAAGCGTGAAATGAAGGATGGAACGGCTGCGTTTCCCCCCCAGGTTGGGATTGGGTATGAGGCGTTCTGGCTGCGTGACTACGAGTATACGTTGGAAGGGTCGATCGCGTCCTACTCAGACAAGGAACTGACCGACGCCTGCCGCCTCTTTGTGCGGAGTGTGCGTGCGGATGGCGCAGGCGTCGACTGCGTGAAGTTCGACGGCACGCCCATCTACAAGCCGGGTTACGGCAGCATGGGAAAGGAACCGGTGCTGGACGGTCCGCCGTTCACCGTGAGCGTAGCGTGGCAGACGTATCAGCGGACAAAGGACAAAGCGTTGCTGGTTGAGATGCTTGATCCGCTGATCAAGACCATGAACTACATGCCGCGCAACACGACCAACGGACTGGCGCATATCCCGTTTCCCGGCGAGCGTTGTCCGTACGGGTTCACTGACAGCATTAAGAAGTCGGGCGACGAGCTGTTCTGTTCGCTGTTGATGGTGCAGGCCGCGCGGCAGTTGGGCGACCTGCTGGAAGCGGGTGGACGCAAGGACGAGGCGCAGAAGTGGCGGCAGGAAGACGCGAGGGTCGGCGCGAACGTACGCAGCGTTTTTTGGGACAAGGAGGTCTGCCTGTTTCGGTCGACCACAGGCAACTGTAATGTGCCGGATATCTGGGGTTCGGCGTTTGCCGTCTGGCTGGGCGTCGCGGACGTGGGACAGGCGAAAGAGATCGCACAGTATTTCAAGGTGCACTACGCCGAGATCGTGCAGGACGGCCAGGTGCGACACATCCCGGGATTCACCGATTGGAATGGGAAGAAAACGCCTGCAAACGGTGGAAACTATCAGTCGGGCGCGTTCTGGGCTACGCCGGTTGGATGGTTTGTCTACACGCTGGATCTCGTTGACTCCGCGTTGGCGGATCAGACGGTTGTGAACATGGTGGACCATTTCAAGAAGCATGGTGCTTGCGAATGGATCAGTGGTGAGAGTCGGCAGTTGCCGCATTATCTGGCGAGCGCCGCACTGCCGTTGGATGGAATCCGAGCAATGCTTGAACGCAGGAAGAAGGCACAACACCGCAACAATCCCAACAAGTCGTGACGCACCAACCGGCCATAAGCTTTTCAATTTCATTTCAACATCCCTTCAACCGCGTCGGTGGGCGCACTTAAATCGTTGTGCGGCCGAAGAAGATGAAGCTGAAGTTTCCGAGACAAACAAAGTATGCGCCGGTTCTGGCGGAGTGGGTCCATGCTCATCGGTCCGAGATAGACGCAGGTCATGAGATCGACTTGGTCCTTGCCGAAAGAACTGGGTTTGTGAGGAAGACGGCACGGATCATGATTGGCGAAGACGCTGACACTTTCGAGACCGACTGGTTGCCATACCTCGCCGTTTGTCAAGAAACAACACATCCCGTGTCATGAGGAAACGACTAATAGTAATCGCAGGAGTGTTTGTACTGACTGTTGTCACTTTGCTCGCCCGACACGGCCTCCATGAGGCGGCCGCCTCAGAATGCTTTCCGTGATGCAGAGAAATCTGTGCAGAGAAATCCGTTGTGTGAGGCGTCGGGATGGAGTAGGGTTGCGTCGTATGGATGCCGCAATTCTTGAGAAGGAAGCCATTTTGTTGCCAGACTGGTTTTCCCAGAGGGGACTTGCACCCCATTTACATCGTGCCCATGCTGGGCACGCGCAAATCCATTCACGCTTGAGCCGGGAGGAGTGCCGAGCGGGCTCTTGGTTCAGGAAGGCAAGGCACTGAGGCCCGTGAACAGAAATGCCGGTGAGGGCAACTTCTTTCTGAAGCCCAACGGAATCTTCCTAATTGGCTCCAAGGGCGCGGCCGTCATTCGGACAGAGGAATATCCATTGAAGGATGTCGAGATTCAATATGCCGTCCAATCCGGTCCGTTACTATTGCGCCAGGGTAAGACGCATCCCAGCTTCAACGCGAATTCCACATCCCGGCTCCACCGCAACGGGGTGGGTGTCTCAAAGGACGGCGAGGTCGTTTTCGCCATGACCGATTTTCATTCACTCAAGTTTCCCAACCTATACGAGTTTGCTCAGCTCTTCCGCGCGCTGGGCTGTGAAGATGCCCTATTCTTGGACGGCGACTTGAGCCAGATGCGATCAGGTGCTGACATCATGATGCCAAGCAATCCCTTCGGATCGATCATCGCCGTCACGCAGTTCGGCAAAGTCGAAGGCGGCCGTGGACAACCGGCTCCCCGTCCCGAGTCGAAATGACCCTCATTACTTCAACCCTCTCAATCGCGAAGATGGAGGCCATTGGCTACGACTGACAATCATCACGCAACCCCACTCACAGGACGCTCAATACCGAACAATCATGGAAGCCAATCGCCGGAGTGTTTGTACGATCAACCTTCAAACCCCACGTCAAAGGATGGCCCCCGGTTGCGGGTGGCAGGCCCGACACGGTCTCCATGAGGCGGCCGCCTCAGAATCATGACGCTCATCGCCGCCACCGGCGTGCCCA
>CAISTY010000017.1 GCA_903888515.1 Akkermansiaceae bacterium | reverse complement strand
GGCGCTCCCGGTTTCGTCTATCTGATCGACGGGCAGCCTGACAGCTATTCCTTCGACCTCGGCCGCCGCCTCAAATGCGCCACGGCGGGCGGCGAGTGGACCTATCAATACACCAACGGACAGCTGACCAGCGCCGTCCACGCCGGCACCACGTCGCTCGGTTCCTTCAGCTACTCGTTCGACGGCATCGGCCGCCGCACCGACATGGGCTCCGCCAACACGACCGACCTTCTCAACCGCACCCTCGCCTGGACGCACAGCCAGGACAAGACGCTCAAGGTCACCGCCGACCCCGCGGCCCGCGTGTGGGTCAACGGCAACGAAGTAGAGAACTTCGATGGTGACGTGTCATACGCCGTGACATCTCCCGGCACAACTGGCGGCTGGGTCGAATGGAACGCGCTCGCCGTGTTGGAAGGCGCGGGAGAGGGCAATCCTAACAATCCCAATTACAACTCCCATGCCAGTCCCGATGCCAAGGCCGAGCAAACCGGGGCCGTCTGGGTGCCGCCCGTCAGCGAGACATTCGGGTTTGACGCCGCAGGCAACCGCCAGTCCTCCGCGCTCTGGGACTACGGATGGGACGGTCGCAACAAACTCGTTAGAGCCCGCACCAAGAACCACGACGCCTCTGTCCGAGGCTATGACATCACCTTCGACTACGACTCGGAGGGCAGGCGCTTCAAGAAGAACGTGAAGGTCTATCAAAACGGAGTCCTCGTTTCCCAGAACCGCATCACGTTCATTTGGGACGGCTGGGATATGATCTATGAACTCCACCAGAACCCGAGCGGCCTCACCACGCTTGAGCGCAAATATGTCTGGGGACCGGACATCGCCGATGGCAATGCAGGTGGTGCGGGCGGCCTGCTCCTCATCCGGGAAACGCGGGGCACGCAGACCAAGGATTACTATCCGCTCTATGACGGAAGCGGGCATGTGATCGGTCTGGCCGATAGCAACGGCGTCCTTGTCGCGGAATACGCCTACGGACCGTTCGGCGAACTCATTCATGCCAAAGGCCCGATGGCCCAGATCAACCCGATCCGCTACGCCACCAAGTATTACGACAGCGAGACGGGCCTCTACTACATCGGCGCGCGGTATCTCGACCCCATCACCGGACAATGGCTCAGCCGGGAACCGCTGGGAGAAAGCGAGAGCGTCAACCTGTATGCGTACACAGGGAATGACCCGATCAACAAACTGGATGTGCGGGGTCTTTGGCAAATAAATACTCAAGAAGCAGCGAATGACCAGCGCACTGAATGGCTTCTGATGCAACTTTCGGCAGGAAGCGGCTTGCCCACCGCTCCGCTAGACGAATGGAAGCTCTACTTCCCGGAAAGCGGCGACTTCGGATTGTTCAAGCCATACGGTGCGGACGACTACAAGCGCGCCCAGACATTCGTTCAGAATCTGGGCAGAACGTCACTCCGGGCCTCTACGTGGCAGGAAGCGGAAGCTGCCAAGCGTCCGGCGTTTGCTCCCGCCCCTGAATGGATACCGAGCACCACCGCAGCATTAACACTTGGCGCAGCCAACACTCCCCTCAACGCGAGCATCAACAGCGACTGGCTCCTGCCCACCGGAGCCGGAGCGATGGGTGCCAAGTTCGCGTTTGGAGGTCTGAAAGCACTGCTTCCGATGCTGGCAACCGGATCGAGGCTTGAGGGCAGACTGGCGGTCGCAGAAATGCGGGCGGGGGAGTTGCTTCCTGATTTTCTTCCAAACAATGTTGCGAGGTTGAATTATTCGCCCACTTCAGGAGCCATCCTCCAAGGACAAGCAGGAAGGACTACGACAATTCTTGGAAACTACAGAATGGACATGCAACATATCGTTGCGGAAATGGGCAATGTTAAATCTCTGGACTTTGGTCCAAAACCAGGAGGGTTGAACGTCCTTAACGTTTCTGACGAATTATATAAAACTCCGTCTCAATTTTGGATTGAATATAACCGCCCATGGCTCGATCAGGCTATTTCGCGCGGGGATGATTTCATTTTTGCAACCAAACCTGATTTCTCACTATTGAGGCGACTCCAACCTGAAACAGGCAAGTTTGGACTCAGTGGCTTCGGAAGGGAATACTTGCACCTTCGGAGGAGCGGCATGTCATCCTTATTGCCAAATTAGAAGCAGGGTTAAGAATCAACGGCTAATGAGTAATCTAATCAATTCAACAAAGAATGTTTTCGATGCGTTATGTATTGAGAACGGGTTTGTTCAGAAAGAATTGGGGCCTGATGATGTAGCGCTGATCAAAGGCAATTTTGCAATCCGTCTTTTCAGGGATCGGGAAGGCATGTCTATGACATACGTGCGTCGCGAAAAATCTGGAGTCAAGGAGTACCCATTGGGGGACTATTTGGCCATCAATCGAAAGTGGATGTTGCCAGAATTAAATATGAGTAGAAACGAGAACGAGCTTGAAGCATTTGCACTGACATTGAGAACTTCAGCAAAGGATATATTAAATGGGGATGAATTATGGATACAGAAAACAGCAACTACAGCTTTGCCAGTAGCAGATGCAACATGCAAATTATTGGGCATATAGGAAGAATGAGACATGAACCCACGCGAAAACCAATAGAGGAGGCCATGCCAACCCATTTGCAAAACGATTCCTGATCGTGCCGCAAGTCATCCTCACCCTTTGCATCTACCTCCTCGTGGCCATTGTGCCTGCGAGTGCATCGTTGCGCCTTGCTTCCGAGCAAACCGGGGCCGTCTGGGTGCCGCCGGTCAACGAGACATACGGGTTTGACGCCACAGGCAACCGCCAGTCGTCCGCGCTCTGGGACTATGGTTGGGACGGTCGCAACAAGCTCGTGAGAGCCCGCACCAAGAACCACGACGCCGCCGTCCGGGGCTACGACATCACCTTCGACTACGACGCCGAGGGCAGGCGTTTCAAGAAGAACGTCACCACCTATCAAAACGGATCCATCGTTTCCCAGGACCGCATCACCTTCATTTGGGACGGCTGGGACCTGATCTATGAACTCCACCAGAACCCGAGCGGCCTCACCACGCTTGAGCGCAAATATGTCTGGGGACCCGACATCGCCAATGGCAACGCGGGCGGTGCCGGCGGCCTGTACCTCATCCGCGAAACCCGGGGCACGCAGACCAAGGATTACTATCCGCTCTATGACGGAAGCGGGCATGTGATCGGTCTGGCCGATAGCAACGGCGTCCTTGTCGCGGAATACGCCTACGGACCGTTCGGCGAACTGATCCATGCCCGTGGCCCGATGGCCCAGATCAACCCGATCCGCTACGCCACCAAATACTTCGACATCGAAACCGGCCTCTACTATTACGGCCAGCGGTATCTCGATCCCATAACAGGCCAATGGCTCTCACGCGAACCATTGGGAGAAAGCGAGAGTTTGAACTTGTATAGCTATTGCCGCAACGATCCTATCAACAAGGTGGATGTGCTGGGATTGGCGGAAATTTCCCCGGATGCGCCAACAAATGAAGAAATCCAGAGATCCATCGACATCCTAGTGTCCAGCATCACCGGCAACGAGGCCTGGATTTACCGGAAGAAGGGATTTGGTGAGTGGGTTGTATCTTTGTTTGATGGCGAAGACCAATCGGTTGATCAACTGGGACGCGATAAGCAGGAATTGAGATTCCTAAAAGCAGTTCTCGAAATTCGCAATGCTCTTGGCAAGGATGATTACGGCACGTTCAAGGCATGGAGCGAGGCACGAAAGCGCTTTGGCGACAACCTGCCAGAAAGGGTTGTATCGCATTACCTCAAACCGAGTGACGGGTTGTTGACCACTCCGTCCTTCCGGGAGTTTTCGCGGATTCAAGACGCGACCGAGCAGTTCGTCGTGGGAAGCTCCATTGGTTTCCTGCCTGTGCCGATTGTCGGATTTGTGGGAGGATCAACGACACGGGTACCGGCGGTGGTAGAGGCGGCGCAGGCTGGACGAACGGTGAACGGGCTGGAGCACATCCTCTTCCCATCCTACGGCGGAAAACCTGGCTTCGCGCCGGGCATGGTCATCAATCCGTTCGGACAACCCGCACAACGCCCACCGGCAGCCTATTCGGTGGCAATGGAAGTTCAGCTTGCACCAAATCAATTTGGAATGAGGCGTGATAGACACTTTGCCATCGCCAATCAGGCACTTCGTTCAGAACTTGCCACTAACCCAACCCTTGCAAATCTTGTGCCTTATCCAGAAGTGCTTGGTCGAGCACCTAACGGATGGACCTGGCAACACGCAACTACAAATCAGGCCTGGAACAATGTCACTGGCCAAGGAAGGCCTGGTGTCTTGCAGTTAGTTCCTAAAGATCAACACACAGGAGGTTCTGAATGGTGGTGCCTACTTCATCCATTGCCGAATGGAGGCGGAGGCTATTCAGAATGGGCCATTCCCGCAGGAGCACCCAATAATTATTGAAGTATGATTAGCACACGCCGCATTGATGATACTGGTGAAATTGATCCACCGTTGGATTCGTTTTCTAAACTCTATGATGAACTAGCAAACAGCGACCAAGAGCACGGAGACGTTTCGGTTACTGACGAGGATTCGGGGTGGTGCATTTCTGCACATCGCGATGGCCGAGTCGTTTTGGGAAATCTGCTTGAGGAAGGAGATAAGCACATGCATCCAGTAACAAAGGAAAAGGTGTTGGAGCTTTGGCGCATGTTGGCAAATGGAGAAATCGAGCGCATTCAATCCGAGCCATGGCGCGACGGATACACTTGAAATCGTCCCTCCGGCCCGCGCCTCCCGCAAAATCCACGCCGCCATCAAATCGTCGCTCCGCACCGCCAAACATCCCAACGTGCTGTCACGCGTGCTGCTGGCCTCCGGGGTCATGTGACGTGCGCGGTGTAATGCTGCATCTCGGTCCAGGACCCTCCCAGCAAGCTGGGTCCCTCCCTCCCCGGATGTTCCTCGGAATACCTCGGCAGCATTACCTGTTGCGGGCCGAATTGACATCGCATGGGATTCGCAAATTGACATTGTCGCCAATTTGTTGGATTTTCACGCTCTCATCGGGTTTTGGTTCCGGTTTCATCATGGTTTACCCTCCCGCCAATCCACAACGGGACTAACGGGAGGGCTTGATAGGCATAGGCATTGCCACGGTCATCCCGTTATTCATGCTGCAATCGCCGGGACCGGAGCATTCCCACCTGCGGGGGCAGAGGTCTCCGGTTTCATTTCCGCGCCATCCTCAGCCTCCTCGGTGAAGCGGCAGGGCATGATCAGGCAGTAGTTGCCGGTGGCGGGATCGGTGGCGACTCCGGGGCTGATGCCGTCGATCAGGCGCAGGGTGGAGCCGATGACCAGGGCGTCCGCCAGAAACCTCGGCCTGAACGCAATCACCGGTGGACGGCCCTCTCCTGAAATGGTCACGGGAACCTGGATGGTGGCCGTGGCCGTGCCGCAATCCCAGTGGGTCAGGGTCAGGCGGCCCGGATGCGCCCAGGTGAGGCGCACCGTAGGCGACCGACCGTCCAACGACCGCAGCCATGAGATGAGCGCGGGCCGGTGGGTTTCGGGGATGGTGGCATCCGCCAGAAACTCTCCGGGCATCACGCAGCGATAGTTCGGATAGTTTCCCTCGATGGTTCTGGCGATGAGCGTGTGCGGCCCGGAACGGAACTGGACGTGCGGGCTATCCGCTGCTTCCGGTTGCAGGATCGCGGCGTCGCGCCCGGTGAAGTCCTGGAAGCCAAGCACATGCACGGCGACGCTGGGCAGGATGAACTCCCGCCCGCCAAAGCGCGCGGCGGCTCCCGCGAGCCGCTGACCGTCGGTGGCTATCAGAATCCCGCCGTTGTCCGGCGAGAACAGCACGCCGTTGAGGACGTAGCGGGATTCATCGGTGGAGGCGCAGCCCGCGACGGTCCGGAGGGCTTGGAATGTTTCCTTGGGCACGGTGGTGATCCGGCCTTGGATGACCGGACGTTCGGTAAAACCGGCCACGGGTTCGGGTTGATAGACGGATTCGACCGGCATCTTGCCACAGGTGATGGTGAGCTTGAGCACGGGATGGTCGGGATCGGGATCGCCCGGGCAATCGAATTGAACCGAACCGCCCTTGTCGCCCCGTGCCGCGGCTGCCAGGGCCGCTGCGGGGATGAGGAAACGAGCGGTTCCGTGATCGGTTTTGACAGGCTTGGTCGGCTGGGTTGGTTGGGTTGGGTTGATGGTGGCGGGAATCCGGGTTTCCAGCCAGTGGTCGAGATCGCTGACGGCCAGGGTGAGCCCGGCGGCATCAATGGTGGCGAGCACATGGGTGAGAACCGGCAGCTTGAGCCGCTCGAAGTGAAGGCGGGTGAGGAGCTTGCGGGCGGCCTGAATGGCGGAGACGGGGATGATGATGTTCATGTTCATGTTTTTCGGGGAGTTAGGGGTTTGGGGTTATGGGTTTGAGTTATAGGTTGTTTGTTATTTGTTGTTGGGAGGGAAGACGCAAGAACCAAGACTTGAAGACGCAAGAGTAGAGGGAGAAGCGCATAAGCACGGTCCCCTGGTTCTTCTCTTGCGTCTTGTGTCTTGCAGTCTTGAGTCTTCCGACGGTTCACCGTTCGGCGGGCTTGATGTAGGCGTTGACGCCGACAATGACGGGCAGGCCGTTGATCGTGGCCTCGGTGGGTTTGTTGCCGTTGCTGCTGGCGACCGTGAGTGTCTTGCCGGTGGCGGACGGACGCGGGGCGTGCAGCGGGATTTCGATGTGCAGGACATTGTCCTTGATGGTGGTTTTCATGGTTGGTTGTTGTTGTGGGGGTGGAGTTATCGGTTGTGGGTTTGTTGTGGGCGGGAATTTCTGGTCGGCGTGGAGTGGGGTGTTGTGCCGTCCGTCCTCGATTGTTCCCATTTGCCAGCCAGGCCATTGACCTTGGCTTTGGCGATGGCGGCGCGGGCAATCTCGTTGATGGCCAGGATGCGGCGCGGCAAATTGTCAGCATTGCACCAGCACGCGGCTCCCGGTTCCGTGATGCACCCGGTCAGTGCGGCCAGCAGTTCCGGTGCCGCCGCGACGAGGAGCGCAGTCGATTCCGGAACACCGTTGGTTATCCATGCGTCAAGCGATTTGCAATAGACCGCGAAATCATTCGGGGTCATTGAGGGACTTGACATGCGGCTGGCTTCGAAGTCGCCCGGTGTGTGGGGTAAACATGTTTTCATGGTGTTTGATTTGTTGGTTTGTTGGTGTCAGTGGTTTGCTGGCGAGGGATCTAACCTCGCGGGTTTCTCAGTAGGTTTCGCTCCCGGCCATCTGGGCGCACTCTTCCGCTTGCTCTTGTCCGTGCCCTTCGGCGAGCGCGTCGCCATAGGCTTGATTCTCCGCAGGCTGGGGATCGTCACCCGGATTCAAGCGGGCGGCGTGCCTGGCGATTTGTTCGAGTGTTCTCATGGGGCGGTGTTGTGGGACAGGAGTCATGGGAGTTATGGGTTGGTCTGGGGTTGGGGGCTTCATGGCACTTGGTCTTCCCAATGGAGGATTTCCACATTGCCCGCAGCAACGCCGAGGCAGTGGACGGATTCCAAGTTCCACGGGCTTTCGCCATCGCCTTCCGCTTCCCCTTCCCCCTCCTCCTCTCCCGAACCTGATGACCAGTCCTTGATGCACTGTTGTTTTCCGGCGATGATCGCAGATTCCAGATCGACGGCCGCATGGGAGGAGATGTGGACGGTGTCGCTGCTGCAACCCGCCTCTTGGCAGAAGACGGTGAAACGTGGCATTGAAGTTATTGGTTTGTTATGGTTGATGGGGTTTTCAGCCCGCGCATTCCCATGGTGTCAGTTCGCCGTTGGCGGACAGGAACTCATAGGTGTGGGTGACGAGGCTGCGGTATCCGATGGTGCCGCCGATCCGGGTTTCGGTGGTGCCGTCCGGGCGTGGCAGCCAGTAGATTTCAACGCGGCCTTCACAACCCTCCTCATCGGCCCAGCCGGGGTGGCGGACTTCGAGCAGGGACAGGAGCGCGCCATTCAGCAGTTTGCCAATGGGCATCTTGTCCCCGTTGATGGCGGGTAACGAGACTTCCAACAGGCATGCGGCGTCGTGGTCTTCCAGCGGCTTGTCGTAGGGGCCGAATATCTCGGTGCCGGTGATCTGCCCACTGCCTGCGCAACCCTCGAAGGTCACGTCGGCACGCATGGCGGGCGGAACGTCGAGACGTGCCAGTTTCGGATTCCGAAGCACGGTGCCTACCGCCGACAATGCGGCAAGGGCGACGATTTCCGCCGGGTGAAGCCGGTGGTGTTTTTTATGTGGGGTGCTTGTATTCATTACGTGGTTCATTCTTGTTGGTTGTCTGGTGGTTTTGTGTTTGCTGGTTGCGGGTTGGTGGTTGGTGGTTGGTTAGGATTGGAGGAACGAGACGTCCTTGCGGTGGCGCAGAGACAGGGCCTCCGCTTCGGTGAGCCCGATGAACTCGGACGCCCGGAACGAGATTTCGTCGGGAAAGAAGCTGAAGAGGGTTTTGCTGGAACCGTCCTCAAAGGTCGCGACGACCTCGGGCATGGGATCGAACATGCCGAGGGGCATGGGCCGGGGCATCGCGGTGATGATGGCGCTGGTGATTTTCATGGTTTGTTGGGGTGGTTGATTGGTTGGAAGTTATGGGTTGTGGATCACCGATTACTGATAACCGGTTTCTTGCTGGAAAGAATGTGCCGCCATGGAGACGGGGTGCGGGATGGCGCGAATCTCCATGGCGGCGGTGTTGCCCCGGTCACGCTTGGCGTGTCGTGCGACCGGGCTTGCCCTGGGCGTGCCTTGCCGAAGGGGTGTGGGTGGTGGTGGTGCGATGACCGGCTCAAGCCGCAGACTCGGTCTCGCTCTTGTATTTGAGCTGGTCGGTGGTGCATTCGGCGGCGGGGATGTCCGTGCGCTTGCCGAGATAGACGGGCTGATAGATGGAGCCGCTCTCGCGGTAGGCGTATAAATACCGAGCCTCAATTACCTCGCCAATCTCCGGCACCGGATGATTCGGCGGGATGGTGACGTTGCCTGCTGGCACCAGAGTATCATTATCGTTATCGCTATCGCCGTTGTAGAGGCCGAGCGCGACACTGCGCCTGGCATTGCACGCGGTGACGACGAATGACGCCGATTCAACGAACTTGTATTTCAACTGCGTACCGCCGGAGTTGGGGCGACCGGGGCTATACGGTGCATCGACATCCTTGAAGACAACGCCTTCGCGGTTGCCCTGGCGGAGTTCCTCAAGGATTTCAATTTTATCATTGGGATCCACAGCCGTGCTGACCCAGCGCAGCGCCGGTTGATTCGGAGGAATCACCATGAGCAATCCCGAGTGGCGGTCGAGGTAACGGCGCGGGCGCAGGTCGTTGCCGTCCGCTTCCAACAGGTCGAAGGCATGGAGCGTTTCACCCACGGCCTCGCCGTCGATGAGGACATCGAACGGGATAGCGGCAACCGCCAGGCGGATGGGTTCGGGGATCGCGACAATGAGTCCCCGGCGGTTGATGCCGGTGATTTCATCGCCCTGCTTGCGGACCAGCAGGCGGCGGCCGTCGTGCTTTTCCTGGAGGCAATGGCGGTTGTCCGTGAGCAGGCGCGATACCTCCTCCTTCTCTATCGGGTTGAGGAGCTGGCAGCGGATGCCCGTGTCGCGCCCCTCGCCGCCGGATTGTTGATAGGGAGTGAGGGAGCCTCCAAGCGCCCGGTAGCCCTTGGCGATTTTGGACGCGACGAGCTTGTCGAAAACCTTGGTGGCTTCCGCAAGCGACACGGGGGCCTGGGTCTTGGTGCCTGCGGTCAGCGTGCTGCCACGGCGGCCATACGTGAAGTTGACGATGAAGCCGCCATCATGGGGTTCGATGGCGGCATGGTATTCCTTGTCGGATGGTCCCTCGCGGAAATAGAGCGAGGTGGTGGTATGCGGGATGGGGGTGGATGTTGAGTTCATGTTCTTGTTGGGGTTATTGTTCGGGGTGATTTTTGTGATAATTATCATGGTTTTAACTTTCAGTCATGGGTTGGGGTTGGTGGTTGTTTCACAGGGGGGTTCGGAAATGGAATGGCCGCCACGGAGTCTCCATTTGGAGACCGGACCATGGCGGCCTGGTGTTTGCGGGAGGATGGTGGAAGATTCAGTGTCAGTATACGGCGCGGGTGATGTTGGTGCCCAACTTGCGGGCGGCGGTGTAGATTGAATCGAGCGCCAGAAATACATGCTCGCCCTTGTTGTTCACGGCATCGGCCCAGCCGATGATGTAGCGGAGTTTCTCGCTGCCGGCTTCCATCAGAATGGCGACCTCGTTGTCGGCCAGATGCGCGGCCAGTTGATCGGCCACATCGATGTCCTCGCAGTCTCCTGTTTCGTCGTCGGCCATACTGGTGGGCCAGCCGCCGCCATCATCATCGTCACCGGGGGAAATCCCGAAGCGATCAATGAGATCCTCTGATACCTCCGAGGGTTCCAGAATGGTCAGGCCAAGGCCATCCGCCCATTCGCGGAATGCCTGCTCGTTTTTGACGGCGAAGTAGTTGCTGCGTGCTGTTGCGTAATAATTAGCCATGGTTTTATTCGTTGTTCGGTTTGGGGTTGGTGGTTTTTTTTTTCACAGGGGGGTGTCGGAAATGAAATGGCCACCATGGAGATTGTCGGACTCCATGGCGGCCTGGGTGCCGGGTATGTGTGTTGGTGGGGAGTTGTGGTTTAGTTATCCTGACTGATGCGCCTGCTGTTGCGCGGCCCGGGCGCATTGTGGCTGGCGGCTTCCCTGGCGCGGCCCTTGGCCCAGTGGCGCAGGGCGGAGATCTGGCCGTCCATGAGCTGTGCCAGCGGCACGGTGCGGGTCATGGCGTCCAATATATCTTTGGCCATGGGCTCACGGCCATCGGCATACGCCTCGTGCAGGGCGTCGATGAACACGGCTTCAATCTCCGCTCCAGTGAACTGCTCACAGGCACGGGACAGCACCACGGTATCAAAATCCGTGGGCTTGCGGCGGTGGCGCTTGATGACGATGTCCCAGATTTGAGCACGCTCCAGGGCGTCGGGCAGATCGACGAAGAACATCTCGTCGAAGCGTCCCTTGCGCAGGAATTCGGGCGGGAGTTTGGATACATCGTTGGCGGTGGCCACGACGAACACCGGCTTTTCCTTTTCCTGCATCCAGCTCAGGAACGAACCGAACACGCGCGACGACGTGCCGCCATCGGTGGAGCCACTGGACTGGCTGCCGGAGAACCCCTTTTCGATTTCATCGATCCACAGAACGCACGGGGCAATGGCCTCGGCGGTTTGGATGACAGAGCGCAGGTTGGCTTCCGATTGTCCGACGATGCCGCCGAACACACAGCCCATGTCGAGGCGCAGCAGCGGCAGGCCGAATGCCCCGGCGGTGGCCTTGGCGGTCAGCGATTTGCCGGTGCCGGGGATGCCGACAATCAACAGGCCCTTGGGAGCTGGCAGGCCATAGGCTTTGGCAGAGGCGCTGAACGCGCCGCCACGACCTTGCAGCCATTCCTTCAACAGGCCCAGCCCGCCGATGTCGTCGAGGCCGGTGGTGGCGGCCACAACCTCGACCAGGCCATTGCGCTTGAGGGTCCGGGCCTTTTCGCGGGCTACGATCCGGTGGTCAATGCCCTGTGTTTCGACCACCGACAACGCGAACGCATTCTCGGCCTCGGTGGTGGTCAGGCCCAGGGCGCTCTGCAACGCGGATTCCCGGATCGTGTCATGGAGGCTTTTGATTTTGGCCGATTTCAGGATGCCGTCCAACACCGTGTTCAGTTGGGTGGCGTCGGGCAGGCTGAAATCCACATGGGTGATTTCATGTTCGAGTTCGGGCGGGAGTTTGAGCCTGCATCCCAGCATGATGACGGCATGGCCCCCGGCCTTGGCCACGCGCAGGATGTCCTTGATGCGGCGCACCAGCATCGGATCGGTTTGGTCCAAGTGGAGCTGGAGGTCGCGCAGCAGAACCACATGGCGAGGGGTGTCGTTGGCGAAGAGCCGGTCGAGAAGTTGCAGTGCTTCGAGCGGATCCGGGCACGCGGTGATGCGGCCTTCCTTGGTATCAACCAGGCCCTCGGTGGAGGACCAGGCGTGGAGACGGCGTTTGAGCGAGGTGCAGGCCGCCGCGATTTCGGCTTCGGCGCGCGCCTCCTCGGTACTGATGACGGCGAGGCCGGGATAGCCGGCTCGCAGATAGGTGGTGAGTTGGTTTTGCATGTTTCCTTGAAGTTATAGGTTGATGAGTTGATTGGTCATTGGTCATTGGTGAAGACCATTGGTTGCCGATTGCTGATTACTGAACACTGGTTACTGGTTATAGGTTAGGGGTGGATAGGTGCTGGCGGGTCTCGGAGCCTCCGGGTTGGGAGGACCGAGGTTGGCGCGTTCCCATGCGAGACAGGCGTCGCGCGAGGGATCGGTGTGGAGGAGTTTGCCCGTGCAGGCGCTGCGGACCTTCCATTGCTGGGATTTCTGGCAGAAGCGGATATCCGTGGCCCGGTAGACTTGGAGTCGCCCGAGCACACGGAGATCTATCGCTTCGGTGTAGAGGCCGTCGATGCGGCCGCCGGGGTTGAAGCGGAGGGTGTGGCTCATGATGGATTGGTGATGGGGTCAGGAGCCTCCCCCGCCGAGTTGTTGTTCATTCCGGTGGTGTGCGGCCTGCCGCCAGAAGTCGGGTTTGCGGGTGCGCTCCCGGGGTTTGCCGAGTGCCTCTTCAATCGCCTTGGTCGCGGCCTCACAGCCCTTGCCTTGGAAACCATCGGCCTCGACGGTGATCTCGCCGTTGGAGGTGATGCGGACATGGATGCGGCGGCTCACAGCGAACCTCCTTCCAGTGTCAGCAGGATCGAGCCATCGGCCTCAACCCGCCGGGTGGTGCGCAACCCGCGTGAACGGGCCTCGCGCATGGTTTTGTGCACACCATAGGATTGCAGCAGGCGGCCGTAGCCGCTACCGACTTCCTTGACGACGTGACCGTCCCACCAATCGGTGGTCAGGCCATAACTGCCGTCCTTTTCGGGCGATGGATCCACGGCGATGTCATACGGTCCTTTCAGCTTGATGACGTGCGGTGCCTGGCGGGTGACGCCCGCGTAGCCGCGGCAATTTGCATTCGGCAGGAACGTGAGGCCGAGTTCGACGCAGGCGTCTTGCAGGGCCTCAAGATCCCGGATCTGGGTCTGGATGGTGGTGAAGTGGGACATTTGTTGTTACTTGTTTTTGGTTGTGGGTTTTGGGTTATTTGTGGACGGAGATGAAGGGGTTCAAATGGTTCGATGCGGAAAGGGCGGCCCGTGATGAACAGGCCGCCCTCCCTGCGGTGCGTATGGGTTTCGGGAGTTTCGGGGGTTTTGGAAGGGGTGGTGGTGGTTGAAAAATCAGCGTGACGGGACGGGATCGGCGTGTCGGGTGATGGTATGGCGTGGTGTGTGAGAGGGATTGCTGTCCGTGCGTGGACACGAAGAAGCCCGCCGTGGCGTGGTGCCGGGCGGGCTTGGGAAAGTGTTGGTTATTCCCCCACCTGCTATGGTGCTGGCTTTTTGGTGGGTGTGACGGGCGGTTGTTTCTTGTCTTCCTTGGCGGACTTCTCAAGGCTTGCGTTAACCTGTTTCAAGATCCTGGCCATCGGACTCCGGTTCAGTTGATAGTCCGTGATGTCATAACCAAGCCAGATGCAGAGGAAGAACGGAATGAGAAGCGTCCATTCGGACATCTCAAGCACAATGGAGCATATTGCGTATGCGAAAATGACAAGGAACACCAGGATTCCATAACTCATGAACATGCTGACGGCGGCGGTGGCGGGAAACATCAAGGTGCCGGAGACGAAACCCGACCATGAGTGATCGACAAGCACGGTTCCGACCCCGAAACCCAGGGCGATGGCGAGGGTGATGCAAACACATCTCCCGATCATGGTCCTTATCGCGTAAACGATTGTCTGAATAGGAAACTCGCTCCAGTGATTGTTTGGCACAAGAGATAGCTGGATCAACAGGCAGGCCGCTACAAGTTGAATCCATGGATACGGCCCTGCTCCCGGGAACCCCGTGTGAACAGGACTCCCGGAAGTTGATTCAATGCTGCATTCAACCGACGGCCGCGAGCTTGCGCGCGCCCATCTGGCCGAAACGCGCAATCACTTCGCGCGCATCACTGCGGGCGAGTTGCACCGCGTTTTCGCGCAGGCGCGTCAGGCCGTCGGTGAGGCTGGCCATGGCACCGCTGTCATTGCGGTAGTCCTCGGCGCTGCGCGTGAGCAGGTCCCTGCGGAAGCGCTCCAGGGTCGCCTCCAACTGCTGGTCGCCCGCGAAGTTCAGGGAACGGAAGCTGTCGATGAACGTGGTGAGGCGGTTCAATGTCCGTTGGTGGACGCCGTTCTCGCTGCCGTCGATGGTGGCGAGCACCTCGGTGGCAAGCCTTGCCGTTTCCTCGCGCATGGAGGCAACGGATTCGCGGATGAACCCGTCGAGGTCGGCTTGCAGGCGGCGTGACGCGTCCTCGGCGATGCGCCTGCGGTCATCGGCAACCGCGATCTGCTCCATGCCTTCCACCACCTCCAGCCTGATGCTGTCGGGGGCGGCGATCTGGAACAACCGCGTCTCAAACGCAAAGCGCTTGGCGATTTCACCGGCGGGCGGGAACGATTGCTCTATGGTGGCGATGAGTTGGCCGGCGTCGCCGTTCATATGCCGGGCGGCTTCGCGCCATTCCGCCATCGCGTTTTCACGCAGCGGCGAGTAACCGGCGACGAAATCCAACGTGGCCTCGCGGAACTCGTCGCGCAACTTGTCGAGCTTTTCGGTGAGGTCGGCCAAGCGCGGGTTCGGGACGAAGCGCCCGATGCCTCCCAGGAACGGGAAGCTCGAACTTTCAACCGTGGCCTGGACCCGGGATTCTATCAGGGCGAATGCCTGCAGCGCATCACGCGGAATCAGGCGTTTGTGACCGAGCTGGATGAGCCGGTCGGAGACATGTGCGGGATCAAGCCCGAGGTCTTCGGGGTTGAGGCGTTTGCAACCGCGCCAGTAACGGACGGAGGTTGCGACAAGGACTCCACGGCGGCACACGGCGTCGAGGAGGTTCTGGTTTGGGGGCTGGTTGTTCGGATTCATAATGATATATGTTTGTCAGGGTTGGGGGTTGGGGGTTGGGGTTGGGTTTATTGGAAAATGATGCGCCCGCCGCATTACGAGGAACGGGCGGGCGCTTGGCGTGGCGGGTTTTGTTATTTAGGTTATTTCCGCAGGATCGTGGCGACGACGAACATGGCCAGCGCTCCGAGGATCAGGGGCAGCCAGAAGTCGCTCATGATCTGGAGACACAGGGCGGTGATCGAGATGCCGGCGAAGACATGGATATAGGTCATTGGTTTCATGGCTCTTTATTCAGGAAGCGGCCGATGGTGATGACCACCGCCATGCCGATGAGCGCGTAACCAATGACGGACAACCCGTCTCCGACCGGTCCCATGTCGATCGGGGCAGGACCGGCGGGCGATGAGCATGCCGCCAGCAGAAGCACCAGGAGCATGGCAATGAGCGGCGCTTTCATGCGGCCCTCCTTTCCGTCAGCACCTGGCCGGGAAGCCAGGCCATGCATTCGTTCTTGTACTGGCACCACGAGCACTGCATGCCGGGCTGCGGATGATAGCGCCGGGCGGCGATGCCCTGGACGGCGGTCTCCAGCAACGCGATGACCCGGCGCTTGCGGTGTTCACCGGCGGGCGGGGATGAAACCCGGATCACCTGCGGGGTCTTGGTTTTCACCAGGAACACGAGGTCGAGCGATGACGGGACCTGGCCGGTGGCGATTTCCATGAGCAGTTGATAGGAGACAAGCTGGATTTCATGATCGAAAACCGCGTTCGCCTTGTCGGGCTTGGCGGCGGCCGATTTGAAATCCACCGGTGTGAAGTTGCCTTCCACCAGATCCATGGCCCCTGTCAGAGGCACGGACAACCCGGGGACATTCTCCTTCAGCAGGACTTCGACGGCGCGCGGCTTTTCCTTCATCGCCTCGGGCGAGTCCAGATAGGCGGCCACCACGCGCAGGCCGTCGAGCCGGGCTTTCCCGCGATCCTCTTCATCCTCGAAGTTCACTGGCCCCTCGTCGCGTTCCAGCGCGGTGAACGCCTGGTCGAACGCCGCGGCAATGGTTTCCGGCGTATCATCGGTGCCCCGCCAGCGCGCGATGTGGAAGGCCTGGAGCGCGGCATGCACCGCCTTGCCCAGATGCAGGGCGACAGGCGTGTTCTTCCTGATGCGGGCAACCCGCTCGAAGTAGAACTTGAGCGGGCACCCGAGATAGCACTTGGCGGCCGACGGGCTGATGTGGTCCGGCAGCGTTTGCGCCCGCGTTGTTAGGCCCGGTGCGGTGAGCGGCGGCTGCGGTGGGTCATGGATGGCGATCATGCGGCGTCCCTCCTTCCGTAGGCGGAACCGTTGCGACGCCTGCCGGTGCCTTGGTTGCGGCTGTTAGGATCGCCATTGCCACCATGTGTATCCAGCAGTTCGTCGATGAGCCCTGAGGCTTCCACCTTGTTGAGGGTTTTCACACCCTTGCCGAAGCGTTCGACGGCCAGGGCCTCGACATCGGTTTTGTCGAGTTGATGTTCGTCGACGAGTTTGAGGATCAGGTCGCGTTGTTTGTCCGAGCATTTCCATGCGGATCCGCGTTGCCAGATGGTGCCGTTGGCGGCGGGTGTTTGATTTCCATTGGGCGGGGCGGCTCCGTTGGCCGGGGCATCGCCGTTGGAACCGGCGGGTGTGTCATACCCGTAGCCCTTGGGCGGAACGAAACCGGTGGTCTGGATCTGGGTGTCCACGTTGGACTGGAGTTGTTGATAGAGTCGCGCGGATTCGCCGGGTATGTCGTCGGTAGTCACCAGCTCGGTCTCGACCGAGACGCTGAATTGGTGGGACGAGTAACCGGGGAGGCCGAGGCGCTTTGAATAATTTGCAATCAGTTTGATAGCCATGTTGGTTGGGGGATTGGGGTTGGGGGATTGGGGTTGTGGTTGGGGGTTGGAGTTGAGGGTTGGAGTTATGGGTTTAATGAGTGGATGAGACGGATGCCCGGTGGGCATCGGTCCCGCCTGTCGGTATCGCCACGGGCGCGTCATCACGGACGTGGAGCACGGGGGAATTCCGGGTGAATGAACCGAGCGACTGCCGGAGCAGGTCGTCGGCCAGCCGGGTCATCGGCATGCGGCGGCGCTGTCCCTCGCGGTAAAGCGCGCGGACCACATCGTCGGACAACCGCGGGGAATACAGGGTGCGTGGCATGTTCGTGTGGATGGTTTGGTGGATGGTTTGGGATTCGGTGTTTCCTTTCAGCGGCTTACAAGGTTCGCGACCGCCACCACGATCACGAGGATCAGGAGCAGTCCCGCGAGGAATGGCCCTAGCAGGAAGAACGCGAAGACAGCGAGGCCGAGCAGCAGAGCCCACGGCCAGAGGTCGAAGATTTCCATAAGTATACGTTGTTTGGGGGATGTGAAAACGCCCGCGCCGATCACTGGCGGACCGGGGCGGGCGTCTTCGGGTTTGGGGTATTGTCAGGACGGGTTGATAGCGGGGTCCGCCTTCAGACCTGTCCGGGAAATGGATGGCAGGATATGACGCAGGCAGGCAGGTTCAAGGAACGAGCGTGCGGCGGGGACGCCACATCAATATATAACTTTGAAAGCGGACGTGTTGCGCGGGCGGCGCGGCTGGGTCAAGGCTGTGCGCCGGGCCGGCTCTCCGAGTCAGTCACGGGGAGCCGATTCGGCTTGGGTTCGATCTTGCTCAGAACTCCTCGTCTGGCGGTCGTTCTGGCGGATCGGGAGACTCGGTCGTGAATGTGACTTGTGACGCCTCAACCGAAACCTCAAATCGGACTGCTTCTGAGTGCTCATCTAATCGGTCCATGTCTTTGCATCCATAATAAGCCGAGCCCGTGAAGTCCACGTCAATCGTTCCATTCATGTCGTCGTCCATACAGATGCGCGCGACAGTTGGGTCCTCGTTGTAGGACTCCCGGTCGCCGGTGCAGAAATATGCAAGGAGCTCACGGATCTCGGATTCTTCAAGCGACTCAAAAACTCCTTGAACAACTGCTGCTCGCTCCTCTGAGCTGCCCTCGATAAAAGCTTCCAGATCAGAGTCATCTATTAGTGCTTGAATGGTCTTAATCATTTTCTGCCGTCGAGTCCTCCTACGCCTGACCGGGGGCGAGGCTTCGACTGTGGGTTGAAGGTTGAATGGTCATGACGGATTTGAACTCGCGGCGGGGCAGGTGTTGAGAGCGACGCCTTGTTCTGCTTCTTGGTTGTTTCTGGCGGGTCAGTATAGCACTCCTTCCGACCTCAAACGCTCCAACTCCGACATCGAAGTATCGTAGTTCCGTCCACTTGGGGAAGGTAGCCCGACGATACCCTGCCGCGATCCACTCGCCTGAACTTTCTTAGCCATCATCCTCCAGTAGCTCAATCCGCGAATTGCTAGAGCATCCCAATCTGCTCCGTCGAAACGATTGAGATCGACTGCAATCTGCGTCTGTGGGTTGCGGGTGACCTGGCCAATCGGGACACCGTCAATCCAGAGTTCGCCTTCATACCGGGAAACATCCAACGAGAACTCTCGGATTAAATCAGCTGGCTCGTCACCGGAGCGTATCCAAAGCATGCGGGGGGAGCGACTACCTTCGATCGTCACATCAATCATCTCCACCCGGGCGTCGATGTGCATCGCATCACCGCAGGAAAAATCGGTGAATCGAACGCTCCGCAGCGTGAGTCCCCGACCCAGCATGCATGAGCCGGGGCTGACGCTACAGCGGTCGAAGTGGGTATCTCGGAACTCTACCGCGCCGAACCTGTGCGGCAGGTGAAAGTCATGAAATGTCTCTCGCTCGAAGTGTGCGCCATCAACGTGCCAGACTCCCGAATCGCATTTTGTGAGTATCGAATCGAGGGTCATTATTTAGCAGAACGATTGAAGTGTGGCACGGCGGGCTAAAGGCATCAAGAGCGAAGCGAACTAGCGGCGTTGTCCGCCGTTGCCACCACTGACTTGTTCTGCTTGGGTTTGTTCTCGCGACTCCGAAGCATGGATATGCCACCAAAAATGGCGAATCCGGCAACTCCACTTCCGGCTATCATGGAGAAATTCACAATCTTACTCGTCGTCGGAAAGGTGGTCTTCGATCCTTCGCATTCGCAGTAATCAATCTTCCATGGCGCTGGCCACCCGTAGGCCTTCGTCGTGCAGAACTGGAAGAAATCGTTTTCGGTCTTCGCAAACGCCGCCACAACTGATCCCGCCACGACCATGGCAACGATCCCTGAGATCAAGGCGACTTTAAGTGGACGATTCATGGGTTAAGTTTTTCAGCAGAACGTGCAGTCCTCATGCGCGGCGCGGGTAGCGACGTCGCATGCAGGACCTTGTTGAACAGTCCATTACTCATCATTCCAGCGTAATGAACGATACGAAAACGTTGACGAGTTGCTCATCCACAACCCTGATAGTTACTGAAATCTTGTCGAAATTGCCGGCGTATTTCTGAATCTCGATCTCGTTCTCTACGGTCGCGGTGTCGCGGTTCAGTTTCCGCAAATAGATTTGCGCAGTCCGGTCCTTACCTCTGTCCGACATCAATACCCGTGAGTCGAACAAACCTGATGGACCCAGCGCCAAGTCGCCATTGGAAGAAGTCGCCGCTTTCCAGTAGATGTCCCCTCTTTCAGTGTCGACCTTGTACAAACATTTATCCGTCTTCAAATAGTGAACGCCTTTCTGGTCTGAATGCATGCTGATGGCCCACCCCTCTATTGTGATGGCCCATTCGTCCTTACCCGTCCGGTTTTTGAGCAGGCGGAGTGTTTTCCCATCGACGACAGTTATTCTTTTCCCATCCACCGCGCACGCCGAGTGCGTCTGTGTGTTGGTGTCCTCCTGCCAAAGCAGTTTGCCGGATTCAATGTCGATTCCCCTGACAATATCTCTACCACAATCCTTCTCGTCATCTGGCCTGAAGGTTCGTATCGCCGTCACCAGTGTGTTCTCGTCACAAAGGAACCAAGTAAGCCAGTTCCTCCTGTCCCCAGGAAATGACACATCATGCTGTTTTCGTCCAGTTTTGGGATCAATGATCCACAAGGTCGGAGAGGTCCAGAAACGCATAATCCTGCCTGTCAGGCAATAGGGCATGCACGGTCGGGGTTCTGTGAACTCGTATATGTGCACGGGCAATGAATCGTATTCGGTTGACCACAATGTATTTCCGGTCTTGAGTGACACCGCCATCACTCTGACGGAGTTGGTCGTGTATGACACGAAGCATACAAACCCTCGGTTCTCGTCCTCGCGGATGCTTGTATCCCATAGCCCGAACATATCGGGGATTGCCGCTTCGCACGTCATTGCACCTGAACTTTCATCAAGGACATATAGTTTGCTTCCGGCTTCACAAAGAATGCAGCCATCAGTTACGAAGAAACGGTCAATCTTTTCGGGTTTCGGGGAGAACGTCCAAGGATCTTCTCCTTGCGGCCAACTGCGCGTAAGAAGAACTCCGTTGGCAAGGTCGTATTGCTTCTTCGCCGAAATGACGAGGCCGCCTCCTTGCTTGAGCTCGCGCGTCCGAGTGACCTTTCCTTCACGCATATCGACTGCATGGCAGAAGCCCGTAAACCGTCCCGCGGATGCTGTGCTGATCGCTGCGAGGATGAGCCCGCAAACCGGAAACCACATTGGAGACTTGCGCATGATGGACTCCTGCCTTTCAAACGTTCAACGCTGATGTGATGCCACCGCGCTAGTGGGTGGCGTTGTTGGGTGGTTGATGGGCGAATGGAAGGTTGGCATCCATGATTTGTTAGGCGCTTTGTTCATCGTATTTAGAAATGCCGCCATCATATCCGGCTGGCGCGAGCGCTCGCGAATACCACTCGATTGCGTTGATGTCTCCGCGGCGGGCGTAGCCCGCAATGTCGTTGTAAGTGCTGCTATAGGAATCCACGCGATAGCCGTAATCAGGTGTCTCCCATAAAAGCATTTCGATCACGGGTGCATATTGATGACGCTTGGATGGCTCCCCGAGCATGTCTCGAATCGAATCGACCGTTACCGAAAGCGAAAGCGCACCAAGATCAGCCGTGTAGTAAGGCGACGCGTTCGCGACAGATATAGACCAGACACAGCCGTCATCCTTCCAATAACGGTAAATGATGTTGACGCACTTCGGGCCGCGACCCTCCATCATGTAAAAGCGTCTCTTGGATGCACGGTCACTCTTGCATGTGGGATCCCGCTCATCGATCGCTTCATCGGAACCCAGTGATTCCGAAATGCGCTTGCGTAGTTCGCTGATGGTGCCACCGAGTTGCAGCGGCATTGGTAACGGCTCCGGTTCTACTGTCTCGTAGGACTCGCGGTGCTCCCGGCGCAACGAACGTGCAAGAAACCACGCTTGGAGTTCTTCTGCACCGTCTCGTAAAAGCGAAAGAAGCGATTTCATGGCTATGCGCCTAACGCTTAATGTGATGCCACCGCGCTATTGGGAGGCATTGCTGGGTGGTTGAGTGGCGAATGGTAGGTTGGCATCCATGATTTGTTCGCCTGCTGTTGTGTCATCATGGGATCAATGTCCTCCCTTGGTAGATTATTGAGAACCCCGATGCCCATTCCATCTCTTGGCACCCGAGAACGGATGCCGCAATACGTTGGACTGCCTCATCGGAGTATCGCTCATGAAATCGAATATCCATCCGGCCCGGTGTGATCGTCGCTGCCATGGCGTTGCCTTTGTAATCATCCTCGTAAGACGCTCCATCTCTCTTCACGTCTCGGTGCTGAATCGATCCCGGGAAAAACACTGCCACACGATCCGTGAGTATGCACTTCACGAAATAGCCTGCTTGGGCGATGTCACCAGAAATCGTATCGAGTCCGGAAATATTCATTAATGGTCTATTTTGATTGGCGAACAGTTTTATTGAACGACCGGTCGTGTTTGGGGGGTGTTACACAACGCGTTGTTGAGCAGGGGGCAAACCCGACCCGGAAGCGCACTTCTCCACGGAAGACCGTTCATGAACACATCTTTGGCGACGGACGCGGCCTT
>CAISTY010000016.1 GCA_903888515.1 Akkermansiaceae bacterium | reverse complement strand
TTCCGCTCCCGACACTGACTCCAGGTCGCCCATCAGTTGGGTTAGGGCGGCAGCGGTCGGAACTCCACGTCGTCCTTCCATATGAGGTTTTTCTTGCCATCGTGCGTGCCGTAATACGGGACATCGGCATCGACCCAGGTGACGATCCGGATGAACTCCTCGCGGGTGAGTCCGGCGTTGCAGGGTGCCTCGCGAATCCGCCGGACCAACCCGCTCTGGTGTGAGCCGAACGTGAGCGGCGGCAGGGAAACACTCGTGATAACGTGGCCAACCAGATTTTTCCCGAGCAGGTTCTCGTATGACTTGTCAAAGTGACCGGTCAATTCACTCGTAAGAGCCAGCCCGCCCGCAGGCTCTTTACCACCGTGACAACCGACACAACGTCTCTGCAGAATCGGCACAACATCCGCCGCATAGTGCACGGCCCGCGGCTTGGTATCGCCCGGCTGGGGGCGCAGTTCCTCAACCGGGTGCTGCGTGGCCAGCGGTCGGGCTGGCGGTCGGGCCGGCGCCAGTTGGCGGGGCTCATGACAGCCGATGCAGGAACGTTTTTCGCCGGGCATGAAATTCACGAACGTGCGCATTCGCTGAAGCTCCATGTAGTTCTCGTCCAGTGCCTGAAAGAAGATGTTCCTATCGGCCGGGACGGTGAAGAGCGCGGAGCCGTCGTCCTGAACCGTGGCGATGCCGTGGATCTTCTTCATGTGGATGTCGATGCCATCGCTGACGATCTGCCTCTGGCCCCATGAGCGGTCGTTGTTTTTGAGCCCGCGCATGGCCTCATCCCAGGACACGCCGATGGCTTCCATCACGCGCAGGTATTTCACCCTCCCGCGTTCGATGCCCGTCATCCCTTGGTAAACGTCCTGCATGAAGACCGTTGCCGGCTTCTGTGGCAGTTTCTCCGGCAGCTTCTGTGGCTCGGCCCCGGAGGTCACGACCCCGGCAATTTCGTTAGGCATGTTGCGGGGCCTGAGCGGCATCGGCTGGAAGCAGGAGATCTCCGGGTCACGGTACAGTTCGGCCCGATTTCCCCAAGCGTCCAGCAGATAAATGCCATAGCCCTTGATGTTGCTCTCGCATCTTTGTATCTGGTGCTTGCCGGCAAGCGCTTCCTTCGGATAGAGACCGGGCCGTGAAACGGGATTATGGGAGACCAGAAAACACTCTTGCGAGAGAGCGACGGGCGTCTTGAAGTAACCGAATTCCTTGACCGCCCTCTGATTGAACATGAACGGCATGCCAAGCTCCGGCGTGATGCTGGTCATCGGCGCGGAGGTGCGCCGGTCCCGGTCGTTGTCGATGAGTATCACCGGGCCAACGGCCGGATCGCAATGCCCGGTGCCAATCGCCACGACCCGCGTGCTGCCGGGGATGCTGCGGGCGTGCATCAGCCCGTAGGGTATGGCAACGTCATTCTTGTACACATGGGTCGAATGACTGCCGTCAGGGCGTACGGACCAAAGACTCTGTACGCTGCTCAACGGCTTATCGACATATTCCCAGCGGGTGTAGATGACCCGGCCATCGTCGAGCAAGGACGGCGTCATCTCGTTGAGCGGGCTGCCGGATAGACCATGCATGTTGCTGCCGTCGGCATCCATCACATAGAGCGATTGCACGGCGGACCCGAAGCACAACGCGTTCCTCTTGCACCGTGTGGAAACAAACATGATTTTGCCGTCGGGCAGGTAGCAGGGATCAACATCCGAGAAGTGGAGGTACTCATTTTGCCCCCCTTCATTCCTGCCGCAAGAGGGGGTGAGTTGTCGCAGGCCCGTTCCATCCACGCCGATTTCATAGATGTGGAATTCATCGCCGGGTGCTTTCGCATAGGTGAAGACGATCTTGCGGGCATCGAAAGACAGGTCGAACCCGCTGAACAATCCGCCGCTGAGTTGCGGGGCGATTTCCGTGACTTTGCCATCCGGCGCGACCGGTGACAGGATGCAGAGGTTGCCGCCCATCCGCGTGCCAACCTCATATTCGGTGTAAATGTGATCGGTTTCGGCTGGCGGCCGCTTTACAAAAAGCAATTTGTCGAAATCCAGGAGCGGATGTTTCAACATCGCCTCCCGCCGGAGATCCTCGAACGCCGTCTCGATCTGCGGGTCGAATACGGGCGTTCTAGCGTAGATATCCTTGCGTTGTTTGGCCAGCTCGTCGAGTCGCTGCAGGTATTGCGGTCCTTGCGGATAGCGCTCGCCAAAACGCGCGATCATGGCGGTGATG
Organism: Akkermansiaceae bacterium; assembly: GCA_903888515.1. Lineage (GTDB taxonomy): Bacteria > Verrucomicrobiota > Verrucomicrobiia > Verrucomicrobiales > Akkermansiaceae > Luteolibacter. Next base: position 1,865 of record CAISTY010000016.1, on the reverse strand, counting down.
GCCAGCCGCAGGGTGGCCGGATTCACCGCATCAGGCGGCAGGAAACAGGTGCGATAGATTGCGGGCAGCCGGTCGATCTTTTCCAACTGACCCACCGGCTTCCAGGCCGGCTTACGCCCATGAGCCACCAGGGCAAGCAACTCCCTCCTGTCATCCGGCAGTTGGATTCCGGGGCCGGTGGGCAGCCAGCCTTCCGGGAACGGTTCGGATGACTCCAGTCGCAGCGCGGTCACGTTGGGCGGCAGCCCGCCACAAGTGAGCTTGAGGGTGTGCGGCCCTTTGGCAAGGCGCAGTTTTGCCGCTTCGGCCCACTGCGGAACCGGGCGCAGCGGCAGCCCGTCGGTCTGTTTCTGATAGTATGGGTTGGGGGTGAAACCCGGCGGCTTGCTGGTGGTCGCGGTGCAGCAGGTGCCCACGAGCCGTCCGTCCAGCCAGAGTTCCAAGGGGCGCGGCTCGTCGGCAATGTAGCGGACGCTCACCGTATAGGTCGTGTCGAGCGGAAGCTCGATATCGTATTCCACCAGCCAGGGCGTCGTGCCCCCGTCGCCGACAAGGAGTTCCGGCCATTTGTCCTTGTAGTGGATGGGGCTGTCGGAATTAGCCAGAACTTGCGCGTTTCCCCGATCGAAGACCCACGCGGGAAATTCCAGCGCGCCCGGTTCGGGCTTTTTGGCATCCTCGGCGTGCATGCCAGTGGCCGCCAGCAGGCTCCACATCAGTCCGACCATCATGATGCGTCTGTTTATTGTCATGGCTCGTATCTCTACGTCACTGCTCAGGCAGTACTATCACGTCGTTCGTCTTCTGTGGCGTGCGAGTCGTGACATAGCAATAAGGCACCTCATAGCCGGTGAATGAAAGGGTCGTGGTAATGCGTAGAGGAAGACAACGAATTGATGAGCACGCTCAAAAACACCCTGCAATCAAGCCTGCTTGCGGCGGCATTGCTTGTTGCGCTTCCGGCGGCCCGTGCGGACGACGCCGCCGTCGGAGTCGCAGCCGCAAGCGCACAGGTGTCGCAAAACTGGGAAACGCAGTATCAAGAGTTGGCGAAGGACATCGCGGCTGGCAAGAGCGGTCAACTGGGTTCCTCGCCTCACATCTTCGATCGCCAAGCCCTGGTATGGCCCGAGGACGGCGCGCCGGCCGGGATCGTGATCCGGCGCACCACCGCGCTTTTGAAGCATATTCGCAGCCTGCCCGGCACGCCGGATCTCAAGGCTATCGAAAGCAGGCTCGCAGAGTTGCAGAAGAAGCACCCCGCAGATGAGCCCGAGTCCAAGGCGCTCTACCTTGAGGCATGCAAGCTGCGGCGGGAGTTGGCGCTGTCCAATCCGCTCCTGGATTTCGACGAAATGGTTTTCGTGACGAAACGCGCCAACCGACAACCCAACGATAGCGTGCTAACAGACTGGGACTACGGTTTCTCGGCCATGCCGGGAGGGGGGCTTTTCAGCGTCTCCGGATTCAAGCAGGGAAGACCGCAAATCAAGAACATCCTCGCGAACTCCGTGGTGGCAAGCGGCCGGCTCAAGGGCGCCAGGCTGGGGGGGGGTGGCGCGTTCTCCACTGCCGCGCTCGATTATGACGGGGAGACCATTGTCTTTGCATACGTGGAGAAGACTAACACGGCTCCGCCATGGCCGCGCGAGGTTTTTGAGAGTTTCACCAAGGAGACCTGCTTTCACCTCTTTAGGGTGAAGGCGGACGGCGCGGGGCTGGTCCAGCTTACCGACGGCAAGAGAAACGACTATACCCCGTGTTTCCTGCCCGGCGGCCGCATCGTGTTTGTTTCCGACCGCCGCAATGTTATGGCCCGCTGCCAAGGCGGCACACCCTTCAAAGAGGGCGGCATGGTTTGCGGG
>CAISTY010000015.1 GCA_903888515.1 Akkermansiaceae bacterium | reverse complement strand
TCACCGGGCACTCCACTGCCGGATGATACCGCTTTCTTCTCCTCATCTAGTGCCAGCGCCTCATCCAGCTTGCCGGCTTGTTGCGCCGTCTGTTGTGCTTGTTCCAGTTTTGCAATATACTTTTTGTCCAACTCGGCGGCCGCAGCCAGATGCTGTCCGTCGGCGGTCTTGACCCGCAATGCATATTCCTTTTTCAATGTTTCCAGTGCAGGCACGGGCACGGCCATGTCCTGTGAGGATCCGGGCAGTGTTAGAAATGCCAGGGCGAGAAGCAGGGATGAGGCAAGTTTCATGGGGAAAACCGTTTGTGCGCGTAAACATACCTACCCGTAACTCAGGGCCAAGATTATTTTGGGCAGTGGATCGGCTCACGGTTTTTTCTTGTCCGTCAGGCGCAGCGCCACGAAGTACAAAACGCAGACCAGCGCCACCGCGATGATGACCCACAGAGCTTCCTGCTTCACCGCATGAATCAAATGGATGAGGTTCACGCCTTCGCCTTTTTGGAGCGCTGCCATTTGCTGTGGATCGAGTTGGTTGCCGACCTTTTGCCCTAACACGGCGAGCACCCAGCACCAAAGCGCCGAGCCCGCGAGCGTCAACGCGCTGAACTTCACAAAGCCCATGCGAATGATTCCGGCCGGAATCGAGATCAAGTGACGAATCACCGGCAACAATCGTGCGAAGAAGATCCCGCCGCCTTCATAGCGGTGCATGAAGCGCTCCGCCCGCTCGACTTTTTCCGGCGGCATGAAAAAGTATTTGCCGAAGCGCATCACCACCGGTCGTCCGACTAACAGAGCCGTCCAATAGGTGATCGCCGCGCCCAGCCATGACCCGAAGGTTCCGGCAAGAATCACCCCCGGCACCGTCATGCTCCCGCCATGGGCTGCCAGAATCGCCGCCGGGGGCACCACCAGCTCGCTGGGAACCGGGAAAATCGAGCTTTCCATTGCCATCAAAACCACCACTCCGCCATATCCCCACTCGTGAACCCAGCGGAACCATGTTTCGATCAATGACTGCATCATAGGTGCCGGCAACGATGACGCCCCCGCCCCGATTGACAAGACCAATCCCGCCCACGGTGACTCCCATGAGACGGCTAACAGGTGGTGCGCTCCCGCCGGGAGCACACATGATACGCCCTCTGGCATCCCAGCCAATGATGGTGAAAGTCGCTATCATGTGATCTGCTTTGGAATGGTTGCTTGCGCCGGGAGTCCGGTCTGTGATAGGACTTTGCGTGAAGGAGCAATTCATCATGACACAACACATCGGAGTTCTAACAAGTGGCGGGGATTGTCCGGGGCTCAACGCGGCGATCCGCGGTTTGGGCAAGGTGGCGCGCGAGCACTACGGGATGCGCGTGATGGGATTTCTGAATGGTTTCCGCGGTTTGGCGCAGGACCAGACGGTCGAACTCGATGGCGCCAAGTTATCCGGCATCCTGACCGATGGCGGGACGATTCTGGGCACCAGCCGCGACAAACCCCACCGGATGAGCATCGGCGGCAAGGAACTCGACATGACTGACGCGATCATCGCCACATATCACCGGCATCATCTCGACGCGCTGGTGTGCATGGGCGGCGGCGGCACCCAGAAAAACGCCCTGCGTCTGGCAGAGGCGGGCCTGAACGTCGTCACCCTGCCGAAAACCATCGACAATGACATTGCGCTGACGGACCGCACGTTCGGGTTCGACACCGCCTTGCAAATCGCCACCGAAGCGATCGACCGGCTGCATTCCACGGCGACGAGTCATGAGCGGATCATTGTGGTGGAGGTCATGGGACACCGCGCCGGATGGCTGGCCGTGGCAGCGGGCATCGCGGGGGGGGCGGATGTGATTCTGTTGCCCGAAATCCCCTATGATGTCGAAAAAATCGCCAGCGCGATCCGCCGCCGCACCCAAAGCGGCAAACGATTCAGCATCGTGGTGGTCGCGGAAGGCGCGATGTCCATGGACGATGCGCGCCTGGTGCAGGGCTTGGTGCAAGTGCGCGACGCGGCGGACACGAAGCCACGACGTATCGAAGCCAAGGATAAACTCCGGAAATTCCACGACGCGCATGTGGGCCACACGATCGGCCTCACCCGGGCATTGGAACAACTCACCGGGCAGGAGTCGCGTTTGACGATACTCGGGCATTTGCAGCGTGGCGGCACCCCGTCGGCTGCGGACCGGGTGTTTGCGACCTGGCTGGGCACCGAATGCGCCGCAGCGCTCGATGAAAAGCAATACGGAGTGATGTTGGCCTTGCAGGGAACCACTTTGAAGCGGGTGCCTCTGGCGGAGGTGGCGGGCCGGATCCGGCAAGTTCCGTTAGATCATCCGCTGATCATCTCCGGCCGCCGGGTGGGGACCGCTTTTGGCGATTGAGAGCTGGTGTGGTGCGAGTTTTGCGGCGACTTCCGCGCGCAGTGCGTCGAAAACCGCCAGCGCCTGCGAGCCGTCTTTGAGGACGCCGACGGGCAAGCCGCGGGCGCTGGCCCGCACGAACAAATCATCGCGAGGGATCTGGGTTTGGAAAACCATTTCGGGTGGCAGCAGTTGGCGTAATGCGGCTGCGGCCTGTGTACTTTCGGGCAGGTTGTATTGCACCATGGTGAGGCACACGCCGAGCACGCTGAGGCGGGGGTTCATGATGCGCAGACGGTGCAGTCCTGCGAGCAGTTTGGGAACCGAGCGGATGCCTAACGGTTCCGCTTGTTGGGGAATCATGATCGCATCGCCCGCAGTGATCACGTCACCGGTGATGCCGAAGAGTCCGGCGGCCGTATCGATCAGGCAAAGGTCGAATCCGCAGGCGGCGACGCTGCGGAGAAACGCCCGCACCCGCACAAGGTGGGTCCCCATGCCGCCATCACCCGCTTCATAGTCACTGGCCTGACCGCTGGCCACCAGCGACAAGGTCGGCAAGCTCGTGGGCACGATCCAGCGGTCAAAAGGGGCGGCGGGATTGGTCAGGTAATCGTAAAATCCCGCCAGCAGGCGGGATTGCCGGGTGAGTGAGAGTCCCACCGATCCCTGGGGATCGGCATCGACCAACAAGGTGCGCACGCCGGCCCGGGCGAAAGCATGGGCCAGATTGATCGAGACGGTGGTCTTTCCCACGCCTCCTTTTTGGCTTGAAATGGCGATACTGATCACTCGGCGACGGAAAATTGTTGCCGCAGCGTAGCTTCGGCTTGCCATATCGGAAGTTTTTTATTCATCATGCGACGGGGAAAGGGCCGCAGGGTATCCAACCTGCCATCTATCATGAAAGCTCGATATTATCTGGTTGCAGCAGTGTGCGGTTGGACTTTAGTTGCCAGTTCCTGCCGGAAATGGAAAAAGGCGGATGTGCAAGACCCGGGTCCGCAGGTGGTGCTTGCTCCCGAATTGCAATCCAACGGGCTTGGATCGCTGCCCGGGGCGATCTATCAGAGTCAGGCCGATGCGCCCATTCATTGGCAACCCTGGACCAAAATCTCCTTGAAACGGGCGAAGGCTGCCGGTCGCTTGGTGTTTGGTGTGATTGCCATGCCGCAACAACCCCGATTTCAACAGGTGTTGGCGGCATTGGCCCGCGACCGTGACGTGGTGAAGGCCATCCATGAGAATTATGTGCCGATTTTGATTGATGGTGACGCGGCCCGTGAGATCGGGATTCTAACGGCGGATCTGAGCGGAGAAATCCAACGCCCACTCCACTTGCCGATGTTCGTCTGGCTGACTTACGAGGGAAATCCGGTGGCATGGATTCCGGTGGCCAAGACGGAGTCGTCGGAAGTCGCGGATTTGTTCGATCAATCGCACCTGATGGTCTCCCGGATGTGGAAGGATTCACCGGATTACGTGCTGAAAAACAGCAGCATGGACAACGCGAATCGCCGCGCACGCATCCTACAGCGCAAAATTACCAAGTCCGTAAGCGAGCAACCTGCCGTGGACGTGGTCCGCTGCCTGCGGCAGCTCATTTCATTGTACGATCCCATCTCGCGTACCTTCGACGGGACCGGCGGCTTGTTCCCATCCGGGGGGATCGAGTTGTTCGCCACGGCGTCCATTCATCCGGGACTGCCACCCGCCGTGCGGTCCCGCGCAATGGAAACCACCCGCGATTTGATGGCCGATTTGTTGTCCAGTGCGATGTTTGATCCCCTCGATGGAGGGGTTTTCTCGGCTCGTGGCAGCACGTCATGGGCGTTGCCACAATTTGTTAGAAATTGTTCCGACCAGGCACGCGTGGCGGTGGCATTGCTGCAAGTGCATCGAGCGACGAGTGACCCGCAGGTGTTGGAAAAAGCGCTCGGGTTGATCTCGTTTTTGGAAAAATCCTACGTGACGTCGGAGGGTTTGTTTGCCGTGGGACTTGCGGAGCCAACCGTTCCGGCGCAGTGGATGTGGAGTGTGGAGGACATCGAGAAAGCGTTGTCGCCGGAAGACGCGGCCTGGTGGATCAAGATCAACGGCATGAAAGGGCTGGGCAATCTTCCGTCCGAGATCGATTCACGTCGGGAGTTTTTCCGGTGCAACACGCTGGGATTTGCCCAAACGATGGGCGAGATTGCCGCCGGGCAATCGCAAGCGGTCGAGACATTCGCCCCGCGATTCGAGGCGGTCAAAGCCAAGCTTCTCGCCGTGCGTAACGCGCGTTTGGGGAAGACGCGGCGTGACGAATGTTCGCATGCGGGAGCCACCTTCCGGATGGTGTCGGCCTATGCGGCAGCGTTCGGAGTGACCGGTGACGAACGCTTTCGGGAGAAGGCCGTCGCCTTGCTGAAGCGCGCGCGGGAAGCCTTTACCGTGGGTCCCGGTTTGCGGATGTTTTCCGTCGACGCTCCGGATTCGATCGGGGCAGGGCGGGCATTTCTCTATGCCTTGGCGCTACAGTCGGTGCTCGATGTGGCGGCTATCACCTCGGACGATCATTGGCTCTTCTGGTCCGAAGATCTTGCGACCACCGCCACCGAATTATTCGTCAGCAATGATTTTCTCAAGGAATGCGCGGACAATGCGAAACTCATCGATCTTCCGATCACCGACCTGTTGATGCTTTTCGACGATTCCACTGTGGGCTTGGTTTCCCTGGCCGAGAGTCGGCTTGCCGCACTCGGGCGGCCCCTGGTGGCGAGTTTCAGTGAACTTGCCACCCCCTTGCCGCTCCAGGCGCTGGACCGGCCGCTGCTTTACTCGGATCTGCTGATTGCCACGTTCGTCCGCCACTACGGGATAACCGTCGTACTCGGGGCGGACATACCACCCGCCTTGAAGCGAGCTGTCGAGCGACTTCCGATGCGCGTGATCCAGCACCGTCTTGCGCGACCGGAAGATCAAGTTCCTGCCGGTTCGGTCAAAGTGCTACTGCCCGCAGGAGAGAGCCGCATGGCAGCCACTGCGGAAACTTTACATGAAGCGATCTTGCCCTCATCTGGAAAATAAGCCAATCTCCGCGCGGGTGATTGCAAGTCCGCGCCCATCAATCTCTATCAAGATGCAACCCTATTTAATTGTCACCCCTCTTTGTTTCCTGTCCCTGATCGTTTCCGCTGCCGCCGAAGTCTTTGTCATGAAGGACGGATCCAAGTTGGAAGGTTCGATTCTGCGTGAAAACGCAACCTCCTATGTGATCGAGGTGAAAGTCACCAAAAGCATCAAGGATGAGCGGGAGATTGCCAAGGCGGACATCGAGAAAATCGAGCGTGTTCCGCCCGACAAGCTCGCCTTCGCCGTGATCGAAAAACTCACGCCGACTCCGGATTTGCTGACGTCGGATGCCTATGCGAAAAGGATTCGCGCGGTGGAACAGTTTCTAACAAATCACCGGCTGAGTGCCAAATTGAAGGATGCGAAGGAGATTCTCGCCACCCTCAAGTCCGAAGCGAACGAGATACTCGCGGGCGGAATCAAACTCAACGGCAAGATCATCCCGGCTGCGGAATACCAAGCCAACGCCTATGACATCGACGCCCGCATGCAAGAAGCGAATCTGCGCAAGCTCGCCCGTGACTTGAAATATCTTCAGACGCTCCGCACGTTCACCAATTTTGAACGCAATTTCCGCAATACCTTGTCCTACCGCGCCCTTGTCCCGCTGATGAATCAGGTGATGACTTCCCACCTGGCGGAGGCCAACCAATTCCTGTCCACCTACGAGACCCGCGAACAAGAGCGCAAACTGGGGCTGGAGCGCATGCCCCGCGCCGAGCGCCGCGCCACAGTAAACGCGATCCGAGAGGAAAACGCCGCGCTTGAAGCGCAGTTCACCAAGGAAAAGGACGCGAGACTCGGTTGGGTCAGCATTCACCCGTTCTGCAAATCCGCCTTGGATGAGACGGTGGCATTCGGCCAGCAGGAAATCGCGCGCTTGGCGGCCACAAGAGACGAACCGGTCGTGGATGGCGGGAAGATCTTCCGCGACGCCATGAGCTTGATCCGCAGCGAGGGCGAAGCCGCCGAAATCGCGGCCGCCATCACCGCCGCCAAAACCGCCACGCTGCCCGCGCGTTACATCGCCATTCTCGAATCCGCCGCGCCGGAAGTGAAAACCGATCCCTGATCGATCCGCTTTTTTTTCATATGCCCACACCACGCACTGTTAGCCGCAGCCGCAAGACCGCCGAAACCTCCATCGAGCTGTCACTCAACATCGATGGCACGGGGGTTTCTTCGATTGATACCGGTATCCCGTTTTTCGATCACATGCTCACGCTGTTTGCCAAACACGGGCTGTTTGATCTAACGGTGAAAGCGGTGGGCGATGTCGCGGTGGATTGCCATCACACTATTGAAGACACCGGCATTGTCATCGGCGATTGCCTGCGCGAGGCGCTGGGCACCAAGGCGGGTATCCGGCGTTACGGCTGCGCCTATCTGCCGATGGATGAAACGCTGGCCCGCGTGGTGGTGGACCTCAGCAACCGTCCGCACCTCGAATTCCGTGCCCCGGCCGGCATGCCATCCGCACCGAACATGCCGTTCTCCCTCGTCGAGGAGTTCTGCCGCGCCGTGGCTTCCAACCTGCGCGCCAACATCCACGTCGAGTTGCTCTACGGTCGCGATGGCCACCACATCGCGGAAGCCATCTTCAAGGGGCTTGCCCGCGCCCTGCGGAGCGCCTGCGAACGCGACCCGCGGGTGGTCGGCATCCCCAGCACCAAGGACGCGCTGTGAATGTCACTCTCATCGATTACGGTGCCGGCAATCTGCGCAGCGTGGCCAATGCCATGTGCGAACTCGGCGTGCAACCCGCCATTGCCTCCGCACCGGAGGATCTGGCAGGTACTACCCACCTAGTACTTCCGGGTGTCGGTTCGTTCGGTGATTGCATGGCACAGTTGGCAAGCCGCGGGCTTCTAACATCCATCCGCGAGTGGCTGGCGGGCGGCAAGCCGTATCTCGGCATCTGCCTCGGCTATCAGATCCTGTTTGATTCCAGCGAGGAATCCACGGGCGTAGCCGGTCTCGGCATCGTCCCCGGCACCGTCCGCCGTTTCCAACAAACACCGGGACTGAAAATCCCGCACATCGGATGGAACTCTCTGACCCCCCGCAATCCGGACACCGGAATTTGGACCGGCCTCGGCGCGGAGCCGTATTTCTATTATGTGCATTCGTATTTTCCCGTGCCCGACGACTCATCGGTCATCGCTGCGGAAACGACCTATGGCGATGATACTTTCGCCGCCGCCATCGAACTGCCGAACCTATTTGCCTGCCAGTTCCACCCGGAAAAAAGCCAGGACGCCGGCCTGCGCCTGATCCGCAATTTCCTGGGTATCACATCCCCGGGATGCCGAGACCGCCGGTGAGTTTTTTCATGGCGGCGGCGGACTTTTCCTTGCCCATGGTGATGGCTTCCTGAACCCCCTTGAGGACCAAATCCTCCAGAAATTCGACATCCGAGGCGTCGACGAGCGATGGATCGATTTTAATGGCCAGCACGTCACCGGTGCAATTGGCGGTGACGGTGACTTTACCGCCGCCCACCGAGGATGTGACGGTTTCCCGGGCGAGTTCTTCCTGCTTGGCGGCGAGACCGGCCTGCATCTGCTGGGCCTGTTGCATGAGTTTGGCGATGTTCATTGGGAAGAGATGGTGGATGGTGGATGGTGGATAGAGGATAGAGGATAGTGGATAGAAGATAGAAGATAGAAGATGGAGGATACGGGCTTTTTCTTCACAGCAGCTTGCCGGCGAATTTTTCGAGGGCGGCCTCGACCAGCGGGTCCTGATAGAACGGGTTGACCTCCGGTTGGCGCGTGGCGGGAGGCGCGGGATTCTGCGATTCCTTCCACGGCGGCGGATCGGCGGCGGGCGGGGGTTCCTGCACCTCGGGAGTGGCATCAATGAGGGCATCAAGGGCTGTGCGTCCGGTGCCGGGTGCTTGCGGTTTGGCGGGCGCGGCAGGAGCCGCGATTGAGCGGGGACCGTTTTCCGAACGGGCTGGTGCGGCCGGTTGCGCGGGTATGGGCTGGAGAGACGGGCTTGGCGGTTGGCAAGCGCCGCCACTGAAATCCGCGCCCTGCGTGAGGACTTTGAGGACGTCGGTGATGCGGACTTCGCCGAGGGATTGGATGCACTTGATGACGCCGAGTTCGAAGTGGAGACGTTTGTTAGTGGCCCATTTCATGCGGCCTTCGGTTTCCGCGAACACGTCGATGGCGGCGAGCAGTCGATCCGGCGGATAATCACCCGCGGTTTTCAACAGCCTGCCCCACAGTTCGGCGGGAATGCCCTCGCCATCGGCGGCGGGATCGAGTTTGGCGACCAACAGGGCCCGCAGACAGCCGATCAACTCGCCGAGGAGTTGGGACAATTCGCGGCCACTCTCCGCTTCTTGCTGGATCAGGGCGAGAGCGGCGGGGGGTTCGCGCGAGAGCAGCGCCGATGTGAGGGCGGCGACTTTTTCCCGCGAGGTGAAACCGAAGACATCGAGCACGTTCTCCTCGGTGATCGCATCACCGCAGAAGGAAACAAGCTGGTCTAACATCGATTGGGCATCCCGCATCCCGCCGTCGGCCCCCTTGGCGATCGCCCATGCGGCGGTCTGGTCCAGGGAGACGCCCTCGTTTGCCGCGATATGCAGCAGGTGTTTGGCGATCAGTTCCGTGGGGATCGGGCGGAGGTCGAAGCGCTGGCAGCGCGACAGGATGGTAGGCAGGATTTTGTTAGCCTCGGTGGTGGCGAAGAAGAATTTCACATGCGGCGGTGGCTCCTCGAGTGTTTTGAGCAGGGCGTTGAAGGCGGCGTTCGAGAGCATGTGGACCTCGTCGATATAGTAGATCTTGAATTGGCCGCGTGCCGGGGCGAAGCGGACCGACTCGCGGAGGTCGCGGACTTGTTCGACGCCGTTGTTAGAAGCGCCATCGATTTCGAGCACATCGAGCGAGCGCCCCTCGGCGATTTCGATGCAAATATCCTCGTCGGGATTGAAATCGATCAGCGGTCCGCCGGTGCAATTGAGAGCCTTGGCCAGGATGCGGGCGATGGAGGTTTTGCCGGTGCCGCGGGGGCCGACGAACAAGTAGGCGTGGGCGAGGCGCTTCTGAGTGATGGCGTTGCGCAGGGTGCGGACGACGTGGTCCTGACCGAGGACGTGGTCGAAGGTTTTGGGGCGGTATTTCCGTGCGAAGACCTGGTAGCTCACGCGGGTGAGTGTAGGGATGGCGGCCGGTTTGTCATGACAGAGTTTTTAGAAATCTGAAAAAGACGCAGGCGCAATGTTTTCTCACGCGAGCACCTTGCTGACGCGTCCCGCGATGATTTCCGCGAGTTGGGTTTCACCTTCTTCGCGCAGGAAATCACAATAGTTCGAGGCGACGGTTTCGAGATCCTTCTTATATTCCGGGCCGAGGGCTTCGAAGTTGGCGAGGGCGTTTTCAAAATGGCGGCGTGACCATGAGCGGTCGCCGGTGCTGAGCAGGGCGAGGGCGAGATTGTTATGCGATTGCGCGGTATCCGGGTGTTCCTCGCCGAACAGGTTGCGGCGGGTTTCGAGGGCCATCATGTGCATTTCGCGCGACTGCTCGTGGAACCCGGCCGCCTGATAGAGGGCGCCCAGATTGCTGGAAACGGTGGCGGTTTTCTCGTGCTCCTGGCCGAGTTGCGAATGGACTATTTCCAAGGCGCGCAGGAACTGGGTTTCGGCGGCATCGAGGTCACCGGCGGATTTGTAAAGAAAGCCGAGGTTGTTGGCCATGGCCGCGATGTCGAGCATCAGCGGCGGCTCATGCTGTTCGAAGTATTGGATGGCACGATGCCAGTGTTGGGCCGCCTTGTCGGTTTGGCCAAGGTTGTCGTAAGCGGCACCGAGTGCGGCATGCAGGCGGCCAATCTGGTCGACTTGATCCGGGCGGTCGTCCAATTGATCGATGGCTTGGCGGTAGTCGTCGCGGGCCTGTTCGAAGTTTCCGAGTTCGCGGTGGATGTCGCCGCGGATTTCGAGGGTGGTGGCGAAGGCGTGGATGCACTCGAAGTTGGGTCCCAGGGTTTGCTGGCATTTTTCCACGACGGCGGTGGCGGCGTGGAGGGCCTCGTCAAGGTCACCGGCGGCGCGGAGTGTTGCCACACGGTCCTGTAAAATGCCAATCAGAGTAGCGGTCGGAGAATCCATGATGTGCGGGATGGGGTATGTGATTACTCGGAGTATCGATGAATTTTTTCAACTGACGAGCGGAAATTGTCGGACGGCTAAAGTCTTTCGATCAACTCCGCGCGCGAGGCGGGAAGAGATCCGAGCACATCGAGCAGGGAAAGGTCTGCCGGTTGCGGCGGGTGGGAGATTCCCAGTAATCGGACCAGTTCGTGTTCGAAGTGGCGGAGTGCGCGCAGGCTGGGCTGGGTGGCGTCGATGTGGTCGAGCGCCCGTTCTAGCAGGTTGTGCAATTCGGGTACCGGATGCCCGGGTTCCACGGCGGCTTCCAAGAGTTGGCAGCAGTAGGCGGCAAGCAGGGTGGTGGTGTAGTTTTTCCGCAGGCCTTCGCGCCATTGGTGGATGAAAACCTCGCGCAAGGCATGCAATTCCCCCCTCCTCGCGTGCTGGAAGGTGATTTCCCCGCCGAAAAACAAGTCGAGCTGCCCCGCGAACGGACTCTTCGGACGGCGCGCCCCCTTGGCCACGGTTTTGATCAATCCGTGCGTTGCGGTGAACCAATGGACAATGAGGCTGGTATCCGTCAGCCGGGTAAGACGGATGATGGTGGCCAGGGTGGACTGCACGGTGCGATCTTCGGAAAAGCCGGCACGATTGGCGATGGAAATCCAGCGTCAAAAAAAGTTGAAGAATCGGGGGTTGGGTTCCGTATTGATACATCCCCGCTTATTGAACTTCATGAAATCACTTCTCATTGCCGCTATTGCCGCCGTGGTCAGCCTGGCCTCCGCCGAAGAACCCAAGTGGACGTCCCTCTTCAATGGCAAGGATCTCACCGGCTGGACTCCCAAAATCCGCGGCTGCAAGGCCGGGGAAAATTTTCAAAACACATTCCGTGTGGTGGGCGGGGTGCTTCAGGTGAATTACGCGGACTACGCCCAGTGGGACAACCGCTTCGGTCATTTGTTTTCCGCCAGGAAATATTCCAACTACCGGTTCCGCCTCGAATACCGCTTCACCGGTGAACAACTGAAGGGCGGCCCCGGCTGGGCCTTCCGCAACAGCGGCGTGATGATCCACAGCGAGTCACCCGAAACCGTGGAACAGGAACAGGATTTCCCTGCTTCCATCGAAGTCCAAATCCTAGGCGGAACCGGCCAAGGCGAACGCCCCACCGGCAACCTCTGCACCCCCGGAACCCACGTCGAAATGGATGGCAAACTCGAAACCCGGCATTGCATCTACTCGAAATCCAAAACCTTCCACGGCGATCAATGGGTGACTCTCGAGGTGGAGGTGCACGGCAACCGCCTCATCCGCCACCTCATCAATGGCGAGGAAGTCATTTCCTACAACAAGCCCCAACTCGGCGGCGATGCCCATGCCGACGCACTCATCAAGGTGGCCGGTGACAAAATGCTCGCGGAGGGATATATCTGCCTGCAATCCGAAAGCCATCCCGTGGAGTTCCGCAAAATCGAGATCCTGGAACTCGCCCCCTGACTCATCCGCCATGCCCGGCGCGTTTTCGCTTGTTCTTGAAACGTCCACGTCCCAAGCGTCGATCACGCTCGTCGGGCCGGACGGTGTGTTGACGCAGCGCGGGTTTTCCAGCGACCGCAATCACAACGCCATGTTGTTCGCGCCGCTGGAAGAACTGCTGCACGGCGACACCCGCCGCCATATCGGCCTCGTGCTCGTCGGCAGCGGACCGGGAAGTTATAGTGGCACCCGCGTCGGCATCGCCGCCGCCCAGGGCGTGGCCATCGCCTTGGCTTGCCCGGCGGTCGCCGTGCCGTCGATTCTCGCCGTGCCATCCGCACAGAACGGTGCGTCCTGCCTCGCCATCGGCGACGCACGGCGCGGCGGGTTCTGGAGCGCACGAGTGGAGAATTTCCGTCTCGCCGGCGAACCCGCACTGTGCGATGCCGAAGGACTCGCAGTGATCGTCTCGCAGGCAAGCGCAGCGGGAATCGAGGTTTTTTCTTTCGAAAATGCCGGGCGTTTCCCGCTGCCGGACGAACTCTCCGTGATTGTTAGACAGGAAATTCCGGATGCCACACGGCTGTGGCAGGCATGGGCCCGAACGGACGCGATGACCCGCCGCCAATGGTCTGCGGCAATCCCGCAACCGCTCTACCTCAAACCACCCCATATCACGCAGGCCAAGCCCGCATGCTGGATGCGTCCCTGACCCGCCATGCATGTCCGCATCATCGTTGCTGGAAAACCCGCGCTGGCCTATGCCAAGGCGGGGGCCGAGGAGTATCTGAAACGCTTGTCCCGCTACGGCGACTACGAATGGATCACCGTTAAAACGGGAACACGCGATGACGTTTCCGCTAGATTGCTGGAGAACTCCCGCGGTTGCTTCCGCATCGCCTTGGACGAACGCGGCGAGGCACTGGGCACCCGCGCCCTGGCCGAACGCCTCGCATCACTCGCCGCGCGCGGCGATATCAAAACCATCGCCTTTTTGATCGGTGCGGCTGACGGCCACAGCGAATCCCTGCGCACGGCCTGCGATCTCGTCCTCACCCTCTCACCCTTCACTCTCCAGCATGAACTCGCCCTGCTGGTCCTGCTGGAACAACTCTATCGGGTGGCCACCCTGAAAAGCGGATCCCCCTATCACCGGGACTGAGCGGATTGCGCCGCACGCCATCATGAAAACCGGATTGTCGGGAAGCGTCGCTTGCGTGCGCGCATCTCATCGCGGATCGGCCGGCATTGCACGCATGGAATCCGCCTTGTTCCGGGAATTGACCTTGGCCGGAAACACCGGTATCAGTTCCCGGCATTCCTCTCATGATCCGCGAAATCCTTCAATACGGCCACCCCGTTCTGCGCCAACGCTGCCGCCAGGTCACCATGGTCGACAGCGCCATCCATCAACTGGCCGCAGATATGCTGGAAACGATGGTCGATGCACATGGTGTGGGACTGGCCGCCCCCCAAGTGGGAGAGGACATTCGCTTGGCGGTGATCGATGTTTCGCACGATCCCGCGTGTGTTTCGCTGCTCAAGGTCAACGGCGAGGACGTGGCTCTGCTATCGATCATGCCATTGGTTTTCATCAACCCGGATATCACAGGCGGCCGAGAGAAGGAATTCGGCATCGAAGGGTGCCTGAGCATCCGCGGCATCCGCGCGGAAGTCCGTCGGCCCATAAACGTAAAAGCCACTTTGCCACAACTCGACGGATCGGTCCTGGAGATCGAAACGAACGGCCTGCTGGCACGTGTCCTGCAACATGAAATCGACCATCTGAACGGAGTGCTTTTCGTGGACCGCTTGACGGCGGTTGCCAAGGTTTCCATGAAAAACCGCCTCAAGCGCCTGCTGGAAGAAAACACACAGCGCTGAACCTCGAAAGAGATCATTGGTCATTGGTCATTGGTCATTGGTCATTGGTCATTGGTCATTGGTCATTGGTCATTAGTCATTAGTCATTGGTGAAGAGGGAGAACGGAGCACGGGCATTCCTGCCCGTGTCTTTCTTCATGGGAGGAAGAGAAGATATCGGTGGCACGAGATGGAGAGTCTCTTGAATTGCCCTCCAGTCGGCTTATGACATCAAAATGGCGTTCCCCCTCTTCCCTGTGATCTGGATCGGCTCATGATACTCCAGTGTCGAGTCGATTAACCTGTATAAGTCTGATCGCGCCAATGTCGCTGAAATGGTCTTCATGCGGGATACCACTCGTTGGCTTTCTCGCTGGACCACCGACCGACGGTTTCCGTGGTGGGTGGTCCCTGCCCGTCAGCCTGCGGATAGCATGCGCCAGCGCCCCCGCCTCGCGCAACACGCCAGCGCCGAAGAGGATTCGGGTGGCGGCTTTGAATGCCTCCACCAATTCAGGCTTAACCCGGACATGAACATGAACCATGTTCATGGTTTCCCGGGCGAGGCCTCATCCGGCTTCAGTGGCTTGATGCGGATGTTCTTGAACTGGATTTTCATGGGGGGGCCGGGATGCATCTGCAGGGCGATGATGCCGCGGGTGGCGGCTTGAGTGGCATGGTGATCGGTGATCTGGCACATCAACACGCCGTTGACGGAAAGGGAGATTCCGTGGCCGCGACAGATGACGTGATAGGTGTTCCAGTCGTCCGGTTTGAAATGCTTCAAGAGATCCGCCGGGTCGCCGATCCGCTCGACGGTCTTTTTGCCGTCGGCGGCGAAGATGGCCTTTTCGCCGCGGCCGGCGATGAGGCCGCGTTGGTGGTGATAGACAAAGCCGACCAAGGCACCGTCGCCGGTCATGTCTGCCTGATAGCCGAAGGTGTCCCACTCGAGGAGTTCTGCGGAGCGGAGTTGGATGCCGGAGTTGGCGCTGCGGCTGAGTTTAAAATCGGCCAGCAACTCGAAGTCGGCGGGGTGGTCGCCACGCCAGATGAGATAATTGCATTCCTTGCACGGTTTTTCCGGTGTGCTTTCGCTGGTCAACGCGCCGTCCTCGACGGTCCACCACCCGGGTTTGCCAATCCAGCCCGACAAGTCCTTGCCGTTGAAGATGGGGGTGAAATCCGCCTCCGCCGTCCCGGCAAGTTCGCGGAGGACCTTGCGACTGGCATTGGCCACCTCGGTATCCGCGTCCGCGGAGGATTTCAACAACGCCGGGACCGCCGAGGCGCACCGCCGCTGGCCAACCGCACTGATGAGCGCGAGGCGGATGTTCGGTGCCGCACCATCTAACAAAGCCACCAGCGCGGCATCGGCCTCCTGACCGGGGAACCCAATCATGCCTGCCAGAGCCTCGCGCGCGATGGCCGGCTCCGGATCTGATACGAGCGAGGCCAGCACCGGGAGCGATGATGGAGCCGCGAGTTGCACGAGGCTGTGGAGCGCCGCGATGCGCAGGTCAATGGAACCGCTCTTTGCCAGTGGCAGCAGCGCGGGCACGGCGGTGGCGTCGCCCCGACAGCCCAGCGCCTGGAGCAGTAGCAGTTGTTTCGGCGGATTGGCCGCCGCGAGTTCGCCGACCAAGGCCTGGGTCACTTCAGCGCCCGGCAGTTCCATCGAAATCCTGATCGCATCGGCAGCGGGCACGGATGCCTCGGTTCGAATGGTTTCTAACAGCAGCGGCAGGCGCTGGGTGACATTGCTGCGGATGGAGCCCCGCAAGGCCGCGACACGCAGATGGAGCGGCAGGTTCGGCAGGGTCCGCAGATGGTCATAAATGGCAGCCGCATCAGCGGCCGGGGCCGCCTCGGCACAACGGAGCAAACCATCGCAAACAGCGAGCAGATTGGGACCCGTCTGGGTGGTTGGATTGCCTTTGAGCGCCTGCACCGCCGCGCCGCCGATGCAGCCCAAGGCCCGCGCCGCCGCTTGCGCCACCGCGGGATCCGTATTGGTTAGAAACCCGGCCAACAGGTCAATGGCCGCCGGATCCTTGCGCACGCCGAGGCTGTTGATGACGCCGACGAGCAACTGGCCCTTGACTTTACCGAGGGCGGCGCGCAACGCCTCGTCCACGGCGGGATCGGCGATGGGTTCGAGCGCGAAGCGGGCCATATGGGAGAGTTTCTCGTCCGCGAGCAGCGGTGCCAGGACCGGCACCGCCTGGCGGGTGCCGATGCGCGCCAATTCCCGGCAGGCAGCGGATTTTTCCTGGGGCGAGGCGTCCGCCGAGAGGACGGTGAGGAGTTGGTCTTCCCCGGCGAATGCAGCACCGGCGAGCAGGAGGATGGCGAGACAGAGAGGTTTCATGTTGGTTTTCCAGAGCGGTTGAATCAGAACGTGTAGGGGGCGCGCATCGTGCGGTTCCGCAGGCGGTTGGCTTCGGGATCGCCGACAAACTCAGCCCGGAGCAAATCGAACTTCAGGTTGCGCTGCAATTTCTCACAGATATCGGCGGCCAGACAAATGCTCATCGAAAGAAACATGACCTCGGGATTCGCCACCGTGGGACGGCGCGAGCGGATGCAGTTCAAGAAATCCCGCACATGGTTCATCGGCCGTTGTGTCCGGCCCTGATAATCCGCGATCACCTTCTTGTAATCCTTGAGTAATGCGGGTGATGACAAAGCAGGCTTGGTATAGCCGTCGGCCGCGGCGGCCCAGCCATCGGCACCATCGAAACGCTCGCCACAGGAGCCGTTCCAGTATTGGCAAGGATCCCAGACACTGCCGGCTTTTCGATAAAGAACCAGCTTCACGCCGTTGGACAAGCGCGTCACCATCGTTGCGGCGGGCTTGGTGAACGCGAAATCAATCGTGGTGACATTCGTCATGTCGAGTCCCGCCAGTGCTTGGGCGACCGTGTGAGCGCCCCACATCGCGATATCGGTGGCGAAATCCTCATGGTTATACCATGCGCCGCCATTGACATAACTGCCGTGATAGGGACGCCAGGGAGAAGGCCCGAGCCAGAGATCCCAGTCCAAGTCAGTCTTCCCCGGTTCCGGTTCCCCCGGCAACCATTCCTGAATGTATCCGCCACGCCAGCGGCAGTCGGCATAGACCGTATGGATCGGCCCCAGCCGGCCTGAGCGTGCCATTTCAATGGCACACACATGAGGCGACTCGCTGAGCCGCTGGGCACCCGTTTGATAGACCCGGCCATAGCGCCGGGCGGTCTCGACGACCTCCTGCCCCTCAGCCATCGCGAGGCAGGCCGGTTTCTCGCAATACACATCCTTGCCCGCCCGCATGGCCAGTACCGATGCCAAGGCATGCCAGCGGTCGCCGGTGGCGATGAGCACTCCTTCGACATCCGTCTGTTCAGCCAGGAGTTGGCGCAGGTCGCCATAGGTGGCGCAATCGGTGTTGCCGTTTTTGGAATCGACCGCTTTCTTGGCGACATCGCGGCGGCCCTTATGCACATCACAGACGGCCACAAACCGCACGTCCGGCTCGCCGAGCATGACGCGCAGATCGCCCAAACCCCGTCCGCCGAGGCCAATGCCGGCCATCACGATGCGGTTGCTGGGTGCCACCGTCCCGGCGCGCCCGAGCGCCGAGGACGGAATGAAATACGGCAACGCCACGGCACTTGCCGCCATCGTCCCCTGGGTCAAAAACCGCCGCCGCTTGAGTGATTGGATAGGATTCGTGTTCATAAGCTCGTTTTATCAGTCCCTGCATGTTGTCCATCTTTCGCTGGTCAGGAGCATCCTTCCCGCTGCAGGTTCGCAGTATGTGGAAACGATGGACACGCGGAATTCTTTCATCCTCATTTTTGTTGGTCAATCGCAACGGACCCGGCACGCCGCGATGATCTCGCGCGATTCCGAATGCGTGAGCGCCAACGGCAGACCGCCCGTGGCGAACACAGCCAGGGCATAACGCCGCGACAAACTCAACGACGCGTCACCGAACTCGGTGCCTTTGGCGGAATGGGCGGAAGTCACCAGAATGAGCGGTCTCATGGTCTTGATCGGCGTGGCACGAGACCGGAATATCGTCTTCTCCCGTGATCGATCGGTTTCTGTTCTTTGCTGGCATGATGGCGCTTCTCAGCCTTGGCAATCATTTCTCCGTCGCTTGTCTCTGGGTCGAGCGAGTATGGGTCGCGATACCAATCGAGCAGGAATTGATAGGCGACGATCAGGAACGAGCCCGAGCCGCAGGCGGGGTCGAGGATTTTGATTTTGTCAGCGTCTTTCAACGAAATGTAGCGGCGGTCTGTGACCGTCGCTGGCTCATCGGCGGGCGAGGTATGCGTGCGACAGCCCCCGAAAAACATTTTTCTGGCATTTCACAGGGATTGAAAGAAACTGGCTGGCACATTGTCCGGTTGGCGGCAAGACGCCGCCTGTAGAGTATGCTGATGAATCCTTGGCACCCCGCGCATCCCTCGCCCCTGCCATGCCGCAGGAGTCTGGGAGCACGCGGTTTCACCTTGGTGGTGGCGCTTTCCCTGATGATGCTGCTGGTTCTGCTGGCGGTCGGACTCTTGTCGCTCTCCGCTGTGGCCCTGCGGTCATCAACCCAAGGTGAGGCCATGGTCAACGCCCGGGCCAATGCCCGCCTCGCTGTCATGCTGGCCATGAATGAGCTACAGAAGGCGGCGGGAGATGACCGCAGAATCACGGTGGACGGCTCATTCATCAAAGACGCGCAGCACCCGCATGCCGTCGGTATTTGGAAGTCATGGTCGCCCAGACTCGCCGAAAACCCCATGGCGAGCGCGCCGGATTACACCAGGAAATCCCAGCAATTCGTCACCTGGCTGGCATCCGGCTGCGACTCGAGCGACCTGGCCTCGCTCGACTGGGTCAAGACCGGCATGTTGGCCAAGCCGGTCGATTTGTTCACGGAAAAATCCGATGGCTTTCGCCACGCCGGATCCTCGGTGGATGTCGATAATGGGGCGCGCTATCAGGGAGCGCTGGCGTGGGCCATCGTGCAGGACGCCACCAAGGCCAAAATCAGCGTGGGTGGCCCGGAACCCGCCCAGCGCCTTGCCAACGTGGATCTGCACGTCCAGCCACGCCCATCCGTGGCCAAGTCCGATAGCTTCACGCAACCCACCGCGGGTTGGAACCGGCGTGCCTGCCGCGTGCTCAGCATGGGCCAGGCCCAGGTCGATACCGAGCTGTGGAAAGACCGCCCCGCCATTCCGGAAGGTGCCCACTTCACCGCGAATGGGTTCGGTTTGCTGACCGACATCGTCAACGGCGGCCTCAAGACCGACCTCAGTCTCGGCTTTGAAATGTCGGACGCGGATTTCCTCAAAGACAAGTGGGGGGCCTTCTATAATCCTTTCCGCGCCGTGAACTTCCCGAATGTCAGCACGCCGTCCAACTACAAGGGCGAACGCCCCCTGTTCAAGCCGCTTACCGACTCCGGCAGCGTGCATGTCGATCTGAATTTCCCGCCGGCCAACACGGTCTATGAATTTCCCGCCGCCGTCGTGCCTACCTTCACCACCCTGCGCTCGTTCTATCGCACCCCTTACCACCTCTACAGCACGGCCGATGGGCCGACGGTTTTCGAACGCGGGATGGATCATGTGGCACTCAAACAACCCGTGCCTAACGACGGCCAGTACGTCAGTCCTTGTGCCACGCCTCCCGCCCAAAAATCCCAGACCAGCTATCGCCCGGTACTCGACCGCATGCTCTTCGTTCTCAGCATGGGGCTCTCCGCGGAGCCGGCCACCCTGAACGAGATCCGTCTCATTTTGACGCCCCTCGTGACCCTCTGGAATCCCTACAACTGCGCCTTGGAAATCGAAGGCTCGGTCTTGTATCAATGGATGGACGCCGCCCACTACCCGAACTGGACGTTCTATCAGAACGGCTCTCAAACGGGTACGGCCAACTCGCACATGGCGAGTTTGCTCACCAAGCAATTCGTGTCGGTTGGCCACGGCAGGTCGGTCAATCCCTATTTCTTTTTTTCCATCACGCCTGACGGCACCGGCACCGCCGTCACCGGCAAATCCATCCGTTTCCAACCGGGCGAGGTGCGCGTGTTCGCGCCTGCCAGCCCGGTGGCCAAGGAACTCCTGATAGCAGAGTCTATCCGCAATCGCACCCTCTATCTGCGGCCGGTGGAAAGCCCGGATCAACTCTCGTTGCGAGGCGGTTTCGCCATTCCCATGTACAATGCGGTCTTCAATCGCGGCTTCGTACGGGTGTTGGCCCCCACGGAATCCGTCCAGCTTTCCTTCTCCGCCAACGGAATCTATCCATTTGGCATCGGCCTTGAAGATGCCACCCGCGCCAAATTGTCGAATCCGGGCGACAGCGATCGCGGCCAGGCGGTGACCGACGTGCAGACCGTCAACTTCATCGACTCCGGTGCCACGGAGACCCTGAACTCAAGCCAGATGTCGTTCGTCGAGGTGTCCAACCCCGCGGTCAGGCAGCCCTTCGGCATGTTCGAGACCTATCACCGCGTCGCCAGTGATGCGGTCGCCTTCCGCAAGTCGGATCTGGTCTTTACGACCAATCCGCGCCAGGCACATGTCAACCGCTTCCTCACCACGGGGACTTTTTTTGCCGGCCCCCACTACGAAACCCGGATGACCCAGATCTCCAGCTTCAACCAGGTCATCCAAACCACGAATGCGGGCAGAAACGCCTTCTATGGCGCCAGTAACAGCGCAGGCAACGGCGTCACCCACCTTGCGTTCTTCGATGTGCCGCGCGCGCCACTGCTCTCACTGGCCGCCCTGCAACACGCGGATTTTGCCGGCACTTCCTATTCCACGGCCAACCAGTTTGCCAACAGTTGGGCCAGCGCCTACCTGAAACGGGAAAAGGTGGCGGATAAAATCCCCGCCACAACGGTCACCATCCCGGGTGCCGCGGCGCAATACACACGCGCCGAGATGCCGGTTTACGACTACTCGTATCTGGCCAACGAGGCCCTCTGGGATTCCTTCTTTTTCAGCGGTGCCGCACCCAATCTGCAACCGGGCACGATGACGGGCAGCCCGGCCGCCTGGGACATGGACATCGCCATGGTCAATCAGGACATCAAGACGACCCTGAACAAATTCATTGATGATCCGACTAACAACCCACTGTGCAATCCGCGCATGCGGTTCCACTCCGGCAACGTCACGGCGGACACCCTCAAGAATGATCTGCTGAAGCCCCAGGGTTGCCTGCAGATCGCCGCACACCTCCAGGTGGACGGGGCTTTCAATATCAACTCCACGAGCGAGAAGGCATGGACCGCTTTCCTCAGCGGGATGCGGGACGTCGCCTTCGACATCACCGGCGATCCGAAAACCGCCGCCAAGTCCGTGAACCAATCCGCCACCAAGGGCAGTACCCCATACCCTAGGTTGCGCAACCCCATCGGCACCGAAAACAACCGCTGGCTGGGCTTCCGCTCCCTCACCGATGCCCAGGTGGCCGACCTCGCCACGAAGATTGTGCGGCAAATCAAGGAACGCGGCCCCTTCCTCTCGCTCGGGGAATTTGTCAACCGACGCATTGCCTACTCCTCCCTGGGCCTGAAAGGGGCCATTCAGACGGCCATCGATGACACTGCGGTCAACCAAGCCGCGCTGTATGACACCTTTGATACGGGCGGCTATCCGCCCGACGGCAAAGCCAACATTTCTCCTAACAACACAGGCGTCGGCATTCCCGGCTATCTGACCCAGGCGGACGTGTTGCAATCCATCGCGCCGGTGATGACCGTCCGCTCCGACACGTTCACCATCCGCGGCTATGGCGAGACGAAGGATGCCTCAGGCAAGGTGCTTGCCAGGGCATGGTGTGAGGCGGTGGTGCAGCGCGTCCCGGAGTTTGTCGATGCCGACAATCCCGCGCACACGGCCATCGCGAGCCTCAACCCAACCAACCGGTTGTTCGGCAGGAGGTTTTCGATCGTGTCGTTCCGTTATCTGGTCCCATCCGAAGTGGGTCTTTGAAATCCTCCGGTCATGAAGGTTCCGCTGTTAGCCCACTCCCTGTCCGCCCGCCTGCGTGCGGTGATTGTCACCACGCTGGTGCTCGGCCAATCGCTCCACGCCATCCCGCTGCGGGTGCTGGCATGGAATGATGAAATCGCCGGACGCAAGCTGGCGCTCGGCGATGCCAAGAGCAGTGCCACCATCGACGCGATGCATCCGTCCAAGCGCACCAAACCCTATCAAGTGGCGGCGGGAGACAAGCCCGTCGTGATTCAGGCCCTCGACAGGACCGACAAGGATGGCAAACCCGCCGCGAGTCAAATCCTCATCCCGCCAGGCATCAGACAACCTCTGCTGTTATTGTTGCCGGATGAAAAATCCACCACCGGCCTGAGCCTGTACGTGATTGATGACGACACGACGGGCTTCCCGTGGGGCGGTATCCGCTTCATCAACGCGTCCGGCAAAAAACTGGCCTTCGTGTTCGAGAAAAAAACCGTGGTCCTGCCCGCGTCATGGACCCCTGTGTCAGTGAATCCAGAAGGCGTGAGCCGTAACATGGAAACACAGTTGTTCCTTTTCGATCAGCCTGCGGCCCCGATCTATTCGGCGATATGGGAGCAGCAACAGGACGTGCGGATGTTGATATTCATCGTTGCGGGCGAAGATCCCAGACTCGGTCCCGTAGCCATGAAAATGATCTCCGAGGATCGCAGGGCCACCTTGGCCAAGCCCGCCACGGATGGCAAAAAGTAACCTATGGCGATCATGTCTTCGACATGGTCGAGGATCTGAAAGACGAATTCGAACCCACCGCCCGCTCATCATGGCCTTCTCCCCATCCCAAAACGCCGCCATTGAAGCCGCCATGGCGGACTTTCTTGTCCGCCGCCGCCCGCCCGTGGAGATTCGGGACAGACTGGACCTCGCCTGGCGCATCGAGGGACAATCTGTGCTGATCTTCAGCATCCGACCGGACTGGCGGGACAAGTGCAAAAAAATGGAAGAACCGGTGGCCAAAGCGACCTATGTCCGCAAGACAAACCGCTGGAAAATCTACTGGATGCGCGCCGACCTGAAATGGCACTCCTACCCGACGCACCCGGAGGCGATTTTCTTCGACGAATTTCTCGCCGTCGTGGTCGAGGATGCCCATAGCTGCTTCTGGGGGTGATGCCACCCAAAAATCGGAAGAATGCTCGAAAGAAGAAAAGATCGTGGATTGTGGATTGTGGATTGTGGATGATCTCCTATCTCCTATCTCCTATCTCTTGAATAAAATTGTGGATTGAAGAGAAAGAGGCCGGGAAGAGGAAGAACGGTGCTCAGGCATTCCTGCCTGAGTCTTTTTACGAAGCCAAGATCAAAGGCAATACCTGCGTTGTCGAATACGAACCCGACAGTGAACTCCGCGACTTCGAGCAAATCCCGCTGCTGGAGGAAGGCGGCATCGAAGCCTTCATCCGCCGCGAAGTCCTGCCCTACACGCCCGACCTGCCTGCGCTGCGGCCTACGCCCGGACAGTTCTGTGTTTATGTGCTAAAATGCGCAGACGATTCCTTCTACATCGGGCAGACCGACAACTTCGCGCGACGACTCATTGATGGGGTCAGTCCTCGCGGATTAACACATCATTGATGGGGTCAGTCCTCGCGGATTAACACATGTGCATTTTTGCCAAAAGATAAATGGGGCCATTGCTCACGGATTCACATTTCCGGGAGTGCCATGCATTGGGAAGTTTAGCCGTTGGCGGTCGCACGTTGGTCACTTTGACAACTAGCGCACACGGAGTATGGATGACAGACCAGGGGGCGAGGAAGGCAGCGGGAGGGCAGGAAGCCAAGGTTCGTCCCGGTTGGTCATGACCGGAACTTTCCGCTCGCCCTTGGGCCGTCGCCCTGCTATGCACCGACCCCAGCAATGACCGACGCCTTGCCAACTCCAAGCGCCAGCACCTTTCCGGTGTCCGCCCGGCGTTCCGGAGGCGGTCAAAACCCCGGCGCCCGCACCCCTTCGCCTGAAATCGGCCCGTTTCCGGCTTCAAACCGGCCCCGGCCGCCAAAGCCGAGAAATCCGCACAACTCAATGGCTAGCAACAGGTTGCGGCGGAAGACACCAAGTGCCAAAAGCATCCGTGTAGCTGACTTACGGGTACAGGTACTACGACCCGCTGACCGGCCGCTGGCCGTCCAGGGATCCGATTGAGGAACGGGGGGGGCTCAACCTGTATGGGTTTGTGGGGAATCGCCCGTGCAATCACGTTGATCATTTAGGTTTAGTGCTCGCCGAATACAAAGTGGGATCGGCTAAAGCAAGCGTACTTAATAACGATGATTTTTACCAGCTCCCAGGGACTGGCCCACTCACTGATGGAGCTTGGGTCAAAGATTGGCCAGAGAAGATTGCTGATTGTGAAGAGTGCACGTTAAAGCTGAAAGGTGCTCTCTATGGACGCATTTCGATCAAGGAAGAATATCTTGGAAGAAGGAGCCTTCCGTCGGATCCTCTACCTTTCCAAATACAGCAGCGCGAAGACCAAGATAGGACGCAATATGCGGTGGTTGAGACACACGAGCGCGTTCATGAAAAGATTCAAGGCGAGCACTGGAATAGTCTTGTCACAGATTTCAATCCATGGGATAACCATGTGTTCAAACGTGTAAATTGCTGCCGAGTATGGAAGCGATATATTAATGCTGCATCTGAGTTAGAAAAAGCGGATGCTCAGGTCAAGCACGCCGAATGGGATATCCAAGATGATAGTAAGAATTATTTGCAGTCGGCGACGGAGGCTTACAATAAAGCAAAAGCATATTTTGATCTTCTTGGGGATCCTGCCAAAGACGCCAATTGCTCACATGAAAATGAATGATTTAATTTTGCTGGAGTGAATGTCATGAAATACCCTCATTTTCTTAGGTGCGCAATATTGAGTTTTATCTTAATGACTCCTGAGAGTTCGTTAGCGTACTTTTCTTCTGCAGAAGATCGACCTAGAATTGATATCGATGAAGCAATTTCAAAATCAAGATCCTACGTTCGCGATGATTTAAAGCATCCAAAATCTTTTTTGACATGGATATCACTACAGAGATCAACCGATAATGAGGAAAGAAAGTGGGTTTCCGTGTGGAGTTTTTATAATGGCGACATCGAAGAATTCGTTGTGGTGAGCATTGAAAGCCAGGGAGAAGACGTGATTGTGAAGAAGGTTGATAAACCTATTGGGTATCGCGTAGTCAGCAATTCCAAAGACACCATTGAAGCGATTTCAGCAGTGAATGCGGCATTAAAATTTTCCAAAGATAAACCAATAGTGGCGCATCACTATATTTACCGGGTTGGATTAGGGTCGATCCCAGGTTCCGCAAATGTCTACTGGTTGGTTGGCTGGTGGCCGACAATTCAGGCGGAAGTAATTGTTGCAAGGCCAGTCGTTGCAGTCAATATGAGAGGCGAAAGCCGTTTTGTGGAAGGACCGGTAACGTGGTTGGCTTTGAAAAAATCTAGCATTGCTCCGCGTGAGCCTGTGGATCCTCCGCGGCGATAGTGAATGGGGTCAGTGTTGCGGGCCGAATTGATATCGTATGGGATTCGCAAATTGACATCGTCGCAATTTTGCTAGATTGCCACGCTCTGATCGGGTTTGGGTTCCGGTTTCATCGTAGTTTCGTCGCTTGATGATGACGACGCCGGAAGTTGTCAGACGCCATGGGGCTCCGCCCCATATGCGCTAACTTAAGTCCAGAGTTGCCAAATTTGGCGATCTCCGAGTTCTTCCACCACCGCCGTCTGATTGACGATTGTTGAATTTTGATTTTTGATTGATTGAGGACCGCGCCATGACACCTCAAATTGCCGAATGCGATGAACTCATCGCGATTTTTGTGAGCAGCACAAGAACCGCTGATGAAAATGCCGAGTGAAACATCAAAATTCAACAATCATCAATCGTCAATCGTCAATCAAATCGCGGAGCGCGTGGCTCCTGAAGGCCAAAATTCCGCCCCTTTCCGCACTAAGTTAGCGCTTATGCGGTGACGCCCGGCAAGCGCAGCCGTGGTCCGTTAGGTGGGCGATGATTTCACCCCCTGCGGAGCGTGGCCGACAACGATGCGGCAGATCTGACCAGGCGTGGGAAAACCCGGTACGAATCAACTTGCCGCGTGGCCACTCAGCAGATATTCCGCCTGCATGCAGATGACGCAAATACCATTCTCGCGGCACCGCATGGCATCTATAACCCGATACCTAACCGTATCGGGACTAAGAAGCGGGTGGATCGGCGTGCGGATGCTCATGCTGACGGGCGGACTGTCTGCGGCGACCGACCCGTGGCAGGCGGCCGCGCAATTGTCCAATGCCGGGAAATACAGGGAGGCGGTCGTGGCGTACTCGAAACTCATCCGGCAGAAGCCCGATGACGTGCGTGGATATATGGGGCGCGGGCGGGCGCGCCAATTGACAAGTGATTATGACGGCGCCCTGGCGGATTTTGACAAGGCCATCGCATTGAATCCGAAGAATGCCAACGCTTTCAACAATCGCGCGCTGGTTTACGATGACCAAGGGTTGCGGGAACGGGCGATTCAGGACTTCAACCGGGCGATTGAACTGAGTCCGCGTGATGCCATCCTGCGCTTCAACCGTGCGCCTGCCTGGCAGGCTCTGAACCAGGCGGACAAGGCCATGGAGGATTATAACAAGGCGATCGAGTTGGATCCGAAGTATAGTGCCGCCTACACGAGCCGGGGCAATCTGCTGACCCGTCTGGGATATTATGACAGAGCCATTGCCGACACGGGAAAGGCCATTGAATTGAATGCGCGCGAACCAACCGCCTATTTCAATCGAGCCATGGCATACAGCCGCAAAGGCGAGGCTGACAAGGCGCTCGCTGACTTCGACAAGGCGATAGAACTGGCATCTAACACCGCCAAGTTCTACAATAACCGCGGGTTTTTCCTGGAAAACCATGGTGCGCACGATCAGGCAATCGCCAACTACAACAAGGCCATCGAACTTCTCCCGTCATCCGCCATATACTATAACAACCGGGGTGCCGCATGGCTGGGCAAGGGCGAATATGACAAGGCGATGGCGGACTTCAACAAGGCCATCGAACTGAAATCCGAGAATCCCATCGCTTTCCGCAACCGCGCCGGAGTCTGGCTGGTTCAAGGGGAATTCGAAAAAGCCATCGCCGACAGTTCGCGCTCGATTGAATTGAATCCGCAGGAGGCCAGGTCGTTCCGCATCCGTAGCGCAGCGCGGGAGGCGCAGGGCGATGGCAAGGGTTCGAAGGCGGATGCCCGGCAAGCATTGATATTGGGTCCTCAGCCGGCGAGTGGCATGGCGGTGCCGGTGCCACCGGACTTGATGGCGCGGGAGGAGGCGGCGCTCAAGGAGTGGCTGGCGAATGACCTGCCGGCAACCACGGCGCAACTCGCTGCAGCGCGGCACGAGCATGCCTTCACGATTCTGGACAATTCGCGGACGGACCGGCGCAAGGAGGCACTGGAGGAAGCCGTGGCTTATGCCAGATCGGCCGCAGTGCTGGAACCGGCAAACGCCGGACACCACTATCTAACAGGACTGCTGTTCCGGGAACTGGCGGACAAGGATGAGCGGGCTGCGGCGATGGCGGAACAGGCACTGCGGCAGGCGGTGGAGATGGCGCCGGATCATGCGGCAAGCTGGCTGGTGCTCGGCCTGATGATGGTAGATCAACAGCGGGGCCGGGAAGCGATGACGGCGCTGGAAAAGTCTCTGGAGAGCGATCCCGCCCGCACCGCATGCCAGGCGACCGGTCTGTTGTGTGCGATCTATGCACTCAATGACGAAGGGTTGCGCGGGACCGGTTTTTTTCAGGAGTTATATATGAGAAACCCGGAGATTTCCACCTTGGGTGTGGGTTGCGCGATCATGCTGGACTATCGCGGCGAGCGCCAAGCGGCGCTCGAGCAAGCGCGGGACATCATGCTCATTGAGGAGGCCGGCACGCCGGACCATGCCTATGCGGAAAAACTGGTGAATGAATGGCAAGGAGGGCAACCATGAAATCAAAGCATCATTGCCTTGCGTTGTGGGTGGGGCTGTGGACGGGGATCAGCGGCCTCTCGCACAGCGGGGCGCAGACCGGCGACGTTCCTGCTACCTACGATTCCATCAGCACGAGCCAAAAGGCGGAAATGGAGCGGTTTCTCAACCACAAGAAAGCGCTGCGGGAGTTGCCGGCGGGGCCGCAACGCGAGGCCCAACTCAAACAGGAAGTCCAAAGGCACCTGGCGGAAAACAAGAAGCTCACATTGCAACAGGATGCCTTGCGGCGTGACACCATCACCGACCTCAAGAACAAATGGAACAACGTCGAGAAGAACTGGAAGACCGAGTGCGACCGCCACCAAGCGGCGCAAGCGGAATTGGAGAAATTGCCGGATGGTCCGGACCGAGCCGCAAAAATCGAGGCGGAGAACGCCAGTCACCGGGCGCAAAGCAAGCAGATCGCGGTGGAGCGCAACGCCGTGCATGAAGGTGTGATGCAGCAGGCCAATCGCGAGGTGATGGGTGGTTCGAAGGGTGTGAGCAATGAGATCAGGCAGACGGCGGGGACCACCGTCACCGATCCCAATCACCGCGGCATGAACGGTGACATTGATGCTGGGGGGGGCTATCGCACCACCGAGAAGGTGGCCGGTATCCTCGACGAGATCGGGGTGAAGGACAGCACCGGTGCGAGAGTCAAGGTCAAGAATGGCGTGCTGGAAACGAACGGAAATTTCGGCATGACGGTCAATGCCGATCCTGGTTTGGATCGCGTGGGAAGCAGCGGGCATCAGGCGCAAGTGAAACAGGGGGCGGCACATGCTGAGACCTATGTTTCGGAAACTGGCGGAGCGGTGCAGTCCCAAACCTTGAAGGATCACCTCGCAACGCTTGATCACACCAAGAAAGCCCATGGCATGAACGAACCGCCGGGCAAGTTGGTGGGATCTCCGGAGGGACAAGGGATGGTCAAAGGAGCCCTCAAGGCGGCCAATCAGGCCGGCTTGTCACCGGAAACCATTGAGGCCATCGCACGCCAGAATGGCAGCAAGGACCCCGCGAACCTTATCGATAGAATGGCCGAGATCAAGGCGGGCAAAGCAACCATTGTGAATGCGGAAGAGGCGGCAAAACTGCAAGGAGTATCACGCGATATTTTGAATGCCGCCGAAGCCACCACCAAGGCCAAGGCAGAGGTGGAAATCAAGAACACGAAGATGAAAGTCCTCGAGTTGGAAGCCCAGGGCAAAACTGCGGAAGCACAACGGCTGAGAAATGAAGTCGCCGACTACAATGCGAAAGCGGATGCATCTAACAAAGCGCTCGCCGCCGCCGAACTTGGCAGCCCGCAAGGCGGCAAGGAGACGCAACCGAAATCCCAGTCGCCCGGCACGGAGCCGTCTGCGGCGCAGAAGCCCAAAGCCACCACTGCAAGCGAGCCTGCTGTTGCAGCCAAAGGTCCCGGCTCGCAGCCCAAAGCAATCGATGGACCGGAGCCCGCAGCGGCGGGCGGCAAATTGATGAAGGGAGCGGGCTGGGCGTTGGGGGCCTACGGCATCTACGAAGGCTATAAGACCGCCTGCGAGGAAATGGCGGCCAAAAAACAAGACGAACCCAAAGGCCTGACCGGCTGGACCGCTAACAAAGCGGAACTGGCCGGACGCACGATCTGGCATGGCCTGGGCTTCGGCGCTGCGGCTGACATCGGCAAGCAAGCGGGCAAGGATTCTTTTGAGCAATACAAGAAGGACATCGCGGATGGCAAAGTATCGGCGGATTCATGGGGTTCTTACGGCTGGATGAAAGCGCGAGGTGTGCTCGGTGCCCTGTATGGCGGGGTGAAAGCCATCACTTACGATGCGGCGAAAAACACCGGCACCTTGGTGGGACAGGCGTTGAACGAGGGTGTGGGAGCCACCAAGGATAACTACGATGTGTTCAAGAATGCCCGCGGCGAAAACCAGACCAGGGCGGAGCAGTCCAAGAAGATCCATGACACGCTCATCCAGCGGGGAGCTTCGACAGTGGGTGCGAAACTCGCTGCGGATGGCGTGCTGAACGGCGATTTCAGCGAAGCGCAAAGACTTAACAAGGTGCTGCAAGGCAAGCAGGCGGCAAAACTCGCCGCCGCCCAAAAAATTCCGGAAAAGGAGTTGGCTAAGTTGCCCGCCGACCCGTTGAAGGCGAAACCGGAGGTGGCGAAACCGGAGGTGATGAAAACCTTGCCCGGCAAAGAAGTCGTCAAAGGCAAGGGCGAGGGGAAAGATAAGGACGGCGTGAAAAGCGATCCGGCGAAGTTGCCCCCCGCGGTCCCGACGAAGGAGGAGGAGGCCAGGGTGAATGCCCTGATAGACGCGGAAATCGTCCAATTGCGTGATGCCATCGCCAAGACGCGGGCCGCCATGGCACAGCTCAGGGCCATCGGAGGTGCGCCCATGGGGGAGGTTTCGGCGGCACTGGCAAGCATGACGGCACGCTATAATGAACTGACGGCTATTGCCGCGAAAGCAAAAGCAAAGGGACTGGTCGAGAAGCAGCCTGCCGCCACCCCACCGCCGGAGAAAGAGACCCAGGGTGGCACCGTCACCGCAGCCGACGGCAGTCGCACGGTGCTCACCTACCGCACGGACGCATCCGGCAAAAAGGTGCCGGTCACCACGGAATATGACCGCAATGGGCGCCTCCTGCGCCAGACTACCGTGGACAACAAGGGCCAGACCGTGCCGCTGCGGAAATAGGCGGACCGTCATTTGTTTCCACCATGATCGGAATGCCGGCGCTGGCGGTCCACCGCATCCAGCATGCAAAGTGCTCGTCTTGATGCGCCATGTCATGCACACCAAGCGATACGGGTGGCTTCAGCGGAGCATATCGCGGGTGACGCTGTAATTGGCGGCGCAGCGCGGGCACTGGACGGTGATCGTGTTCTCGTCCGCGAAGATGTCATCGAGCCGGTCTTTCCAACCGCCGAGAATGGGCAGGATTATTTCCAGCGTGCAGCCGCACGCGAAACGGAAACGGCGGGTCTCCAGCAGTTTGGTGTCCTCGGTGGTCTCGATGTTGGAGACGGCCTCTGCGTCGAGTGCCTCGAACCATGCCATGTCACAATCCGGCTGGGCGGCGACGAGCGCGAAGTTCTCATCTTCCAGCCGGAACGCGCGGGCCGGCCGTTGTTCGGATTGGGCGTAATACTGTGAGATCCATGCGAGCGGATCGTTGCCGGTCACTTCCAGGGTGGAAACGCGCGGCTCCGCGAGCTTGGGCGTGGTGGTTTGGGAGTAGAAGAAATTCCGGTCCGGCTCACGCACGTCCTCGGTGAACACCCGGCCTGTTAGGGATTCCTGCACCGATCCGCCGGTGACAAACACATTGACGCGCGGAGCCCGCAGGTTCACCGTCCACGCGTGGGTTTCCGCCCACGGTCGCGCGACCAGGTGCAAGGCCAGCATCGCCAGAAAATCCTTGAGCATCTGGTCCAACTCCACCGCATGACGAATGCCGTGTTGCATCAGGTGCAGATAGTAATCAATATATAACTGCGTGAAATGCCCGCGCAATAACAGCGCGTTGCGATGGCGCACGAAGACCGACTCGATTTTCGTGAAATCTTCAGGATTTTCCATGACTACGTTTGTCAATCTATCAGCGACGGTGAATGAGTGCTTGATTACCACAATTTTTCGAGTTAGGTGCGCTCATACAAACGACATCACACACACCCGAGCGCTTTGCGGCCGTCAAGGATGCTTTTTCGTATAGCCCCGCACCCTTGCTGGTTTGATATTCTTCCGAACCGGCCGCGAGATAGCCGCCGGGAGTATCCACGGTTGTACCGCCAGTGAGATGCCGTTCGATGCAGACCTCGAGGGCGGATTCGATGGTTTGGCTGGGCATACTTGTCGTTAGATGTTCTGAATAGCTTCAATGAGGTCCAATCGATCAAGAATTGTCGAAGCCAAGCTTCTGAAATCATCATATGACTCCTGTGCGCTGTACGAGTGCGCACCGATGGCGCCATCTGATGCTTTAAGATCAAAAACCGGTTTTCTTGCCTGCATAGCCATGGGCATCAAAGAACGGTAATGCTTGAGCATGGCAAGGCAGTCTGATGAGTCGCCAAACTGATTCGGGTCTTGAAGAACACAATCCTGATAGGTTTTCGGGATCTGCCGACTCCACCTTTCATATGCCTTGACAGGGCGACTGTCCCGAATTCCGAACTGCATTATGATGTAACCAATTGGCGTCAATCCTCCCAGAGGTAGAATGAGGTCTGGATCGGGATTCTGCTTTACCCGCATCGACCATTGATCCCGCCATTCAGAGAGGGTTGGACCCAGGTTCCGCAGGCCCTGTAACGAAAACAAATCAGGAGCGAGTGGAACCACAATTCCATCAGCACAGATCAACGCCGCGCGGTTGGTCGCACCGAAATTCGGCCCCACGTCGATCAGGATCAAGTCCGTTGTATTATCGGCAGCATTCGAAAGAATGCGGAAAAACGCACTTGTCGTCCTAAAGCTTGGCTCGTCCTTATCCAGGCACTTTCCCCATGCTTCTGAAAGTTTCGATTCAAAGCGCGAAAGTTCAAGGTCGCCCGGTATCAAACGAAGATAGGGTGTGATTTGCCGCACAGACGCAGGGGCGATATCTCCGATTCCGCGAATAATCGGGTCCAGCGACTTCATGATACTGTCATGAGGTTTCTTGTCAGGACTCCAAATCGACTCAAGGATGCTCTCTTCAAGAAACATCGATGTAAGGTTCGCCTGTGGGTCCAGGTCAGCCACCAGCACACGCTTGCCCATTTTGGAATACATCCAAGCAAGGTGGTAAACCAATGTGGTTTTTCCAACCCCGCCCTTGTTGTTAAAAAACGCGAGTGTTTTCATCGGTCCGGATGTTTTTGGATAGTGGCAAGAAAATGGGTCGTCTCAAGATTGAACGTGACCACGGGACTGCCGTTTTCTTCCAGAAGCTTCTGAGCGCGGGCCACACCACGCCCGAACCGGTTGGCATAACCAAGCACGGCCATCGCCTCCGCCAGCACGGGATTGCGGTAGTCATTCACACGGGGGAAGTTTTCCGGACGGGCATCGCCATAGAGGCCACCAGGATTCTGAATTTCGATCCTGTTGGAAAATTGGTAAAAACGTGCGGGTTGATTCGATTGGTAATCGCGGTGGAGAACGGCATTCATCAGCAACTCACGCACAGCATCCTCGGGATAGTCCCAAACAAGATGCTCGCGCAGAGCCGTGGTCTTTACCGGCTTTTGGGTAAACCGTCCCTTGACGAAACTATCCAGTTCCCTCAACAGAACCATTAGATTTCCAGTGAATTGCTTTTGTTCCTCCACTTCGTCGGCAAGAGTTTCACCGTCGTATCGGACGTACTGAACATACGCCCCGGGAAAATACGCCAGAGGATCCTTTCCGAAGACAATAGCCCCGGCGTTCGTCGGGCAGTTGCTCCCGAGATGATAAAACCTAAGCGCCGCCAACTGCAAGCTGAGTTCGCGATTGTTCTCTTTGATCACCTCAGGATCGACAGCGTCACGGCGATAGGTGTTCTGGAACGCTTCGAGATCCAATTCTTCCAACGTGGCATCCGGGCACGGGGTAATGTCGAAGGTTCTAAAGCATGCAGAACGGCGCTCAATCAACCGCCGTTCCTCCGATTCGTTCGCCCGTGCGCGACGAGGCCCCACCCGGATATCAATCCGGCCATCATGGCGCACTGGTGGGAGGTCGCTCGGTTGCACCTCTACCACAAGAAATTCCCCGCCATCAGGATGCGACTGCTTGAAAACTTTCATCATGGGTTGCGGGAGGATATGGCCGTCGTCCCGGTACGAGGCGAAATCCTGCATAAGCTGGTCGGTAATTTGAACTCCAGTGTTAAGCGTCCCGTCGTCATTGATGCCAATCAGCAAATATCCCGGCTTGCCGTGCCCCGGCATGTCGTTTGCAAACGAGCAAATTGCTTCCCTGAACTTAACGGTTTTGGCGGTTGAAATCGTCCGTTCGATCCGGTCGGATTCCGTGGACGCAAGCAGTTCGTTCAGTTGTTCATCGGTAAGCATGGCGATGACGGCTGGTTTGTGGCAGTGTGAGCGATAACCAATGGCAGCTTCTGGCAATTTCCAAGGTTTCATGCCAGAAGGCGTGAAGTAGTTGGCGGACGGTGTAGGGTGTGAGTGGCGCGGCGAAGGCACCCACAGCAAACCCCCTTCACAACAGATTGTCAATGCTCAAGGCCGGATCATGGTTGACTCCGGCTACGTCATGGTAGCGGATATCGGGAAACAAACCGCCCACCAGCTCGACAAACGCTTCGAAACCCAGGCCATGGCTGCCGCGTGTCATTGGCGTCACACTCCGCCCCGCGACCAAGGCTCCCGGGGCTTTGATGATCTCGTGGATACGGGCGGCGGTGGGGCGGTAGTGCATGAGTGAACTTCGTGCAGTTGAGAGGTGAATGATCAATCCATCGCTGTTCTCGAGGAAGTATCCGATTCTGCTCAATCGCTTGTCTCGCTGCGGATTATTCTCTAAAACGGCACTTCGCCCGTCAGTTCACGCGCTTCCGCCGCCTTCCGCTCGCCCTCCGCTTGCAACTCCTCAATCTCCCGCTCCAGCTCCGCCCGTTGCTCTGCGGCGATCCGCTCAATCACCGCCGCGTCCTCCTCCACAGCCCGGAAGATCGCGTAATCCGCGCTTGCCCGCACCTCGTCGAGGGTTTCGATCAACTCAAGGATTCGCACCTGCAAGTGCTCGTAGAGCGACCGCAGTTCCATCAGTCCGCGTGCGCCGTCGAGCGAAACGGACGCCCACCCTTGTTTCAGGATGAATGCCTGCGGGTCCTTGGCGATGAGTTCCAGCAATTCAATATCCCCCCGGTCGCGGGCTTCGTTGATCGCCTGGGTCAGGCGTTCGTAGGTCTTGCGTTTTTCCGGGTCGTGCTCGTAGAGATCCGGGTGAAACATGCGCACCAGCTTCTTCCATAGCTGTTTGAGCCGCGCCGTCTCTTCCTCGTTGAGTTCCCGTTTCCCCTCAAGGGCCGATGCCGTGGAATCGTATTCCTGCTCCTTCTCCGCAGCATCCCGCTGATATTCCCCGGCGGTCTTTTCGGCGGATTCCTCACCTTCCGCTAACAAGCGGTCTATGAACGCCTTGCGGTATTGCACCAACAGCCGCAGGCGGTCGCGCTCCTGATAGTATGCCCGCAGAGCCGTGAACAGCCGCGCCCGGATCGAATCCACCTTGGATTTCTCGACCCCGTATTCCAGCTCCAACTCCGCGAGACGCACCCGCGCCGCCTCGACCAACCTTTGATAAAGCTCGATCTCCGGTTGTTGGAAAACCACCAGCCCGGCGGCAGAGGCGGGCACACCGCCCGCCAAGCCCTCGGCAAGTTCCTGGATTTGCAGGTCGAGCATCGCAGCATCCTCCAGACCGTTCCCGTTCTCCAACTGCGTGAGATACCACCGGCCCATCCCCGAACTCCTCTCGTTCGTGGACTCGGCCAGCCACTCCAGCCACGCCATCAACTCCGCATCCCCCCGCGCCTCCTGATAGAGGCGGCCCTTGAACTTGCCGAATGACAGCCGCGATGAAAACCACTCGTCGCCCGCGAAATCCTTGATCTTCTCCCAAGTATCCAGCCCCCGCTTCTCCGCCAGCGGACGCAACACTTCTTTCATCAGATCAATCACCGTCAGCACATCCCCCAGCGCCGTGTGCGCCCCGCTCTCGGGCAGCCGGTAATACTGCCGCAACGTCTGGAGCTTGCAGTTTCCGGCTGGCACCGGATCTATCAATCGTTGCGCCAGCTTTAACGCACAAAACCCCCGCACACCGATTTGTGATATGCCCAGCCGCCGCCACTCCGGCACAAGCACCTGGTCCCAGTCGTATTCAAGGTGATAGGCCACCACCGGCAGATTGCCCGCATACCCAGCGAACTCTTCGTAAACCTCCGCTGGTGGACTTCCGTCCCGCTCCAGAATCTCCCGGGTGTAACCATGCACCCGCGATGCTTCGTCAGGAATCTTGCACCCGTGATTGAGCAAGCGCCGGAACGGTGCGCCGTCCTTTTCCCATCCCCGCATTTTCTGCGCCGCCAATTCCACGGCAAAGATAGGCTTTGATAAGCCGGTCGTTTCCGTGTCGAGAAGTATCCAAGGTGTGTTGAGCTTCATGTCAGAAATTCTGGTCGGGGCGCTGGATGAGGCGGGTGCCTGGATCATATATAAAGCTTCTAAGATTCCTGAGATTGCGGATATCCAGTCCGTGCAGTTGATTTATGTAGCATAAAAGTGTCGTCAGATTGGGGACCCCGGAAAGGTCCAGCCCGGTCAGTCGATTGTGATGGCATCTAAGCTCGGTGAGATTGGGGACCCCGGAAAGGTCCAGCTCGGTCAGGTGATTATGCTCACAGCAAAGCTCGGTGAGATTGGGGACCCCGGAAAGGTCCAGCCCGGGCAGTTCATTCTGATCGCAATGAAGCCCGGTGAGATTGGGAACCCCGGAAAGGTCCAGCCCGGTCAGTTGATTCGACCCGCAACTAAGGAACGCCAGAAAGGGGACCCCGGAAAGGTCCAGCCCGGTCAGTCGATTTATGTAGCAACAAAGTATCGTCAGATTGGGGACCTCGGAAAGGTCCAACCCGGTCAGTTGATTCCACCCGCAAAAAAGTGTCGTCAGATTGGGGACCCCGGAAAGGTCCAGCCCGGTCAGTCGATTGTGATGGCATCTAAGCTCGGTGAGATTGGGGGCTTCAGGAAGGCACAGTTTGGTCAGTTGATTCTCATCGCAATGAAGCCCGGTGAGATTGAGGACCCCGGACAGGTCCAGCCCGGTCAGTCGATTGTGATCGCAATTAAGCTCGGTGAGATTGGGGACCCCGGAAAGGTCCAGCTCCGTAAGTTCATTATACTCGCAACTAAGGAACGCCAGATTGGGGACCCCGGAAAGGTCCAGCCCGGGCAGTTCATTCTGATCGCAATGAAGCTCGGTGAGATTCGGAACGGATGATAGAACAAGCTCGGTCAGATGATTCCTCCAGCAGTTTAATACGACGAGACACGGAACGGCGGATAAATCTAACTCAACCAGTTGATTCCAACCGCAATCAAGGTGGGTTAAATTGGGAAGCAGGGCTAGATCCAAACTCCGAAATTGCGCCCAACCGATATCCAATCGTTCAATGACGAGTCCTTCGATTGATGGAATTCCTGCAATGCCTTGTAGCTTTTGACCGACTCGTAGATTTACGAACCGCCCACCAACGACCCTAGTTTGCCACTCAGTTGAGTCAGCATTTTCATCTTTTTTCAGTAGAAGCTCCATTACACATTCCGGCCCTAGCCTTAACTCCTCCGCCCAATTGCAGACCAACTGATAGTCCGGCCAGTAAAGCTCATGTTCTCCAATTCGATGAAGCACTCCCAGCGCCTTGCTCGTCTGGATGTGAGCAAGCGACCGTCGGATGATCTCAGACA
This sequence comes from Akkermansiaceae bacterium, assembly GCA_903888515.1. GTDB lineage: Bacteria > Verrucomicrobiota > Verrucomicrobiia > Verrucomicrobiales > Akkermansiaceae > Luteolibacter. The sequence goes on along the minus strand of CAISTY010000015.1, from coordinate 6,240 downwards.
AAACTGGTGAACCTCCGTCCGGGAGTCTCACCAGACCGGTCGATGGCCGGATTAACAGCCCGGTTTCCTCTAGCGGTGTTGGTGGTTCTTGTGGCATTGGTGGTGAACGTAACGACCGTGTTTCAAATGGCGTTTGCGGGCAATCGAAAATAACCGATCACCCCTCCCGCTTGCCCTGCTCGCTGTACTTGCTGTTTCATGGGACTGAACTGCGAGCTACACGGAACCCGAAGTAGTTGTAGCTGCTGGGCGGGGTGAGGTTGTTGCGGAACGCGACACGGCAGCCGTACGCGTCGCAGCCCCAAACGCCGCCCCGTCCCACCCGGTACGAGCCAGAATTCGGCCCAACAGGGTCCGTCACTGCATCTACTTCATAGCGTCCAAACCAATCCGCACACCACTCCCAAACATTCCCGAGCATATCATGCAGTCCCCATGCGTTGGCCCTCTTTTGACCGACCGGATGCGTCTTGGACTCGCTGTTGTCCCTATACCAACCCATCTCATCCAAATTCCCGGCATACGGTCCAGTTGTCCCCGCACGACACGCATATTCCCACTGCGCCTCTGTCGGCAGGTGGAACCGTCCGCCCGTTGGCAAGCGCTTATTCAATGCTCCCAGAAATCCTCCGGTCCCTGATTCATTCCCGCAAATGTCATTCCAACTAACCTGATCCACTGGCAGAGCATTGCCTTTGAATCGACTCGGGATATCCCCCATCACCGCTTGCCACTGAGCTTGCGTGGTTGGCGTCTTAGCCAGCCAAAACCCCTGTGTGATCCTCACACGGTGCTGCGCCTCGTCATCACGACGACCCTCCTCATCCGCCGGACTTCCCATGATAAACTCCCCCGGTGGAATCCAGCACATCGCCATTTTCACACCGGGGGCGATCTCTAACTCACACTCCTCGCCTGCCCGCCGTTCGGCCACTGCCAGAGCCTTGCTCGTCTGGATGTGTGCAAGTGACCGACTGATGATTTCCGACAAAACCGGCGGGTCTCCATTCGCAAGCAGTGCCAATCCTGATCCGGGCGGGATGATCAACCCGGATTCCTCTGGCGGTTTTGGTGGTTCTGGGGGCATTGGCAGAAGGTCAGAGAGGTTGTCGTGATTGGTGGCTATTGGCCGTCCTAAATTCCTATCCCAGCGTAGGTGCGCATCCAGCTACATTCGAACCAATTTTGGTTAATTGATGCCTGATAGCGTGACGGACTAGGCGCTGGAATTGTCTTTATCATTGCGCTTGTTCAGTGGGTTGAGGCACATCGTCAGCGCCTGCGTCGGGACCGAAGATCTCGATCCCTGAAACGGCCGTATGGGGAAGGAAGACGGAGAGCTCATCTAAGTCCAACTGTGTCCGACGAAGGACATATTGACCAGGGACTACATAAACCTCATAGAACCGTATAGTTCTGCCACGGCCTATCAGTGACTTAACAACCGAGTGCTTTACTGACGTAGCGCAGCGTAGACCGAATGTGACTTCTTTGAGCAAGAGCGGAGACTCTTGAAGGCCTTGCGGCCCGATGAGGCGCCACTCGTGCTCATAGCGCCATTCTCCCGCTTTCCGAAGCAGGACATCGCGGTCGTGTTCGTTCTGCGCCTCGCAATCACTGTGAATAAATGTCCGCACAAGTGCGGACGTCTTGATGCTTCGACTTCTGCCGTAAATGACCTTTTTGAGTTGTGGTTTCGGTATGCGATCAATGCCATAGCCAATGCAAAGTCCTCGATGCTGATCGCCATAGTGACTCCAAAGAACAGGGCTGGCATATGATTCAGAGAAGCAGCAAACCCCACGATCATAGTACCGACGCAATTCAGCCTCAATCGAATACGTTAGAATCCACGCCTCAACCTCCATTTTGGTGCCCGAGTGCTCGGGATTGGTTGCGTTGTAGGCGATGTTGGCCAATTCATTTTCGACCATGAGTTGAGCCTGTCTATCAGCATGTGTGCTTGCCCTTTCGCCCCGAACCCCTGCCCTTTTGAGAGCCTCATGCACCTCGCTTAAGACACGTCGCCGAAAGAGTATCGTATATAAGTCGCGCAGATCACCAAGCTCAGAATCACAATCGAGAGTAGGGCTGCAATCTAGCGGATCGTTGAACGTCCCGGGATTCGCGAAGTACATCGTATCATGACAAAGAGAGTCCAAGGTGATAGCGTTAAACGCACGGTATCTGTAAAATGTGCTTGGATTCCGACTCATGCTATGGTTGGGAGGAGTATTGCCCGTATCATGTGACGAGCGAGTGCGGCGAGGTCGGCCCCAAATAACAGACATTGAAGGATGATTTGCATTGGAAACAGACCAGATTGAGTCTGGCCTGGGGCTGGGCGATTCTCGCTGCGAGTTCAATCTTGGACTCGAATTCATCCATGGCCGCCTTTGGGCAGTGTTCCAACAACGGGATTACATCGGCGATCTGGCGGAGGGTTCTGGATTCCCTGGCGGGACTAAAATAGACGACGACTTTCTTACCCCGTGCCAAAAGATTGAGGATGTTGTTGAGGGTGCCATTGCTCACGCCATCCCAGACGGTATGGAGATTCAAGGCCCATCCGCTGCTCCACGGGCCTTTGATTGCGATGGGCTTGATATTCAGTGACATGATGCTGTTTCTCTAGAAACTTGGCCTGGAAAACGATTGGGTTCACCGCACGGTGCCACGAATTTTCACCTCATGCCAGCGAGAAAACTGCTCGGAGGTTTTACCCGGTTCCAATCGTTGTTGAGGTGGGAGCTGAGTGGACTCTAGCATGCCGGGAGTGCCCTGCAAGTGTCCGCTGCGGCGATGTCGCGGTGGATTTTCATACGGCCAAGGCCTCGTCGCAGCATCCTTCCCGCACTCACTTTCAATCTTAAAACCCAGACAAAATGAAAGAAAGCTCTGTGGTGCTTTTTTCCTGTGGTGATTTTTCCCTTGTCGGCGGCGGATCAATCCGAATAGGGTGACGAGCGTTGTGAAAAAAATACTTCTCTGCACTTTTCTCCTCATTGGGCATGCTTTGGCACAAAGCACGCATGATATCACCCGGCCAGCAGTGCAGGAATTCCGCGCCAAACTGGCGGCGACGATGGACAGGGCGAAAGAGAAATATCCTGATTTGTCTGATAATTCAACGGCATTTGGAAAGGAATATTGGCGGAGGATTGATGAAATGACGAAGGCCAAAGATCCAAGGATGCGAAATACAGAGTCTCCCGTGATGCTGGCTGACGAACTCGCCGCTGATCTCAGAAAGGAGGGCATCCCATTCAGGATAAATCCGTCGGCGATTGATTCTTCCAATTCCGAAACCGCACGCAAAATCCGCGCGGTTTCCGACGCACAAAAGGAAACCTCCTTGGCAAAGGCGCGGGAGAAAGAAGTCGCCCTGAAGGAATCCACGGAGGATAGTGCAGTCGCCGCGCCGATCACGGCGAGCAAGCTTGAGATTATCGTGGAAGGTAAAGAAGTGACCATGGCCGGGAGAAAAGTGGCCATGCCTTCCACCCGAGGTGCCTTGATTGAGTTGCTCGGGCAACCGTCCCGCATCGTGAAAAAAGCCAGCACGCTCTTGGTCTGGGATGACCTTGGCTTCCTAGCCTATGAACAACCGCGCAGTGGTCGCATCATCCAGTTGAGCGTCGCCTTGGACACGATCGCGATGGAGTTCTGGCCCAAGTCGCTCTTCAAGGGCAGGCTCACCCTCGATGGCGCCGCCGTCAGCGCTGGCACTTCGATCGACGCGATTAACAGGGCCAAGAAGGGAACTCCGCTGAAATCCGAGTTCGGCGGTATTAGCTGGAAGATTCCCTATGAGAATATTGGAGTGGTCATCACGACGGCCAATGGCAACTCCTTCGCCAAGGCCGGGACGATCGCGGAGTTCCTAGTCAGTTCGGAGTAGACGGCTACTTTCCAAAAGACCCTCTAAGGTCGCCACGAGCGGAATGAAGCGCTCCGCACAAGTGCGGTGATCAGCGCCTCGCTGTGTTAGTCATTCTTCCGCAGCACTTCCTCCAGTTTATATAGCGTGGGCCGGTCGCTGATTTACAGGCCGCGATTGTGTATATGGTTGGTTGCTCCATCCGCGAATTGTTAGACGATCAATTACTTGGTGAAAGCTGGATGCTTTCAAAAACTGCGTTCTTCAGGTCCTCCAGTGCTGTTCGATTCTGTATTCCCTCTCCGATGATCTGAATCTGCCACGCTTCTCCGCCATTTGCGAAAACCAAACCGTATTGGTCTATCTGGAACTTTGAGTTCATGTAGCTCATGGTCAACTCTCTCCCTGCGAGTCCCGCAACATTAGTAGCTTTCTTCGAACTGGTGAACGATCTGACGGTCGGAAGATTTCTAACGCTTGTGATCGCGCCCTCTGCCGAACCATCGAGATTGACCTCTGGATTAACATAAACAGCGTAGGTAATCGTGATGTTCATTGATCCGTCCGAAACTTTATATGTCTTAAGCGACCTCACAATATTGCTTGCCCCAGGAGGTAGTTTGATACTGTCTGCCACTGGGGATCCTGGCAAAAGCAGGTTTAACCCTACAACATTGTATTTTTTGAGTTCATTCCTGGATGGTGGCGCGGGTGATGCATGTTGAGGTGTGTTGCGTTCTGAAGACAGACTCTTCCCGCATGACTTGCCAACGACACTTGCAAACACAACAACGATTAAGATCCCGATGATCGATATTATCCCACCAGACTGTTTTTTTGATTCCATGGAGTTTTTTGTATTTTGAGCTAGGCGTTTTGGTGAATTGCTAGAAATTGCTTTTGATGTGAAGGCCGTAGCAAGAACCGGTGGTCGGACCGGTAGGAGGCGGAATGGGGGGCTACCTATTTTTTGAATCGGTTGCTTGTTTTCGCAATTGTTCAGAAAAGAGTTTGGCCTGGGCGATCTGCTTTTCGGTCATTTCTTTTGAAATAATTTCTCGGTTATCTTTTGCGTGTGGTACTTCGCTAGAAACCGAGGCTACATCATACAGAGCATATGCTTGAACTAGGTCCTTTTTAACTCCAAAACCTACTGAATAAAGGTTTCCGAGATTGTATTGAGCGACCGCAGAACCGGAATTGCAAGCCCTACGATACCATTTAACGCACTCGTCTAAACTTTCTGGAACTCCCTCTCCCTTTAAGTAACACTCGCCTACTTTAAACTGAGCATTGGCGTGCCCCCGATTGGCAGCCGCAAGATACCATTTAAATGCAAGCGTGACATCCTTGACCACGCCGAGGCTGTTCTGATAAGCGAAACCTAGGTTGTATTGAGCTTCAGGATGTCCTTGAATGGCAGCTTTTCGATACCATTTCTCGGCCTCGACATGGCTTTGCTCGACACCTTTCCCGGATGTGTAGTGAACGCCAAGATTAAATTGAGACAATGCGAATCCCGCCTCGGCCGATTTGCGATACCATTTAACTGCCTCCATATTGTTCTTGGTTACGCCCCTACCATTTGCATAGAAAATTCCTAAATTGTATTGAGCTACGACGTCGCCTCCCTCGGCCTCTTTGAGGGTCTGGCTCATTTCTACATCCGCTGCTATTGAGGCTTCAGAGCGATGTGAGTTAATAATTGATACTAGCATAACGAGGATAATTACAATCGGTTTCATGGTGGTATGGAAAATGGATGACTGCTAAGAAATTATTTTTTGGGTTATCTGCGTAGTATCGAGTCTAATGTTACCATGCGAGGACTGACGCCGTCGATCCGCCATCAAAGGTCTTACGTGGGATGTAGGAAATCCCCAACATCTGGAAGTTGTGACGGATATGGGGAACTTTACTCTGTTCTCAATTTCTTGGCCTGCCTTCCTCTCCGGGCCTTCGCTACGAAGGCTTTCCATTGTGCAAGCTCTTCAGGAGTTCTTGGATGAACAGGAGCAGGCTTCTTCTCAAGGGAATGAGCAAACATCCGTTCAACCTCCTTACCTTGCCGGAGGAATACGTACTCCAGAGGATTGCCCTACTCCAGGCATTCATCAGCCCGAATCTTCTCCTCAGTTCCTTTGGAGATGCGTTTGATATTAAAACCAATTACTTCTTTCATATTATGTGTGTTTCTACTTCTGTTTCTGATTCTCTGGCGATTAAGGTAGGGACGCCGGATGTCCGACGCCCCCCTCGCAGATCCCGGCGTGCGGAATTACCGCACCGGGCTCCTCAGGAATGCGCGCAGGTGGAATCACGATCATCATTGGGACTGGTTGGATAGATGAAATCATGCG
>CAISTY010000014.1 GCA_903888515.1 Akkermansiaceae bacterium | reverse complement strand
GGCTCGCTACGCTCGCCCTTGCGTTCCATCTCGCCGTTCCGCGAAAGGATCAACTAAACCATACACCAAACCAGAAGGAATTACCGCTCCTCTAGATATTCCCTAACAGTTTGAATCCGCCAAGATTGAAATCGGCGCTTTTGAATTATACTATCGTTTTGCTTTTACTCCCCCTTCATCATCTTCAGGTTGGCATCGGCGAAGGTTTTGGCGCAGCCGAGGTAGTGATAGCCGGCGTTGGACGCGCCGCGAGCCCACTTGGCGGCTTCCGCGGGACTGATGAGTTCGATAAGGATGCTAGAAGGGCGGCGGTGGAGTTCATGGGTGGGGTGGATTGTGGATTGTCGATGTTGACGAAGAATATTGCGGGCGAGACACCCACGCGCCCCTAAAACATCAGGTCTTTGGGCGTTTTTTGGTGCGGGTGATTCGATACGGAGTGGAATCTTCGCGGACGGCGTATTCCAATTGGGTTGGCGGTTTAAATGCGATCGAGGGTCGAGGTTTTGCTGGGAGTTTGGCGTGGCTGCGCCCGGTGCGGGGTTGCGCCACGGCGGAAAGCTGCTTGGGGGCAATGAATCCTTCGTCGAGCAAACGCAGGATGGTATTGGAGAGGCCGGTGGGGTAGTTGTGGCCATTTTCCCAGTGGGAGAGCATTTTCTCACCGCACTGGAGCAAGGCGGTGAGCTGCTTTTGGGAGAGTTTCAGCCGCTCGCGCATGGCCTTGATGTCCGCGCCGGTCATCAGGCCGAGGTGACGGGCCTTGACTCGCTCGATCTTCTCAATGGACTCCGGCGTCAGGACTTCCTCGCCAAAGCTCCGGTAGGCCTTGACGTCTATGGTTTCGACAAAGCGTCCCGCTTGATCCTTGGTGGCGGGCAGGTGGACGTCGAAGGTGGTGGTGTAGGTTTTGGGACTCATGGTTTCTTTTTTAAGAAAGCCCGGATGGCTTCGAGCAGCTTTCCGGAGTGGTCGGTGTGCATGGAGATCATCACGAGGTGGATGCGACTGCCGTGGAGGGCGATTTTGACGTAAAGCGGGATTTTGAGTCGGAGCGGATGCGGGCAGAGGAAAGCCCAGGTTTCGCAGAGAGTGTCATCGCGTTCATCGATCGTGCCGTGTATTTGCTCGCCCAGCATGCCCGGTGTGCGGAGGACTTGGAGACAGAGTTCATAGGCATCCCAGTTGAATTGGATTCCGGCGGCCGACATCTCACGCTGGGCGCGGCCGGTCCAGAAAATGGCAGACGGATCGCCTCGCTCGAGAATCGGGATCACCGCGTCGAGCCAGTGCTGCGGCAGAGGGGCGACGGCGGTTTTCTTGGCGGGCATGGGGGGTCACGTAGAGAAGGTATGAATTCATACCTCGATTGCAAGAGTTTTTTCAGTACCACGAAAATTTCCGGGGCGATCCCGACGAGGAACCAATTTGGTCCGTGCTCCCAGCACTTATTCGGGGGACGTGTCTGCATGCTGGCCATCGCGTGCTTGCTCAGCCAGATGCCGGATACAATATTGTGACCAGGTTTCCAAACGCCCGAACCAAGGTCCGTTGAGATCGGCAAGCGCCGCGAATCCCAATTCCGCCAACGCGTCTTCCCTGGCCGAAACCGCTTCCGATGCAAGCTCTATCAGATGAACAATGCCGAGGTGTACCTGCCCCACGGCGTTCGAATCATCATTGAGCAGGGCGATGATGCGGTGCGCGTGGTCTTGCCGCAGTTCGAGTTCCTCATCGATTTCACGCGTCACCGCCGCGTGATAGGCAATCGGCCCGGTTTTCCCGCCGCCGGTATCCACCGGATTGACGTGCCCCCCCACGCCCACCGAAATCTTCGCGTGTAGCCGGCTTTCACCGCCAGATGTGCCCCGGGTGTAATGCAGGATGCGGTCCCCACAACGAAACACGCAGTAAGGTATCAGCTGCTTGTGGGATGGGTCCTTCTCAGCCGTGGCCCGGTCCATGAAAAAGTGATTTGCCGGATCCAGCAGCCTTGCGAGCGCGGCCTGCAATCCCTCCGTCCGAATGCCCTCAAACACGCCGATTTCATCGAAAAGCCTGCGCGACACCACCAACACTTGTTCTCCTGCTTGCTGCGACATGCGGCACAGCATAGCGGCCCGTCCCCACCCGCCAAGCATTCATCTCACTCATCGCAATTATGCAAAATCGCGCGATTCCCTAAAAATCCGCTTGCCTGCCCGCATGTCCGCCGATAAAGCTCCGCCCACCCGTCAAGGGGCGTTAGCTCAGCTGGTAGAGCACTTGCATGGCATGCAAGGGGTCAGCGGTTCGAATCCGCTACGCTCCACTTTTTTCATTTTCAGTCAGTTACGAAAATGAAAACCCAAAAAACCGGGTTTTGGGAACGAAAGTGGGAACAAATCCGCCAAGATTCCCTAACGTTTCTATCGCGCCAATTGTTAAAAAATGTTGCGGTTTTCACCATTGGCGGGGGATAGGTCTCTATCGGTTCAAATGTTGAGGAATGTTGAGGTTTCGAGCGGTGACCAGAAATGAAAAGCCCCCGCCATCGGGTAACGGCGAGGGCGGGGATGCCGGATGCTCACATTTGCTCAGGGTTCCCCATTGACCGGCTTGTCTGTGGATGGCTCCGGGCCGATGCCTTTTGTCTTCCTACGGCTTGACCTTCAACCCGGCTTTGATGGCAAGCGACTTTTGGCGGCCATCAAAGGTGAGGAAGTTCTTGGTCCCGAGTACGATGGCCACCGCCACATGCAACACGTCAAAGCCGCGTGTCCCGAGTGTTTTCGTGTGCGCCGCGCTGAGGGCTTCCGCTTCGGTGTAAACCTCCACCCAAGTAACGGGAGTTTCCAGCAACACGCCGGTCTTGGTATCCGCTTCGACTTCGGCAAGTACGGCCTCACAACGTTCCAAGGTCATGGCCTTCCGAAATACGGCAAGCCGGAAGGCGTTGCGTAGTTCATGCCGCTGCAACGATGTGAAGGCAAGCGGGACTTTGAGCGCGTTGCCCATAGGCCGGGCCTGCGCGCTGTTCGCGTCATGCCCGTAAAGGGAGAAAAGAAAACTCGTGTCCGCATAGGCTACCATTGCCTTTCCT
>CAISTY010000013.1 GCA_903888515.1 Akkermansiaceae bacterium | reverse complement strand
TTTTTCTGCGGGAGCGGCACGACCGCCGCCGTGGCCGAAAAGCTCGGGCGCAAATGGATCGCCACCGACCTCGGCAAGTTCGGCATCCACACCACGCGCAAGCGGCTCATCCAGGTGCAGCGCGAGTTGAAGGCCGGCGGCAAACCGTTCCGCGCCTTCGAGGTGCTCAACCTCGGCCGCTACGAGCGCCAGGCCTATCTCAATGTCGCCGGGCGGCTCACCGGTAAAAAGAAGGAGCAGGCCCTCGCCCGCAAGGAACAGGAGTTCCGCGATTTGATCCTGAAAGCCTACCGCGCCGAACCGCTGGCGGACGCCGCCTTCTTTCACGGCAAGACCGCCGGGCGGCTCGTGGTGGTCGGACCGATCAACCTGCCCGTGGGGCGGCTGTTCGTGGAGGAAGTCATTACGGAATGCCGCAAGCGCGGTGCGTCACGCGTGGACGTGCTGGCGTTCGAGTTTGAGATGGGCCTGTTTCCCGCCGTGCTGGATGAGGCGAAACAGAAAGGCATCGACATCGCCCCCAAGACGATACCGCCGGAAGTCTTCGACAAACGCGCCGTCGAGAAAGGCCAGGTACGGTTCCACGACGTCGCCTACGTGGAGGCCACCCCGCGGTTCGACAAAAAGCACCCGCTCGCCCTCAGTGTGGAACTCACGGATTTTTCGGTATATTACTCGCAAGGATTGGTGGATTCCATCGCCGCCGGGTTGAAGGAAGGCAAGAGCGAGGTCGTGTGCGAGCAAGGCCAACTCCTCAAGGTGAGCAAGGACAAGAACGGCATCATCACCCGCGAAGTGCTGACCAAGAAGTGGACCGACTGGGTGGATTATTGGGCCGTGGATTTCAACTACGAGAGCCGCAAGGAGATCATCAAGGTGGCGAAGAACCTCGGCGTGGAAGGTGCCTTGCCGGGCATGGCGAGCACGGGTGAGTTCATCGACTTCGAGGAACGCTGGACCGGTGCCTACATCTTCGAGAACCAATGGCAGAGCTTTCGCACCCGCAAGAGCCGCGAACTCGACCTGAAGAGCGTGAGCCACACCTACGCCAAACCGGGTCGCTACACCCTCGCTGTGAAGGTGATCGATATTTTCGGCAACGACACCATGACACTGGTGCCGGTGACGGTGGGGTGATGGAGATTTTTGGGAAAGGTCATTCCAAATCCACACCTTAACTCCATTCGCGGACACGCAGTCGGATGATGGCGAAGCCTCTCACTAAAAAGCAGCGTGCAGAGATTGCAAAGTTCGGCGCACTTGGCCGCTGATCGCCCAACGATTAAGGTGTTGGTAATTTGGGAGTCGCTGGTCCGGCCGGTGTCTTTTGCTGTAGCTTAAGTAACTGCTGCTGAATCTGCTGCTGAATCTGCTGTGGAATCTGGACTTGAGATGCAACCTGCGTTTTGACAAACGCACGGCCCAAATGGTTTTCGATGATCTTTACTGCCGTGGTTCCGTTGAACGTGTGATTTGTAGCATGAAAGATGGACAAAACCTTTTCTTGGAGGTCTTGGTCGTCCTCTAAATTATCAATCTTCAAACCCTTCGACTGGAGCTCATCTCTTGAAAGATGCCTCCCGTGACTTTTTGAGTTCTTGTGAGAAGCAAGCCATGATGCGATCTCAGAGGCTTTTTTCCTGCCGTTTCGATCATCCTTGAACATGAATTTCGCAAGCCAACCTTGCACCAGGCTTTTAGACAGCGTGCAGGCATGTTGGCACTTGATGAGAATGTCAGGCCCGTAAGATTTCAAAATCGGAATCCAGGCACCCATTTTGGCCGGATCCGCGCAATCTTTCTGCGCCGCCTCAAACTGCTCCCTGATCTCTTCGGCCGAGACCATTCTCCGTCCAAGGTCCGTGTTGAACGCGAACTGAGGATCAACAGGACCAAGAAAAGAATGTTTTCCCATCACGATGCGGTCAGAGGCGCATGCGATCATGGTTGCAGCGGACATAGCAAGGTTTGGAACGATAACCCGGATGTCGGTGAATTTAGACCGCAAGTAAGTAACCAAGCCTTCGGCGGCATCTATTGAACCGCCGGGGCTGTGAATGATTAGGTCCAGGTCTGCACATTTGATGCCGTGGAACACCTCCATCAACCCCTGCAAATCCTCATCACAGATGCTCAATAATTCTGGGGCGGCGTTATTACCAGGAGTAACGAAATTGGTCGAATACAGAATCGTCGCGCGATTCGTGTATTGGTGAAGGTCCACCAAATATTTTCTTCTTACAGCATCATAAGTCGGTGGCTTTCCCTCCACTTGAGTGGCCTGCAGTTCCTTCAAAATCCCCCCCCAAGTCGGCATATCATTGATGAGGGGAGTGTTTCAGCAAAGAACCGGCTTGCAAGACGCGGACGTGGACATCTCCGGGAACGGATCCCGAAAGGACTGATAGTAACCAAAGGATTGCTCGGCATCCGCCGACGCCTCATAAACCTTGATCACATCGGATACGCCAGGATGCTTCATCGCTTCCTTCAAAAGAGCATCGAGTTCCTTTTGAACATCCTTTTCTTTCGGTGCTGTGGGCGTTCGCTGGATTCTCGGTGACTTGGTTTGGGTATTGGTCTTCGAGGAGGTCATGGTAGTTTGGGCTGCTTATTTGAAGAAATTGATAATGGAGCAATATCCCTAAAACCCAGCGACCCGTAACAGCCACAAGGTTACAAACGGCGAACGTGGACAGGGGACAGATGATTATAGCCGGATTCCTGGGGAAAGTCCTTCCCCGGTAAAATAGCTCTTCACCCATGTTTGCCAAGAGATTTCGTCGAGAAATTTCGTACGGCCTGTTTTTGTGGTCTGAACGCCTGCGGGGCCTGGGGATGCCGGTGATCGGCACGCCGCACTTCGCGGTTGTTCGCTTGAACGCCCTTGGCGGAACGCCACAAGGCTGCTGGCGGACTTCCGCCACCACGGCGGAACGTGGCAGCGGAAATGGGGATCGGCCCATCCTGGGGCATTCTGGCGCGGAATCCGCGACCGGCCCGGAAGAACCTGGCTACCCACCTGCCAGAGCCGCCGCGCCGGCATCCGGTCCCCGAAAAGTCTATCGGAACAAAAACGAGTTTCCTGCTTGTCAGCGCAGACGGCATCGGATTGAATCCCAATGTCCGAAGAGATTCGGGCCGGGGCGTAAGAACCCCGTGGCAAACGGTCAGGCGTTGACCGGGAAAACGCCGCCTCCAGGCCGAAAGGTCGGGGAGGCGGTGGCGCATGTCCAGGTCTCCCCCACGGGGGCGGCTAAAGGCCCCCGCGCTCGTTTTGCCACGAGTTCTTAACTCCCCGGCCACCTCGGGAAACCGGGGTGGCTGGTTTTGTTTTGAACCACCGCCTGAAATCATGAAAACACCGAATGCCCCCACGGCAGCCGTCACAGGTGCCCGCCTCGCCCCCAGAGCAACCACACTGCTTCTTGCCTTGGGAATTTACCTTGCCGGCTTCACCGCCACCGCCACGGCAGCACCCAGCGACTTGGACCCGGGATTCGGCACGGGTGGACGCGTTATTATTGACCAAGTCGACATGGAAAGGTGGGACCGTGTCGTGCCTCTGCCGAACGGTGATGTCCTTGTGTCCGGCCGTACTGGATACCACACAAACACCCAAAATCATGTCGTTAGGCTAAACTCAAAAGGAGAATCGGTGCCATCCTTCGGCAATCAAGGCCAAGTCACCTTGGGCTGCAATATCCGTGATTTGTTCGCTCTGCCCGGAGGAAAAATCCTCGCCGTGGGGGAGTCCCGTGATCTGGTGCGGATCCTATCAAATGGAAGTCTGGACAGGTCATTCGGAGGAGATGGAACCCAGGGTGGCTCCATAGACGGCTTCACGGGGTATGGCAGCGCGGCATTGGACGCTGAAGGCAGGATTGTAATTGGGTGCGGTGCTACTGGTGGGGGCAACGTGGGAGTATTGAGGTTTGACCAAGATGGCTATTTGGACCCTACGTTTTCGGGTGATGGTATGGCAAAAGCTTACGTCTCGGCGAATGCTAATCCCGTAACGACTGCCGTACAGCAAGACGGCAAGATCGTGATTGCTGGATACATATATTCCGCTGGCGGTAACAACAATTTGTGGGTGTGCCGCTTTCTTGCTGACGGGAATTTGGACTCAAGTTTTGCCAGCGCGGGGAATTTTGTATTGGACCTGCACGGCGGACCGGATGAGGCTACCTCGATATGTATTCGATCGGATGGCAAGATTTTGGTTGCCGGATATACGCGCACGCAACCAGTAACCAACGACGAAAATGACAGGTCATTGTTCGTGGGTCTCGACCAGAATGGAGCGTTGGACAATTCCTTCGGATCCGGGGGCATTATTGAGGTTGACGTAAGCAACGCATGGGACCAGATCTCCGCCGTAACCTTGATGCCGGATGGCCGTATCATTGCGGGTGGCTCGGCAGTAGTCGGTGGAGAATACCATTATACCGCCATGCGATTGATGCCCAATGGGGTTCCCGATTCGACATTTGGTTCCGGTGGCACCGTTGTAATACCGAACGCCGACACCATCGTTTTCGCTATGGCCTATGACATCGCCCTCGACGCGTCAGGCGGCATTCTTCTAATCGGTGGAGGTAGCAGTGGGGTGGGACACGCAGGCATGTTAATTCGCTTGCAGGGTGATCCGGACGCGGACGGTGACGGCATTGTGGACGCGAGCGAGACCGGCACCGGTATCTATGTATCGCCATTCAACACGGGCACAAACCCGAACAATCAGGACACGGACGGTGATGGTTTGAATGATGGCGTTGAGGCATATCACTATCTGACCAATCCGCTTGTTGCCGACACCGATGGAGACGGCTTTCTTGATGGATATGAGTTGGCGACTGGTAAATCTCCGACAAATCCGTTGGACAAGCCCGCGTTGGTGGCGGAGGCCCGGACGGCAATCGAGTTCACCTTTCCGTCAGCGGTTGGGAAAACCTATCGCATTGAAGACTCTCCCGACCTGTCCGCCTGGGCCACCGTGGAAAGCGGTATCGCAGGCAACGGCGGGGTGATCCAAAGGTTCTACACCACGAGAAACCAACCGAAACGCTTCTTTCGGGTGGAAGAGGATTCGCCGTGAAATGCTTCCCACACACCTGCCAAAAGTCCGAAAATGAATGCTGCCAACGAGGAAGGTGTTAGCGGATTTTCGCCGGCCGAGAAACTCGCCATCCGAGCGGTTCTTGACGGTGCGAGTTTTGGAGATGCCGCAAATTCAACCGGACTCCCCGTTGATCAGGTGGAGCGCATCTGCACCCGGTATCACAACGGCTTGGCAGAAGCAATGAAGCAGGGAGCGATACAATTCATTGCCAACTCGCTCGACGACTCGCCCGCGCCGCAGCCGTGGGACATGATGGACGACATCCTAGCCGAACTAGGAGCACCCCACCCGGACGACGTGCCGGAAACCGAAGCCGACCGGGAACGGATGGAGGCTGAAAAACAGCAGCGTCACGATAGCATGCCCGATGGGGTGCAGCCTGTCGCTATAAATTCTCCCTCACGAAATATGATGGATGATATTCTCGCCGAACTCGGATTACTGGAATGGGATATGTACCCCAAGGACGAAGCCGACCGACCGCGCGTGGAAGCGCTCATCGCCAAGAGAAAAGGCGAACCATCGGGAGCGGGGACGGCCAAACCCAAAGCGCCGGCAACACCCGAAGCCGCCGCGGAGCAACCGAACCCCGCCCAACCCGAGGACGGCATCACCACCGAGCGCAACCCGGACGGGACGTTCAACGTCTACGACGATGGCGTCTTGATGGAGAGCAATGTCCCCGAGGCGGAACTGGCCGCCGCATTGGCCGAACTTCGCAACCCCCGGACACTCGCCCGAGCAGAGGCCACCAAGGCGATCCGCGCGGCGAAGGACACGCTCGCCAAACCGCTTCCAGAGTCCAAGGAACTCGAACTATCGAAGGCGATGGACGGCATTGTCGACGAGTTGCTGACCATGCCGGCCGAGCAACGTCTGCCGTGGATCGAGCAGCAGATCGAGGACTGGCTGGCACCCATCAGAGAACAGGAGGCGGATTGGCTCGCCAGCCAGCTATCCGAAGAACCCACCACCGGGATCGAGCAACACGATAGCACGCCCGATGAGGGGCGGCATGCCGCTATGGATTCTCCCCCACGAGATATGATAGACGAAATATTGGAGGAAATCGGATTACCACGATGGGAGGACATCCCGAAAACCGAAGCCGACCGCATCCGCATGCAGGCTGAAAAACAACAGCGCCAGGAAGCGCTGAAGCGCAATCCGCAAACGTGACCGGCACCGCTGAAAACTACGACAACCACTTATCCAAACCTGCCCTCTATGAATACCACCGAAATCACAATCATCTGGAACGGCTCCCAGTGGGACTGTTCCGCATCAGGCGCTCCAACGCCACTGCCTGTGGGATCCTCGATCCTACTGCGCATTCCCTCCAAGATCGAAACCGAAAACATTGCCACGAGGTCACCGGTCAACAGCGTGCTCATGCAAAAGGCCGGGACATTCCTTTATCTTCCGATCACCCCTGGCGGCGACGATGTCGGTGCATGGGAACTGTGGGATGCCCATCGCCTGGAACTGAAACCAAAGCTGTCCCGGAAACCAAAGCCGACACGGAAACCAAAGGTGTCCCGGAGACCTGAAAAGGCTCATGTTCCGATTTTGCTTCACGAGGATCTGTATGTGATTCCAGGACCCAAACCGGAATTTGCGGCCTGCCGGTGTGCGATTGGCGGCCATGAATTTGATAGTTTGAACATGGCGGGCACGTACGCACTCAGCCAATGGTCCAAACGGGAAAAGAACACGCTGAGTGCGTTCCGGGAGATTCATTACCTCCGCAACGGACGTCTCACCACGTTGATGGACCAGCGGATGAACTTGCTGGAAAACGCGCCGTTCCGCGACGAAACCGGCGAAGATGACTCCCCGGAACTGTTCGACACCTCGAAGTTCTAGGAATACATTATGGAAACCAACCAACAACCGATGAAGGAAAAGGATCTCGCCCGCAACGCCTTGTTGCTAAGAATGAAGCTGGAGGGAGTCCTGACAGACGAAATGATCAGCCACGAGGAGGGGCAGATAATCCTGTTTCAGCCGTTCGTGAAATGGCCCCCGGAGCTGCGCAAGAAACTGGAGCCGTACGGAGCGAGCAGGTCGATCAGGTAGCCTCCGAGGACAATCCACAACCCCAACAAAGAAGCACCCACCCATGAACTCATCGCACTCTCTCCAGCAGCCGCCCGCGCAGCCGGGATGGACACCCCTCTTCGAAGACAATACCGCCCTGGAGGAATCCCGATCCAAAGCCAGGGAGGAACTGAAGGCACGGGGATACCCGAAACAGGACTTAGACCCGGCGACGGGCGAGAGGTTCTCGGTGTATCCGATAGAAGTGCTGGAGGACAGCGAACACCCGCTGTACGGGCAAGTCTCGGACAGCGCCCGACCGGAGAACTGGCGGGAGCTGGAAGTGTTGAAAGGCCGTCCGGGAATGTGGTTGAACGGCGGCCAGCCGACGACGCCCTCCCCGACTTCCTGAAGCAGCGCGGGCTGTTCAGCTCGCCATCCCCGCTCGACCACGCCGACCCCTACCAATGGTGGAGAGCGAACAGCTTGGAACCCGGCAGGACCGAGCATCCAGTAACCTCCCTAAGAAAACCTTACAAATCCTAGCTTCCGTGCACGTGGATTCTATAACAGTCCAAGTTCCCGCAGGCGATGGATGATGGCATCCACCGTAACCGGCATTGGTTCGAAATTGCGAACTTGGGTGGTTCGCTGAAACCAAAGACGTGCCATACGAACGTCACGCCTTTTCATCAGGCGGTTTGCGCTGGCGCAGGCCCCCGCCCTGCTCTTCGCGTACGGGAACACCCTCAAGTAGGCATGCACACGAGTTGCCATCTTGAAACCGAAACAACCACCAGGCATCGTATTCACTGATTCCATGGCAAAGCGTTCATGGCGATAGCTAATTTCACGGGGAATCTGACACCGGAACGGCGGGAGTTTCGCTGACTCACATTCGCTAAGTTTTTCGGCGACGAATGACGGTCGGCCAACACGCGGTTTGCGCGTCACGATCCGCAACCAGCCCAATTCTGCGGCCTGTTCGACTTCCCACTCGTGCACCCCATACGTCCGCCAGAAGTCACGAAGGGAAACGATGCCGCCGTTACGGTCGAGGATTCCAAGAATGCGATTCAGGCGTTCGCGGCAGAGGATGAGTGAGCGCATGGTGCGTTACAGGGTGAGTGAAGTTTGATAGCTTGGCCGTGTGGTTTTTCGGATGATAGAGAAATCTGCTTCGGCGTCCCCGGCGTCCCCGCCGTGCACTGGAATTCCCCGGAATGACTACGGTTTCTGGAAAAAACGTAGCTTTTCCATGTCTATGGGGGTCACGGCGGGCACGGGGGACGGGGACAATCATTCGCTGCGGATTGTGTAGGTTTTGTGTTTCTCATCGCCCCTGCCGGGATCGTGGGTTGCGACTTCCTCGCGCGTGACTGTGAAGCCGTCCACCGGGATCGGTCGCCCCCCGGAGTCGCGGAACAAGCGCCCAAGGATTTTGCCCGCCCGCAGTGGCGCTTCATCCCTGCTCGCGGGGTTGCCTGGAAAGTCGATTCCCGCATCTTCGGCGATGCTGACGAGTTCGGAGGCGGACAACTGGCGGTCCAGTTGGTTCGCGCTCCGTGCGGCCATCGTGAGTTCACGGAGCCATTGCAACGCCGGGTTGGCGGTGCGGGCTTGTTCCTCCCGGTGCCCGTCCAGTAGCGGGGCGAGGTCGAAGACGTTTTGAACGATCCAGTCCAACGCCCGACACCACCCCCGGAAGTCGTGGCGGTGTTCCCCCGTCCGGGGGCGGCCTTGCCTCGCCCATTCGCGGACGACGGCAAACACCGCTCCAAGGTAAAAACCCTGGGTGGCGGCGACATGCGCCAGAAGATCGCCCTCGGGGTATGATCGGAAAGCGTATCCATCCGGTTGCTTTCGGATTCTGGTGATGATTGATCGATTGGCAATGTCCCGCGTGAACTCAGCGCCGTTGGTCGAGAGTTGCCAAATGAACGGCTTGGTGTCCACTTCGGCACTTGTCCGCAGTGCGCGGCATGTTACCCGTTGCATTCCACGGATCGCCTGTTCCATGATTGTGCTGTCCAGCCTGCCCCGGAAGTTGTCCAGATTGATGAAAGGCCTACCCTTTATCAGCGCGGTTGATATGGATTCATCAAGACTTCCGACACCGCCACGGGGCGCGATGATTGAGGATGGAATTTCACCATACACACGACATACCAGCTTCTGCCGGTAGGTCTTTCCTGACTGGCTTTGATCGGCCTCGGCCACGTCGAGCGGGAAATCGTCGTCGATCCAATCCCCCATCTTGAGAGCAGGACTGATGATGCTCGCCAGCGCCCGCGACTTATCGGATGGCGTAGTGAACACGAAATCTTCCAGCAACCCTACCAGCGCAATCCTTGCAGCATCCAAGGGCACCTCTGGCGGAATCGCGCCCGCCGTGATGAACGTCCCGCCCGCGTGATCGTGATAACCCCGCCCGATAACGCTGCCGTCGTTTGTGAGAATGGCGCAGCCTGCCAGTTGCCGAATGGGCGGCAGACATTGCGCGGCGGAATCGTTTTCCAAAAGGATCTTGGCTGAACTGACTGGAAAGACGGATTTGCGCCAAAACCAAAGCGCCCTCTTCGTGTCCCACTCCCGCCGTGATACCCGATAGCCGAAACCCTCAACCAGATTGCAGAAGCGTTCCGGCGAGACTGGCGCTAGTGTGCCGGACGATAATTAGCTATACAAAACAGAATGCGCGTGTAAAATACGCGCATGGCCCGTCCGATTCGCATTCTTTCGCTTGATTCCGTCCAACTCCGGGAACTCCAGACCATGATCAAAAGGCCCAAAGCGT
>CAISTY010000012.1 GCA_903888515.1 Akkermansiaceae bacterium | reverse complement strand
GAGATTTACTGAGCAGTCCCTGAGTTGGAATACATTCGGTTAGCCGCAAAGAGGCACAGAAACCACAAAAAATGAATACCATCAGGCTTATTGCGTATCTTGCGCATTTTTGCGGCAAAAAATACTGTAGGGCAAACCAAGAACTCATCAGTACCAAGGAGGGGCGGTCTCCGAACCGCCCGGCCATGAAGAGTGAATGCATCGAGTTGGACACAAACCGCCGCTACAGGCAGAACGCAGCAGGGCCGCCGGATTGCTCCGGCGGCCCTGGGGTTGGTTGGGGATTCGGATGATACTCTATCAGCGCGGGCTGCGGATCAGTTCGGGGTCACCTTGAGGCGGACGAAGCGCGGGCTGGTACCCGTCAGGGTGTAGCTGAGCTCGCCGTCAACGGCGGGGGGACCGGCGCTGTAGTTGGTGTTGATGAGATTGGGATCTCCAGTCGCGGGAACATCCGCCCACGTCTGGAGGTCGCTGGAGGTTTGGACGACGAACTGGATGCCGTATTGGTCGCTCGGGATCTTGCCGCCATTGGGCCAGGTCACTTTCTTGGTGGTGCCGTTGATAGCCGGGTTGGTGGCGAGACCGGTTGCGTTCATGAAATAGGCCACGCCGTTGGCTACGCCGTCATTGTTGGAATCCTGACTGGCCTCCTGGCCGCCTGCGTTGGTGGCCGCCCAAGAGGTGTAACCGCTGACCGGCATTCCGGCGATGACGATATTGTCGATGCCGATATTTTCGCTGTCGACGCCCAAATTATTGGTGTCGCAGAAGACTTCGAGGCGCAGACGCAGATTGCCGTCAGATGCCGTGGGGGTGGGCAGGGCAATATAGGTGAACGTCTTGAAAGCCGTCGACAGCGCACCAAGAACAGTGTCGGTATATGCTGAATTACTGTTGCCTACGAAATTAAAAAGCGTGGTTTCGTAGGTGCCATCGCCGTCATTATCCAACTTCGCGCGGACGTAGTTAATGTTCTCGGCTTTGGGCGCTCCTGCCAAGGCGATGGATAGCCTCAAGTCAACATAACCGGTCGCGGGTACCGTGAAATCAATGAAAGCGGGGGCACCCGTGGTGAAAGCCAGACCTCCGCCGGCGTCCATATCCTGCCCTGTCAGGTAAGTTCCCGAAGCGTCGGTGAAGTTCGTATTGAGAAGCATGCCGTCGCCTGTGTTGCTCAGCGCCCAGTAGTCGTTCTTATCGGTGGCGCCGACCACGAACGGGCTATTCGTATAATTGACCGGATCGTCGTCGAAATTCTGCGAGAGGAACGGGACGGGCAGCGCCCCCTGGGAGACGGTCAGGGTCACAAAGTTGCTGGCGGTGCCGAAGGTGTAATCCGTGTACAGAGCCTTATTGGCCACGGTGAGTGAAGAGACCGAACCGACTATGGCGCCCGAATAACCAATGAGTTGGTAGGTGCCGAACTCGGTCACCGGGCCGGTGCCGTCCGCGTTGAGGAAGGTGATGGCCCCGCCGTTGATCGTCAGACCTCCGCTCGTGCCCACGGTGATCTGATCATTACTCGAGGTACTGGCGGCATTGATTGTTAGAAGACTGTCGCTGGCGAGACTCAGGCTGTTAGTGGCAATCGTGGCAATCGTGGTGTCCGAGCCGGGGCTGACCTTGCCGCCGCTGGCCACGGCGACCGCGCCGGCGACCGTGCCGGTGCCGGTGAGATAGCCGGCGCCGGGCACATTCAGCGCACCGACGGTCAACGTGCTGCCACCCGCCAGAATGACCTTGGGCGTGTTGAGCGCACCGACGGTCAACGTGCTGCCACCCGTCAGGGTGACCTTGGGCGTGTTGAGCGTGGCACCGGTGAGATCCTTGCTGGCGTCCACGGTCAGTTCGCCGGTGATGTTGAGAATGGTGCCCAAGCCCACCGTTAGACCCTTGAGGCTGGCCGAGGTGTTGGCCTTGGCAATGTTGAGCGTCGAGGTGCCGTTCAGCGTGAGCGCGCCGCTCGTGGTGTTCAAATCACCCCCAACGGTCAGGCTTTGGCCGGTGGCCGTTACCGAACCGCCGGTACCCATAATCGTCAGGCTATTGCAGATGGCTGGCGTGGTGCTTTGGGCGGAGTCGATGGTGACGGCATAGGTGTTGACTGTCACCGGAGTGGCCTGGTCTGGAACCTTTTGCGTGTCCCAAGTAGTTGTGAGATTCCAATCGGTACTGGCGACGGCTGCGGTGGGCGTCCCGAGATTCACCACGCGGAAGCCATCATAGGAATATCCGTCCCGGCTGTCGGTCTGATATTGATCGACATGGGATACGCTTGAATTCCCGTGCATGTAACCTCCCCGCTCCAAGTACTCAAGCGGGGAGCCGACGGGGGGGATATCAATATACTCCGCCGCGTTACCGGCCATGTCGTAAGCACCGTAGTAGCTCGGGCCGCCGCTGGTGCCGACGGATAACGGGTCGTGGTACTCCTTTTCGGCTGTTCTGTACCACATCGGCGTGAGAGGCCCCCAACCGCCGGCGTCTACTGAGAAGTTTCCATAGTTAGACCCGGGTGGCGTGCCGACTCCTGTTGTGCTCCATACGTGAAACTGTTGCGGTTGAGCGTTGGACTGGGTGGGGTAATCCCAATATCCCCCGCCAAGCCCCTTGTAATACGCCGCCTTGTGCCATTCGTTGTCGTTGGGCAGAACCCACGTCGCTCCCGCGTTGCGAGTAACGGTCGCGGCATTGTCGGGGACTTTGCCGGAGCCGGTCAGGGTGTAGGAGCCGTCCTGCAGTCCTGTACCGTCGCTCGGCTGGCCGTTGTGCAACCAGTTGCAGAAACGGACCGCGTCGAACTTAGCAATCCAGCCCACCGGCTTGGGGGCCCAGACGCTGCCCGGAACTCCGCCGTCTTCGGCGTGCGTAAAGAGGGTATAGGTATAGCTGCCGGACGAACCGCTGCGCGCGATGCCGGGGCTTTTTCCCCCGACAGTACCCATTTCCGTCCTGTACAGCCCGTACGGGTCCGATTTCGCCGCCGCATTGAGGAATTCGACGTACTGCTCGCAGGTCACCTCGTACTTGCCGATCTGGTACTCGTAGGCCACCGCGCCGAGACTCGTAGTGTCCCACGGGCTGCCTGACCGATTGATGGTGTCATTCGCGTTGCCCGCGTCGCCGACGGTAACCATCTCGATCGTCACTGCCTGCGCCGCGACGGCGGAAGCCAGCACCACGCCCGCTCCGACCGCCACAGTCAGAAATTGCTTAGACGTTTTCAAGAACACCGCGGCGCTGGCGGTGAGCAGGCTGGTGGAGTGGATCGGTTCAAGTTGATTTCTGTTAGACCGGTTGATGTTCTGTGTTGTTTTCATCATGTTGTTGTTCAGTGGTTGATTAGTCATTGTTGGTCATTGGTTGATTAGTCAGTGGTTGATTAGTCATGGGTCATGGGTCATGGGTCAGAGAAGAAGTAATCGGTGGTTGGGGTTGTGGGTTGTGGTTGGGGTTGTGGTTGGGGTTATGACCACCACTCAGTGGTCAGTAATCAGTGGCAAGAAATAATCAATTTTCAATATTCAATAATCAATGGTTGGGGGTTGTTGGTTGGATGATATTTGCCATTGGTTGGCCGGCGGGGGACGGGAGAGCAAAGCTGAAAGTTGAAATAGAACAGGAAGAGGGGGGATTTTTGATTTTGGATTTTTGATTCTTGATTTTTGATTGCAGACCGGGAGGCGCGGCTGGGGCGTTAGCCGGGTGTCGGCAAAGCACGCGGAATAGCGCGGAGGGGCGCACTGGCGGAAGCCGCGACACGCCAGGTACCGGAACAAGGGCAGGCGGCGCGAATTTTCGCCAGCGAGATCAGCGCGCGGGACCGTCCTAACAGCGGAGACAGGAGACAGGAGACAGGAGACAGGAGACAGGAGACAGGAGACAGGAGACAGGAGACAGGAGACAGGAGACAGGAGACAGGAGACAGGAGACAGGAGACAGGAGACAGGAGACAGGAGACAGGAGACAGGAGACAG
>CAISTY010000011.1 GCA_903888515.1 Akkermansiaceae bacterium | reverse complement strand
GCGATCTCGACCCGAAGCGATACGTTTGGAAGGCCGAAGGGCAGGAAATCCTCAGAAAAATCCAACGGGCTAAGGACGCCCTCGCCAAGACCAGCGGCAAGAATTAATTATGAATAGCTATTTAACGTCCGGCACACTAGCATTTCATGAACCCAGGGAGGCGCGATCTGCCTGTGGCCATCTGCGCGGCGGTTTCGAATCGCCCACGTCCATGATAACCTCATGAGCGATGACGCGGGCATCATCCATGGTCTTTTCGTTTCTTGCGCTGCTTCCGTTTTATCCTTGCGTCTTCAGGGAGATCCACCTAGAAAACGGACGCCAACCGGAAAATCCCCATGAACCCTACTCCCGATCAAGAACCAGCGCCTGCGGGCGCCCCACCTAACGAAGCCACCCAGGCCACGGTCGTCAAGCCGGACGCTGCTGAGGCCTCGCCGGTCAAGTCATCGTTGGGGAAACAACGGCAGAATCGATCGGAGATCGTGTTTTACAGCTATCCGAAATACCTGTATACATGGCCGCTGATTGTTCTGGCAGTGGTTTTCCATCTGCTCGGCGATCTGGTCAGCCCGAATGTCGAGGGCTGGGTCCTCCTGATCACCTTGCTGACGGTGCTGATGGCCGTGGGGTTTGACCTCAGCAGGAATCTATCCATTTCCTGGGGGATCACCATCATTGCCAGCGTGTTCTGTATCCTATGGCTCAAGGACGTCAAGAACGTTATTATCTTCAGTGCTATAGGCCATCATCTGGCATTCAGGAATCCGACCGTTTCATCCGACTGGACGTATCTGTTCGCGCTGTTCAGCGGTCTCCTCTATCTTATCATGTTCATTGGCGTGCACATCAATCAACGATGGCGCATCACCCACAATGAAATCGAACATTTCACCATGCTCAGCAAGGATGACTCGCTCGGACGCGGAGCCAAACGCATCATTACCAGTTATCCTGATTTTCTGGAGTTGTTAATTTGCGGTGCGGGCACCATTCAAATCTATAGTGCTCAGGGTGGCATCCTGCTGCGTAGCATTTCGAACGTCCCATTGCTGTTTTTCCGGAGTGCGGATATCAGCCGGATCCTTGAATCCACCGAGGTATCCGCCGCCACTGGCGATGAAGAAGTCGATCAGCAAGAAGGCCAGTCCGCCAACGAGGAACTCAGTGGCGGTCGTGGCGGCTGAGCCGAAGCGTGCGCGGTGTCCCGGGATTGGTTCGCTTCACGCCAGAGCCGTATTGCCTGATGTTTTTCCCTCAACCGCTGCCCGCGCGCATGCCCTGCCTTTAACCCGACTCTGACATTGCCATGCGGGCCGGCATGCTCAGGACTAACAATTTCACCCCATGCATCCTTCTTCCATCTTACTTTCCCCGCCGGGATCCACCTGCCTGAGTCCGCATCTGTCCGGTCCATTGTTCTTGCTGATCCCGGCCCTCTTTTTGTCGGCCTGTTCCAAGCACAAATCACCGCCTGCGGTTACGACTCCGGTCGTGAAATTCAGCGAGGTGGTGAAAGCGGAACACGCGCGTTACGAGGTTCTGCCCCCTCTTCGCCAGGCCGCCGAGGTGCGTGCCTCGCGTCTGGCCGAGCAGCAGGCGCTTCTTGCTGAGTTCAAGTCCGATCCTGCCGCGTTCGTGAAGCGATTCCAGGGATGCAGCCGCACCTATATGTTTGACGCCGTCGTCAATGGCGGCGAAGTCATGCGTATTGGTTGTCGGGGCGACGGCGGTAAATGGGTCAGCGACCCTCAGACCCTGCCGCCCGGGGCGGTGGTTTACTCCTTCGGGGTTTGCGACGATATCTCTTTCGATGCGCAGATGGCGGGGCGATTCGGGTGTGAGGTGCACCTGTTTGATCCCGCTCCCGGGGTGAACTCCAACTTCGTCGGTTTTGCCCAGGGCAGCGCTTGCGGAACCGGCCGCCTTTTCTATCACGATCTTGGAATCGGTCCCACGTCAAACGATCCCAAGACCTGCTGGGATCTCACCCTCGACGGCAAGAAGTGCGAAGTGAAGGACCTTGCAACCATCGCGCGGACTCTGGGTCATGTCCGCGTCGACATTTTGAAACTCGATATCGAGGGGGGTGAGTTCCTCGCCCTGACTCCCGCCCTGTCCCAAGGGGTGTTCGAGACCCTTGGCATTCGTCAACTCTTGGTGGAGGTGCACCTTTGGGATGACGACCAGTTCATGCGCTTCGTGCGTTTCGTGGGGGACATGAAACAACACGGCTACGAGATCTTTCGTAAAGAGTTCAATCCTTACAGCGGTCAGCGCTGTGCCGAATTCGCCTTCCTCAAGACCAGCCCGTGAAACGCATCCTCTGCCGCAGAACACCTAACCGGTGGTCGGCGGCGGCTTCCTGCTTCAGCGGCGCCAGGGAGTTTTCGTGAGGCCGCGCCATCCGCCCGTCGGGACGGCAGCAGCACCCTCTAACAATCACATGGACATCCTGATGTCCGATCGGACCGCAGGATGTCGCGGGGGTAGTGTTTCGCGTTGCGGCGTGGAATTCGACGTTGCAACGATATAAAATGCTTTTCATGGGAGATAAGAGGTGTTAAGCAGCCGTCATCACATGAAACTTTTTCTCATGCTTCTGGGCATAGCGGTGGCAGGTCTTCTGGGCTACAGGATGGAACCGAGCCTGCGATACAAAATGACCGGCATCACTCCGCTGAGTTCGGCGGACAAGGAACGCCTTTATGAGGCAAGCCATCTGCCGGCGGTGGATCCCTCCAGCCTCACGCCCGATCAACTTCCGGCCAAGGTCACTCTCAAAGCCGATGTCAAGGTCACCGACGCCGCATCAGAGGTAACCATGACCATACCGGCGGGCAACCGCGTGAAGTTGGTCCGCATCGAAAGCACCCATGCAGTGGTGAGTCCGGGAGATGGCCCTTATCTCGGATCACTGCCGATTTCCCAGACCGACCTCATGGAGCAACTCGCTGCCAGTCCGCCAGTGGTTGTGACTCCACCGCCAGCACCGGTCACCCCGACACCCGAGGCAATTCCTCCCGCCACGGAGCCGACACCTGCGCCGACGGGCACCCCGGAGCATCCGGTGGTGACACCGCCGACGGAATCACCACCTCCGGCTGCTGTGCAAGCCGCACCTGTGACAGCCGGTTCGGACGATGTGGTGAAGGTCATGCAGGAGAGCCTGCGGGCTGGCCAAATCACGGCGTTTACCTTTGATCAGGTGCAGGAATGGAAGGCCGAAGCCAACGAAACCACGGACGGCACGGTGTTCCAAACGGGATCCGTCAGCTACAACCTGGAATCCATTTTTGGAGCCAAAACCATTCACGCGAAAGCGTACGTCAAGGGCGGAAAAGTGGTGCGCTGGATCTGGACCAACACCGGCAAGGAGATCAAGTGATCGAAAGCCGGCCGTTCACCAGTTATCGGTGCGGAAGGGCGAAGCCGGCAGGCCTTCGCGGTTGTAGAGGTTGGCTCCGTCCGGATTCATCTGATAGGCATAGCGCACCGCGACCGGTTCCTTCACCTCGGGCGAAGTCACGGAAACCGTGTTGCCCTCGATCACCGCATCGGCCCAGAACCATTTCTGATCGGCTCCCGCGATGGCGAAGCGCTTGAGTTTTTCGCCCTTGTTTTCCACGGTTGGGCTGCGGCCTTCCTTCTTGCCCACCATCAGGCCAGTGCCGACGTGGTCGAATGCCAGGCGCGCCTTGGCGCCCTCAACCTTGAGTGCCTTGAACAGCGGTCCCGAAACCACCTGTTGTTTTTGGCCGTAGTCCCGCCCGAGCGCCCAGAAGGCGAGGCGCATGCCCACGTCGTATTTGTTATTCGGATGAATGTTGCCCGCCTCCGCGAGCGGCACGGTATCGATGATGACCGCCATGCCGGTGTTGGGAATGGTCAGCGACTTGGATTGCGCCTCGCGCAGCTTGGCCCAGCCATTGCCGCCGGCGGGCTCCTCCGACACGGCTTGGAAACTGGCGAGTTGCACGAAATAGAACGGGAAATCCCCCTGATTCCACTGTTTGCGCCAGCCGCCGATCAAGGCGCGCTTCTTGTCGTAATACGACTCTCCCTCGCCACCGTTAGACTCGCCCTGATACCACAGTGCTCCTTTGATAGGAAACCGCACGATCGGATGGACCATGGCATTGTACATGCCGCTCCATTTGCCGCCGGGCTTGATTTCGGGCACCATGGCAATGCCCTCGGCCGGTGTCCATGGTTCAATCCGGGTACCGCCCCAATTGCAATCCACGATGCCGATGGGGACGCCGGTTTTCTGGGTGATTTCACGGGCGAAATAGAAACCCGTTGCGGTAAAGCCCCCCGCCGTGGTCGGCGAGCAGACCTGCCACGGGGTTGAGGTCGGAGCGTCGGATTCCGGTTTGTCTGACTGCACGTGATTGAACTTGATGCGGCGGATCTTGGGAAAATCCGCGGCTTTGATGTCATCCGCGGCACCCAGGCACCTGCCAAGAGACCACTCCATGTTGGATTGGCCGGAGCACACCCAGATGTCCCCGACCAGGATGTTCTTCAACGTCAGGGTGTTTTTGCCCTTGACGGTCAGCTCCAGGTTTTCGCCCGTCTTGATGACTGGCAATTCGAGCGACCACTGGCCTTGCGCGTCCGGCTTGGCCTTGGCGGATTTGCCGGCCAGCGACACGCTCACCTCCTCGTCGGCATCGGCCCAGCCCCAAACGCGCACCGGCAAATCCCGTTGCAGCATCATGTCGTCGGTGAAAATCTTTGGCAGGCGCACGTCCGCGGTAGCGGGCATGGCCGTGAGAACGATAGAGGCGGACAGGATCAGGTGGATCTTGTGGCGTCGGTTGGCGGATGGATTGGTTTTCATATTGGTTGGATCAAAACTTGCGGATCGTTATCGTTTACGACTCCAGTGTTGTGGGTCTTTCAAAGTATTTCACGCTAGGCGCCCATCTTGATTGCCGAGGCAGACGGCAACCACGCGCATCTGGAGGAAATCGTGAACCCGCTCGTGCTTTCATGGCGTCGCAGGGACAATCGATAGCCGGAACCTCATGGGATTGATCTCATTTCAACACGGAGCGTGACGCTCCGTGCACGGTCTGGAGCCGGAGGCTCCGTGCACGGTCTGGAGCCGGAGGCTCCAGCCACGTAGCAGCCACGTAGCAGCCACGTAGCAGCCACGCATGTTAGGTCGCGAGCAGGGCATTCACTTCGGCCATCACGGCGAAGGCGTCGGCGACGTAGAGGATGTCCGCTTTGCCGCGGGCCCATCCGCAGTTGGCATCCATGCTGATGGCGCGGCGTTCGCCGATGAAGCGCCAGCCGACGGTGTGTGGTTCCTCGCCATGACAACAGGTGGCAAGGCCCTTGGCATGACGCGGAGTCGAGCCGGTTTGCCCGATTTGGTTGAGGTGGCTGAGGAATGGCAGGACGCTTTGGCCTTCGCCCCCCAAATCGACCAGCGACTTGGTGCTGCCTAACGACGAGCGGGACAGGCGCAGGAAGTCCAGAATGAGGGCCCCGGCTTCGGCGGCTTTGACCTTGCCATCAGCTTGTTTCTTGGTCCAGCCGGCACCCGTGACAAAAAGCAGATCGGCATCGGGGCGGATGGTTTGCTGGTCGGAGGCGGGAGCTTCAAAGCCGGTGACCTGGGTGCGCGTGGCGGGTAGAGTCAGGGTGATGTTTTCAATGGGGGCGGTGACTTGGGCTTGGCGGTTGGAAACCGCCGCCACGGGGGCGATGCCACCTTCGAGGGCGAGCAGCCATGGGCGGGTGCTGCGAGTGAAGACCGCTTCCATGCGCTGGCGGTAGAACCAACGGGAAATGCTCGGCTGACCGGCGGCCACAGTGAGACCGGTGACGTGGCTATCAGCGTGACCACCGAGCCGATGGGCCACGCCGGGTAGCACGCGGTTCCAACGCGAGGTGGCCGGCGTGGTGACGAGAGTGGCGGCGGTGGCACGGCACAAGGCCTCGGCGGCGGCGGCATCGGTGGCATATCTGGCCTGCGAGAACTGCGCTCCGCTAACCGTTAGGATTCGCGCCGCGCCGCAGCCCGCGATGGAGTTGGCGGCCGGGCCGGGGTTTTCACCGACCAAGCCGACGCAGAACGGGGTTTCCAGGGAGGCGGCGAGTTGAATGGTGGCGGACAGCGCTTCGAGGGCGGATTTGGCGAGAGTGCCATCGGGTTCGGGGTGGGCGAGGAAGAGGGTGCTCATGGGAAGCGAAGTAATAGGTTGTATGCTAGAAGTTAGAAGTGGCGGGAGTAAGACACAAGACGCAAGACTGCAAGACACAAGATTGGATTTCGCGTGAACATTGGCTCGCTCATGAAATGGTGTTGCCTGGTCGGTCGGTTATTTTGTCTTGCGTCTTGGGTCTTGAAGTCTTGCGTCTTCAGCCGCCCTTGATCCAGGCGACGATATCGGCGGCGATTTGCGCTGGCGGAATATCCTTGATGATCCGGGTGGTGCGGGTCTGGGTGGGGAGGGCAACGGAGGTGAAAGTGATGTCGCCGGTACCGACCGGGGCAGGCTTGATCGTTTGCAGGGCTGCCATGATGCCGCGCATGTTGGACATGCCGACACGCGGGTTGTTGCTGGGTTCGGGGAGGTTGCCGGTGGCCCAACCGATCACGGCGGGCGGGGCGTTGCAGACGGAGACTTGATGTTGGCCGCCCTCGACACGCTCCATGATGCGCAGGCTGCCATCGTCTCCGATGGTGAGGGAGTCGACACCTTGGAATTGTTCGGTGATGGAGAGACGCTCACCTACTATTTGCATCGTAGCTCCGGCACCGCGGGAGGCGGATTCCCAACCGCCGAAAAGGAGGACTTTCGACAGGTCGAGACCGGGGATGGCACTGATGGCATCGGCGAGGGCGGCGGCGGTTTCGGCGGCATCGGTGAAGCCGCCGGTCGGGCCGTCGAGGGCGATGAGTTCAAAGGGGACCTTTTGGGCTATGGTCATCATGACTTGTTGCAGCTTGGCTTTGGGGCCGAGGCTGACCAGCCATACTTTGCTGCCGGGATGGATGGTGGCGAGATTGGCGGCTTCGTAGAGGGCATGACGCGCCCATGGATCCAGCGATGCAGGAAGCATCATTTCATTTCTCAATGCGGGGCCGGCGGGGCCGGTGATGGGTTCGAGGGTTTGCAGGGGGTCGGGCACGAGGCTGCCGCAGACGATGATTTGGTACATGAGGTGGGGATGATTGGAGGTTTGGGACGCTAAAGGGAGAAGTGGTGAAGACGCAAGACGCAAGACTCGAAGACGCAAGAAAAGAGGAACAGAAGAGCAGGCATGCTGCGGAGCGTATTCCCGGAAACCTCTGACTGATGACACGCGGCTCTCTTCATCATCTTTTTCTTCTCTTGCGTCTTGTGTCTTGCAGTCTTGCGTCTTTTATCAATTTTCCGCCGAATGCAGGCCGCCGGATCCGGCTTGGAAGGAGACCAGAGCGTGTTCGGGGTTATGGGGATGGGCTTTGGCGCAGTTCCAGAGGCAGGCACCGCAGTGGATGCATTTTTCACGGTCGAAGACCGGGCGGCCGTTCTCGCTGGGGGTGATCGCCTGACCGGAGCACATTTCCACACAGATTTTGCTATCGCAGGATACGCACTCTGCTGGATAGAGGAAGACGACGTGGTCGGCGTAGCCGGCAGAGGCTTGGACTTTACCACCCATGAGCAGGGCATCCTGATGGGAAACCAACAGTTCGCCGTCCAACGGAATGGCCGGCCATCCGACGCGGTCCATGAGGATGCCGCTGGCGGCGATGCCTTTGGTATCGCAGTCCTTGCGGATGCGGGCGATTTCCTCTTTGGAAATACGGCCCGCATAGTAGTTTTCGAGGCCGGGCACGCGGGCGTGCGGCGGGCAGGGGCGTCCGGGCATGGAGACGGCACCCCGGGTGAGGCCGGTGAGCAGAGTGCCGATGAGGCCGGGAACCACGCCCCGTTGGAAGCCATCACGGGCTTTTTCCGCGATGCGGCCGGCGGCATCGAGTTGGCTGGCACGGCGGCGTTTGACGTAGGTGGCGTCGAGGTTTTCGCGGCTGAATGGTTTGCCAGCTGTGAGGAGATCGATGACGGCACAGGCGAGTTGCACGCCGGTAGCCCATGCTTCATCGACGCCTGAGTTTGTTAGAACATTGGTGGAGCCGCTGCCTTCACCGATGCGGGCGAAGCCGTCGCCGGTGAGATGGGGTTCGCCGCGACGGCCGGATTCCTGGAGGGATTTCGCACCCCATGAACGCAGGCGGCCGCCTTTGAGGTGGCGCCAGAGATAGGGGTGCATCATCCAATGCTGGAGATAGCGATAGGCGGTGCGGACCGGACTATCAAACCAGGAGGGCACGAAAATGCCGAGTGAGGCAACACGGTCCGGATGGACATAAAGAAAGCCGAAGATTTCCGGTTCGGGGAAGCCGATGGTGTGGAGCACGGTGCCGGGAGCGAGTTCACAAGAATCGGGTAGATCCACAACGAATTTCATGCCGAGCGCCCAATCGTGGAGGTGGTGGCCGTGTGGCACGCCGAAATGTTCGTCGAGTTGTTGGCCGACGGCACCGGCGGGGCCATCGGCGATCACGGTGAGCGGGGCACGGACCTCCATGCCCGGGGTGAAGCCAGCGGAGGGTTTGCCGTCCCTGGTGACGCCCTGGTCTGACAATCTAACACCTGTGACGGCGTTGTTTTCAATGATCGCTTCGCTGACAGGGGAAGCGGGCCAGATTTGGACCGTGCCTGTGGCCATGAGTTGGTTGCCGACCCATTGGGTGAACTGGCCCATTGAGAGGACGAGGCCGCCGTGTTTATTGAGGAACGACGGTGTCCATGGGAGTTCGATGGCATGGTGTTTTACGCCGAGGAAGCCACCGAGGGTACGGATTGTCCGATCGGCGGCACGCAGAATGAATGGCCGGCGGCTGGCACCGATGGGATCTAACAGGTAGAGGATTTTTTCCGCGGTGACCGGGGCCGCCATCGGGATTTGTGCAGGGTCGAGTTCGGGAAAGGATGCGCGCAGGCTTGAGGCCTGGGTGACGACACCCGAGACGCCGAAGCCGATATCATCGGCACGCTCGTAACACATCACTTGCAAGGGCATGCCTGGCATCGACGGGCTTTCGAGGGCGGGGCTGCCATCGGGGTTCATGGTGGCCGCCGCCAGGGTGGTTAGAAAACCGCCGGCTGCGGGGCCGAACCCGACACACACGATATCGGCATCCATGCGGGGACGATCTGGGGCGGCGGAAGTGGGATCAGCGCTGAGGGGCATGGGAAACGGCGCGGAAATGGGAGTTATAGGACCGATGGGAGTTATGGGACCGATGGGAGTTATGGGTTTGAATCTGATATTTCAGCTTTCAGCTTTTCTCAAACCGGGTAATCGAGGGCTTCCGGGATCATCACGGTGGTTAGAGCGTTGGCGGCGCGGTCTTTGGCAAGGCGGAAACCGTACAGGCTGACATCGAGTTGGGAGCGCATGCTGATGAACGACTGCAAGTGGGTGCTCTCCGGTGCAGGGGCGTGGTCACTGCAACCGCAGGAGCACGCCGGCTGCGGTTGATAGCCGAAGACGAGTTCGCTGCAAATGCGGGAGGTTTCCCCGACGGCGCGGGCCGCCTGGACATGGCAGAGATCGATGAGGAAGGCGAGAGTGCCGGGGAGTTCCTCGGTGACCGAGGGATCCTCGGCACCGGATTTTCCGAGTTCCACGACATCAAGGATTTGCTGGCGTGAGGCGAGGAGCCAGCACAGGGCATCGGTGAGTGGGAAGGTGACGCCCTGGCGGTTGGATTGATAGAGTTTGGTGCCATTGGCATCGGAGGTATTCTGCATGTAGCGGAGGGTCCACAGCCAGAACTCCATGGCGGCAGCGATGGCGCGGGCACCGGTGCCGGGATGCTCGGTGGCGATGGCGCGGAGATCCTGGATCCATCCTTCAAACTGCACGATGAACAGATGGTGGGTCATGGTCACGGAAAGTTGGCGGCGCTGTACGGCTTCCGGGCCTTCGTAGGTGGCTTCAAGTTGGGCATCCATCCACTTTTGAGGGAGGAAGCCGGGGCAGTCTTCAGTGATGCCGTAGCCGCCCATCAGGCTAACAGCTTCGCGCATGATGGTGGCCCCATAGCCGGTGTTCCAGAGTTTGCAGGCGGGGCATAGGACATTGGCTTGCACATCGAAGATGGCGTATTGCACGAGCAGGTCGGCTTCTAACGAAGCGAGGCGGGTTTGATCGCGGGTCGCGGCGGGCTGGCGTTGGAGCGCGATGCATTCCATGGCATCCTGTTGGATTTGGGCGAGGGCCTTCATGGCGCTGCGTCCGGTGAGACCTTGTTCGGCAAACATCCGTTCTTTGACGCGGTCGAGCGGATCCAGGCGGTCGTAGAGGCGTGCGGTTTCAAAGCCGAGGGCGGCACCCGCCTCGCCGGTGGCCCAGATATCGACGAGGCGATGGAGGACATCTTGTTTGGTTTGGAGGCCGAGATCGTAGCGGGGTGATCCGGGGTTGCCGGTTTCGCCGCCGCGGAAACGGGAGCGTTGATAGCGGATGATCGGCTCGATGGCGGAAAGCAGTTTGGCGGAGGTCATCAGGCCGACGGTGACGCGGGTGCGGCGGAAGACGGCTTCGATGATTTCGCTGTGGCTGAAGTTGGGGATGATCACGCCGTTTTTGACCGAGTAACCGCCGATGATGCGTGAAGCGGGGACATTGAGGTTGAAAACAGGATCACAGGTGGAGGACAGTTGATGGACCATTTTGCGGGTCGGGACCCCGGCATCCCAGATGCCCGGGTCGGATTTTTCGAGGATGACCATGCAACTTCCCTTGATGCGGGGATCGGCCGAATCGACGGCGGCGGTCACGATGTTGGCGAAATCCATGTTGGTGATGAAACGCCCGCGTTTGTCGATGTTGAGGATCGGTTCCTGACCGGTTTCCCAACTGACGACGCGCATTTTCCCACTCAACATTCCGGTTTCCACACCGACGAAGGGGATGGGTTCGGTGAGGGCAAAGGCGACGCGAGTGGGCACGCGGGCATCGCCGGGTGCGGGCGGACTCACCAGCGGCATGTAATGGGCGAATTGTTCGGGAGTGCCGCGTTCATGGATGGGAGCGACTCCGAGATTGCTGGCAAGGCTGCAGGTGGCCGCCCCGGCATCGACCCACGAAAGTTCGAAAGCGACCAGAGCGAGGGCGAGGTTTTTCGGGCCTTCGATGAAGCCGCCGTGTTCCGGGTTGAGGAAAGCTGCGGTGATGCCGGATTCGTCGTAAATGGCGAGCAGTGCGTTTTTCTCAGCCGTCCACTCATGGGTATTGCGTCCACCTTGGGCGACGAGCCGGGCGATCGGGCCGCGGGCGACGGGACGCACGGATTGGATGATCATCGTCAGATCATAACGGTCGGCATAACGCCACTGAAGTGCCCTGAGTTGGTCGGAAGGAAGTGTCTGAAGGGTGGGAACGGAGTCGGTGGCGGACATGGGTGCGGGTGGAAACGATATTGATTTTCGCGCAGGATTGTGATGGTTTGTCAGCCGATGGCAAGCCTTTGGGTGATGCGAATTTTTTGGGAATTTTTTGGGAGTTGCCGTCGGCCGGATCCTAGGGTAAGTCAGCGCCAGCCTGACGCACGCATCACAAGGTGCGGGAAACGGCTTCGCGACTGGACATGGACACACATGATGGAATTTTCTGGCAGCCGAACCGCACATGGGCGCACTTTGATCGGATAGATCCGCCGAAACGCTCGGCTGTGGATCGCGTGGCGGATTTTCACGAGATTTACTCGCTTTATGATGAGCAGACGGCGCGTGAGCAGGCGAGTCGGTGCATTCAATGTCCGATGCCATCGTGTGTCGAGGAATGCCCATTGCACAATCGGATTCCCGAATGGCTGGCAGCCACTGCGGAAGGGCGGTTTATTGAAGCGGCCAGGCTTTCGCGCGCCACCAGCAACATGCCTGAGATTTGTTCCCGGGTTTGTCCGCAGGAACGCTTGTGCGAAGGATCGTGCATCCTCCATGGCAGGGCCGAACCGGTGACCATCGGCGCGATCGAACGATTCATCAACGAATATGCGTTTCATTCCGGTGTGCTGGACGAGGTGCGGGCGATGCCCAATGGGGCGCGGGTGGCGGTGATTGGTTCCGGACCGGGTGGCTTGGCGGCGGCCGACGAGTTGTCGGCGCTGGGTTATGCGGTGACCGTGTTGGAATGCCAGAACCTGCCCGGCGGTTTGCTGGTCAACGGGATCCCCTCCTTCAAACTGGAGAAATCGGTTGTCGCCCGCCGCATTGCGATTTTGGAGCGGCGCGGAGTGGAGTTCCGGCTTGAGTGCGCTTTGGGCAAGGACGTTTCGTTAGGGGACTTGCGGCGCGATTATGCGGCGGTGTTTCTGGCCTTCGGGGCACAACAGGCAAAGCCGCTTGGCATTCCGGGCGAGCACCTGTCCGGAGTCATCCATGCCTTGCCATTCCTCATTCAGAAAAACGTGGCTTATCCCGTGCTCGACATGCCACCGATCGACGTGGCGGGCAAACGGGTTTTGGTGCTGGGTGGCGGCGATACCGCCATGGACTGCCTGCGTACTGCCGTGCGCAGTGGGGCCAGTGCCGCCATCTGTTTATACCGCCGCGACCTGGCCAACATGCCCGGCAGCCGCAAGGAATATGCCAACGCTCTGGAAGAAGGCGCGGAGTTCCGTTTTCTAACCAACCCGACGGCGCTTGAAGGGAACGAGTCAGGGGCGGTGGTGCGGGTGCACTGTGTGCGCATGGAACTTGGCACGGCGGACGCCAGCGGACGCCGCAAACCCCAACCGGTGCCCGACTCCGAATCCACCGTGGAAGCGGACTGGGTGATCGGTGCCTACGGTTTTGATCCCGTGCCGTTTCCTCCCGAGAGCGACCTTGCGGCGGTGAAAACCAACAGTTGGGGCGGCATCGTGGTCGATGCCAACCAGATGACCAGCGTGCCCGGGGTCTTCGCCGGCGGCGACTCGGTGCGCGGTCCGTCGTTGGTCGTCCATGCCGTGCGCGACGCCCGCGTGGCCGTGGCCGGCATCCATCGCTATCTGGAATGTGGCAAGTGATGCACGGTTGGGAGCGCCTTATCGCCGCCGCTCCACATGGACGGCGACACATTCGGTGTCCGGCAGGATGTGTTTTTCGAGAGTGACGGCGACGCTTTGCAGCGGGTATCTGCCTAACAACCAGGCTGCGGTCTCCACGGCGAGCGTTTCTATCAGGCGGCGCGGTTTGGAGGACGCGAGGGCTTGGATTTCCTGAGCGACCGCAACATAATCGATGGTGCGGGAGAGTTCGTCGGCGAGGCCGTTGAAGCCCTGACTTGGAATCATGCGCACGGTGAACCACAGCGTTTGGGCATGGGCGCATTCCTCGTCCGGCACGCCGATATGGGTACTTACGCGCAAGCGGCGGATCTCAATGGTGTCAGGCGGATGCATGCTGGCTAACCGATAGTGAATTTCACGGATTTGATGCGGTCCTGGCCGAGTTGACTGCGGATGCGCGCGAGGAGCATGGGTTTCATCTGCTCGAGGTGGAAACGCATGGTGGGTTGCGTGACGCGCAGCACGAGGTGACCGTTTTTCACGGAGACCGGCTCGGTGTGACGGGCGATAAAATCGCCGGCGAGATCCTTCCACGCGGCACGCACCTGATCCTCATGCAGGCTGTCCTCCGCGCCTGCGGCACGCAGGATGGCGGCGATGAAATCACCCGCAGCATGGACCCCGGCATGGAGGTCCATGGCTTCATCATATCCTCGCCATTCCCGCAGAATCTCCGCGCGGATTCCGCCGGTGCGAGGAGCACGCTTCATGAAGGCGGGCGGACGATTACTCGTCGCCATCGTCACCAATGGCCTCGACGGGGCAGCCCTCCATCGCCTCGCGGCACTGGGCGAGTTCGTCGTCATTTTCCGGCTGCTTCATCACGTAGGAGTATCCTTCGTCTTCGGCGCGGTTGAAATTGTTCGGTGCGGTTTCGCGGCAGAGGTCGCAGTCGATGCACTGGCTATCCACATAGAATTTGCCAGCCACGTTTTGGGAATTTTTGTCTTCGCTGTCAGCCATGGTGTTGGGGAATGATTTGGGTCGCGCTCAATTACGCGCGTCTGGCCGGTGATGCAATCCGAAATTTTCGTGAATTGAAGATTTATCATTCGCACTGGTCAAATCGAGGTTGTGCCGGTATGGTAGAAAGCATTGCCAGCCATGACATCCGAGCCGCCGACATCCCCCGAACCTCCTTCTCTGCCTCCACGCCACCGCCCGGCTAAGGCGGATTTGATGCAAGAAACGACGGAGCGGGATCTGTGGGCGTTCGATGACGCACTGGATTCGCCCAGTGCGCCGGAGGATGTGTGGGTCGAGTTGCCGGCGGCCCGGGCATACGGCAGGGACATTCCCATGCCGCGGGAACGCCAGCCGGGAAAAAAGCTTGGAACCGTTGAAAATCCGGCATCAGAGGATCAGATCCAGATCAACGTCAATAAACGCCCTATCAGAAGTTACCCCGCCGAGCCGTTGTTGAGGTCACCGACACCTGAGAGTTCATTCGATGACCTCGAATCCTGGGAATCGGTCCCGGCAAATCCGGGAATCGTCGAACCTCCCGCCGATGGGGTTTCCGCACCGACCCCACCCGAGTACCCGTTAGAACCGGCGGCGGCGGTGGAGGCGCTTGCGGAAATCACGCCGCCCAGCGGCACGACCGAGGTGAAGGACGAGTTTTCCCCGGTGGTTCGTACCAGCGTTGTGCCAGACACCCTGCGTACGCATTGGCGATTCTCCAAGACCGAACGGGCCGGACTCATCGGGTTGCTCGCACTTCTGTTAGCCGCAGGGGGGGCGATCCTTGGTTTCTCCATGAAACACCTGCCCACGGAAACGCAACGCGTGCAAACCAATGATTTTCCCATCAAGGGTGACTATCTCACCATTGATTCCGCGACGAGTTATTGGCGGGCACCGGTGACGGCGGGGGAGTCCCCCGACACGTTCCGGTACGGGACCCGCTTGCTGCCGGTTCTCGAACTCACGGGGAATGGCGGTCCTGCGGTCATCCGGGTGTTCTTCCGCAATGAAGACCGTACGATGGTAGGCGACGTGGTGACCCGCTCGGTGCGCGACTCTGGCAGATGGATCATCCCGGCAACCGCGGGATTCGACGATTTCGGGATGCACGCCGCCTACCGCACCGGCGAGGGCAAGCGCTGGACGATCGAGGTGTTCGAAGCCCCTGCGGAAAGCGCTGCGGGTAAGGAATTCCAGAAACTTTTCACCATGGACATCTCCACCGACCTGCGTTGAAATCCCCCTCCATGATCCATTCGGAAGTCAGCCCTATCATCCCTAGAAGTGGCTGGCATGTCATGCATTTGTTCTATCATGTGGACCACGCGCAGTGGGCGCTTTTCAGCGACGACGAAAAACGCCATGCCATGACCCGGCTCACGGAATTGGTGCAGGAAATCCGCGCGACGCCCGACACCCAGTTGCTGGTTTTCTCGGTGGTGACGTCCAAGGCGGACCTCGGGTTCATGCTGCTCACGCCCGACTTGCAGGTAGCGAACCATTACGAGAAGCAACTGGGACTGTCGCTCGGTCCGGAAATCCTCAGTGCGGCGTATTCCTATCTCTCACAGACGGAAGTTTCCGAATACACCACCACCCGCGAACAATACGCCGCGGAAACACTGGTGGACGAAAGGGGCCTGGCCGAAGGCTCGCCGGAGTTCGCGGCGGCAATCAATGAGTTCGACAACAGTATGGCGCACTCTCCGCAACGGTGCCTCTATCCGGAACTGCCGGACTGGCCGGTGATTTGTTTCTATCCGATGTCGCAACGCCGCTCCGGCAAACACAACTGGTATGCCCTCTCCTTTGACCAACGCCGCAAACTCATGGCAGGCCAAGCGAAGGTCGCTCGCAACCATGCTGGTGGAATCCTCCAGATCATCACCGGCTCGACCGGCCTCGACGAATACGAATGGGGTGTCACCTTGCTCGCCAAGGACACCCTGAACGTCAAATCCATCATGTATGACATGCGCTTCGAAGAGGTCTCCGCGCGCTATTCCGAGTTCGGCGATTTTTTCATCGGCCTGCAACTGCCACTCGACGTGTTGTTCCGACGAATCTGCCTGTGAGCCGACAGCGATGCGCGCAGAGCCGTGAGATTCCAGCCGATCCGGATTGAACCTGATCGCTCCGAAGTCAGCTTATTTTCCGGCTAGGCTCCGGGCCAAACTTGAGCACTTCCTTGGCATGCGCTCTCAGCGGGAGCGCACTGCCTGATAGAACAAGCTACCTGATAAAGCGCTTCCTCACGAGATGAAGGTGGCGCGGCCTCGATGAGGCCGCAGCCAATGAGCCGCCATACCTATGTTCTGACCGTGCGCCGTGGCTTGCCTGCGGCCATGCCAGTCACGGCTGCGCCAAATTTTTCCATGTTCGCCAACGCTCACGCCGCGTTCTGGACTCTGGTCTTTGGTCTCTGGTCTCTTGATTGCCCGCGCCGTGCCGGATGTCACATCCCCGTGGCAGAATTCCAACATGCGGGACGGCTCGGCTGAGCTCGCCGAACGCGCCTGTTGGCCAAGACAGCCGGGACGGCTCTCCCCCCCCCAAAGAATCAAATTCCTGAAAATAAGCCTTGACTCGTCAAATAATCGCCGATTGAAATCATTGGTCACGCATACGTCCCGAGAATCCGGGCCGTATGCGGAGTCACTCCACTACCCACCACCCGCATTACAAGCACCCGAACCATCGCCTAAGCAGCACAGCATCCATTAACCAGCCTCCATCGAAATCGCATCCAAACAAACTGAACATGAAAGCCACATGATTATGAAAACACAGAATAACAGCAAACCTTTAAGAAATCATCTCAAACCCCTCGCCCTCGCGGTCTGCGCGGTCATGGGACTGACCGCATCCCCGAGCGCCTTTGGTTTGCTCGTGGCCCCGACCGGGGTCACGACGAATCGCGAAGACGGGAACCGCCCGGCAATCGCGACGATAGATGGTTCCGGCATGTCCCCGGCTGGCTTAGTCACCGGGACCTCCACGGCCAGCGTGGTCCCTACTTATACCATGTGGCAGGGCTACCCTACCATAGGTACCTGGCTGACCTTCGATATGGGCAGCGTCATGACGCTCAACGGTTTCCACCTTTGGAATTACAATGAAATTGGCGGCTTTTACCCAAAATCGGGAATTAAAGACGCCGAGATATATTATAGCGACTCCCCGCTGGATGGTAGTTCCGGGGGCACGCTGGCGAAAAGCTACACCTTCACCA
Organism: Akkermansiaceae bacterium; assembly: GCA_903888515.1. GTDB lineage: Bacteria > Verrucomicrobiota > Verrucomicrobiia > Verrucomicrobiales > Akkermansiaceae > Luteolibacter. The sequence goes on along the minus strand of CAISTY010000011.1, from coordinate 9,543 downwards.
TGGCGACCGGGAACGACACTTACGCGGGGGAAGATTACACATTTACCACTCCAGTAACCGCTCGGTACATCCAAATAAAAAACCTCTCCCATTTTGAGGGCGGCGAAGGAGGGGTGGACGGTTACATCGGCATTTCCGAGATTCGCTTCGACATGCAGATTGGCACCACACCCCCAACCGGCACCACCTTGGCCCGCAGTTTGGGCACGGTCACTCCCTCGGGCTTCGGCGCTTCTTTGAGCTTTGATGTGTCCGTGAGCGGAAACTCCGGCGTCCCAAGCGGTAGCGTGACCTTGAAAGACAACTGCCATGGCGGAACGACCTTGGGCACCGCAAACCTCAGTCCCAGCGGCGTTAACGGCATCTGCACCATCACCACCAGCACGCTGGCCTACGGTACTCATGCCAACATCGTGGCCGAGTATTCCGGCGACGCCACCTATGCCTCCATAACTTCCAGCGCCCTGGACCCGGCACAAGAGGTCGGCACGGGGACGCCGACTGTCACGGTCACCGGCACGAAGGGTTTCGCCTATAACGGCTCGCCCCAGGGACCTGACACCGCCACAACGGGCGGATCAGGCGGGGCGCTGAGCTTTATGTATGAGGGCACCAGCGGCACGACCTACGCTGCCAGTTCCACCAAACCCACAGATATCGGCAATTACAAGGTCACCGCGACGGTGGCGGCGGATTCTCCGGTCTGGTATGGTGCCTCGTCTATCGCGACGCCCTTTGACATTGGCAATGCCATCAGCGTCAACTACTGTTCCAAGCCTGAAGGTTCCGATGGCTGGGGCCCAACCGACTTTGGCGGCTACGTGAATGCAAAGAACTGGAACTTCGTCGTATGGACAGGCGTTGCTGGAGGGTTTTCTAACCCGACCAATGTATTCCACGATAACGAAGGTGTCACTGTCGCTGGGTTCACGGTCACGCTTCCAAACGATGACTACGCATCGTGGAATACCAACAATAACGGGACGCTAAGCGGTGGGCTCTTCTCCGAGTGGGTCAGTGGCAGCCCGATCACCCTGAGTAATATTCCCTATCAGACCTACGACATCTATCTTTACCTTGCCACGTGGAATGGTGGCACTGGCTCCTACACCATCGGCGGCACTACCCTGGACCTGGACCAGCAATACGACTTGGTAAAGCCACAGGCCTTTGGAACCCTTGGTTTTCAGGATGGCAAGAATTTCGTGAAGTTCACGGGGTTGAGCGGACTCACCCAGACCATTACTGCCACCTACGGCGTTTCGGCCTTCCAGATCCTCGCCACCACTGTGGGAACGCCCGCCAGCGGTTACGCGTCGTGGGCGGGCGCCAACGGCATAAGCCCCAATCCCTCCGATGATTCCAACAATGACGGGGTTGCCAACGGCGTGGCCTACTTCATGAACGTGACCGGTCTCGCCACCAACCCGGCCATCAACGGCACCACCAAGAAAGTGACCTGGCCCAATGGCGGCAATATCCCCAGCGGCCAATATGGTACCCAGTTCGTCGTCCAAATCTCCAGCGACCTCCAGACATGGACGGATGTTCCTGTTGAAAATCTCGACGCCAACACCGACGCCGTCGTTTCCCCCCCCTCTGACGGCTCGCTCAGTTACATCCTGAAAGACCCCAGCCCCAGCTTCGCCCGCCTCAAGGTGACCCCGAACTGATCCGCAGCCCGCGCTGATAGAGTATCACCCGAACCCTAACCAACCCCAGGGCCGCCGGTGCAAATCGGCGGCCCTTCTGCGTTCTGCCTGCATGTTGTATAATCCTTCGCGTCCTTTGCGGGCTTCTGTTCAAATCATGGAGATATTGGACGCATGGGGATTTGTGGAAGATGAGGTCATTTTTAACAGAAGGGCGCGAAGATCGCGAAGGAAGAGATGCAGCGTAGCTGGAGCATCCTGCTCCAGACCGTGTGCGGAGCGTCCCGCTCCGTGCCGGAAGGAAGCAGCAGTACGGCACTCAAGAGGGGCACGGGCGGCCCGCCCGAGATTTTCATTGGCCAACGGGCGAGCAGCCCGTGCTTCTTATTTCAGCATCCAATCAATAGAGGTGGACAGGAATGTCCACCCTCCTTTTTCATGATCCTTTGTTAGACAAACCATCAGGCTTATTGCGTATCTTGCGCATTTTTGCGGCTATAAATACGGCAGGGGAAACCAAGGACTCATCAGTAAGCATGCAGACCCAGATGAAATCATGGATTCTAACATAAGGACATGAACACCCTGGTAAAATCATGCGGGGTAAAATCATGGATTCAGAAAACAATCCCACCGCATCACATCCCTGAAATAAAACAAACCCATTGACAAGCCTTTCGTGAAGCGTATGATCAAGTTGGGCCACATGAAAAAACCCGCACTAAAAACCCACCACAATCCAATCCACCCCGATCTCACCCGCACCCGCAGCGCACGATGGCTTGGCCTGCTATGCGTCTGTGCGTTGTTGCCGGGGTGGTTGGTGACCCGCACGCAAGCTGCCATTGAGTATGTCATCGTCATCAGTGTCGATGGTCTGGGGGGGACATATCTGGGCAAGTTGTTTGATGGGTCGGCCACCGGAGGACCGTATGCTATTCCCAATTTCACGCGCTTGAAGAACGAGGGTGCGGGCACGCTGGCCGCCCACTGCGACAATAACAATTGGGAGACCTTGCCCAACCATACGTCGATCATCACCGGCCGGCCGAGGGATGGCGTCAACGGTCACAACTGGACCGGCAACGGTGATCCTACCATGACAATTCACGCCAACAAGGGTTTGCCTGGCGGACCGGTTTACGTGGCCAGTGGCTTCGACGTGGCGCATGACAACGGCCAGAGGACCGGCATGTACGCGAACAAGTCCAAGTTCATGCTGTTTGACACGTACGCATCTTATACCGGCGGCGGCTCTTACAACGCCAACAACGGCGCACCGGACACAACCGGGGCGAACAACGGGCGCGACAAGATCGACAACTCCTACATCAATACGGCTCTCGGCGGCATTGTCGTGGACACCTTCATCATCCAGCAGAAATCCGCCAGTCCAAATCAGTTCGCATTCCTGCACATCAACGAGCCCGATGCCTACGGCCATAGTTCGGATTGGGGCACCGCCACATGGAACAGCCAGGTGGTTGTCGTGGACACGATGCTGGGCAAGATCTTCAAATTGATCGAGCAGGATGTTCCCGCGATGACCGGCAAGACGGCCATCGTTCTAACAGCCGATCACGGCAACCAGGACGACCCGCCCACCGGGGCCGACCGATATGCGGTGCCGTTCTACGTCTGGGGACCCGGTGTGTCTGCGGGCGCGAACCTCTACACCCTCAACGCCGGCACGCGCCAAGTGGCGGCCAGCTACCCGATGACCACTTATGAGGGTATGCAGCCCATCCGCAATGCGGAAGCCAGCAACCTGGCGCTTGGTCTGTTAGGCATGGGCGCGATCCCCGGTTCGACATTTAACTCAACTCAAAACCTCAAGGTCGCGGCCACCTCGAATGCAGCGCCCAACATACCGGCCACGATCGCGCCGTCTAACGGTGCCACCGGCGTGTCGACCAACGCCACCACCACCGTTGCGGTTGCCGATCCTAACAATGATCCGATGGCGGTCTCGTTCTACGGCCGCGCTTATACGCCTCCCCCGGGACCGGACTTCACCGTCGTGGTGCTGCCCGACACCCAGTTTTATTCGGCGAGTTATCCGGCGACCTTCCAGGCCCAGACCAATTGGATCGTCAACAACCGCGTGGCGCGCAACATCGTGTATGTGACCGGCGAGGGGGATGTGGTGGATAGCGCGAACACCACGCAGTATGACGTCGCCACCGCCGCCTATGCCATTCTCGAGAATCCGGTCACCACGGGTCTGGCCCAGGGTATTCCGTTCGGCGTTCCGGTGGGCAATCACGATTCCTCGCCCTACACGCTTTTCAAAACCTATTTCCCGACCACCCGCTTCAGCGGTCGCAGCTACTACGGCGGTAGTTACAGCACCGGCTATCAGAATCACTACGACCTCATCAGCGCCAGCGGCCTGGACTTCATCGTGCTCTCGCTCGAATTCAATGCCGGCGCCAACCCGGCGATCATGACCTGGGCCAATGGCATCCTGGCGGCCAACGCCAGCCGCCGCGCCATCGTGGTGACGCACTCGCTGCTCAATGCCGGCTATAACTGGCCGGCGGACGCCGCTTGGTCAGCGGAAGGGCCGGCGATTTTCAACGGGTTGTCCGCCAATCCCAACCTGTTCCTGATGTTGTGCGGCCATAACCATGGCCAGGGGCGGCGGCACGAGGCGGTGGGCGGTCGCTACATCGATGTGCTCCTCGCCGATTACCAGAGTGATGCCAACGGCGGCGACGGCTATCTGCGCACGCTCGAGTTCTCGCCCGCCAACAATGTCATCCGCGTCAAGACCTACTCGCCCACCACCGGCGGCTCCAAGACAACCGTGGACAACGAGTTCACGCTCAACTACACCATGAGCAGCACGCCGTCGGCATATACCCTCATCGGGACCAACACCGGCGTGGCTTCGGGGACCCAGACGAGCAGGTCATGGTCGAGCCTCACCGCAGGCACCGCCTACGAGTGGTATGCCGTGGCCAGTGATGGCAGCCTGTCCGCAACCGCGGCGTCCAACCAGTTCACGACCGCCGGGGTGGCACCCCAACTCCCGACGGTCGCGCTCGGTATCACGGGCAACCCGATGGCGGAAGCGGCCGGCGTGGCAACGGTCACCGCCACCCTCTCGGCGACGAGCTCAAGTACGGTGACGGTGAACCTGGCATTTGCGGGAACCGCCACCCTGACCAGCGACTATGCGCGATCCAACACAAGCATATCGATACCGGCGGGAAGTCTAACCGGCTCCATCACTCTAACGGCGGTGCAGGACGCGCTCTACGAATACCCTGACGAAACCATCATCGTGGACATCGACACCGTGGTCAATGCTACCGAGACCAGCACCCAGCAAATGACCGCCACCATCACCGGCGATGATCCTGTGCCGACGGGCGGCGTGTCGTTTCTCTCGCAGAATTTCAACGGCGATCCGGTCAATTACACCAACACCGCGTTCCAGGGCTCAGGTACCACTTACTGGAACTTGAGCACCGCCGGCATCACCCCCGCGACGCCTCTCACCGGCAACACGACCACTTATTTGACGGGGTGTAATATGAACAGCGGAGGCTTGACTTTCAACGAGAATGCGCCTCCGCACATCGATTTCACCGTCTCGGCGGCTGCTTACACCAACCTGAAGTTGTCAGTCGCGCTGGCTGGCTCACCCCAGGTTGAGACCGTTAATTATGTGCGTGCCATGACCGATAATGACGGCAATGGCACCTACGAAACCACGCTCTTCAATTTCACGGGCAGCGGCAGCAATCAACCTTACCATGACTATGGCTCGCTCAACCTCGGCGATCTTTCGTTGGCGTTCAAGATGTTTTCGAATATATCCCTGCCCACCCCCACGGCCCCGGATGGAAAGCTGCGCCTCCGCTTTGAACTATATAATGATTCCGACAGCAATAACGAAAATGCCGGCATTGACGATATCCTCATTTCCGGAACGACAGCGACCTCCAACACCAGCGCCGCCAGCGGCAACTGGCACACCCCCGCCACGTGGACGCCCGCTGCGGTTCCCACCTCGACCAGCCCGGTAATCGTCAATAACAGTTATGCCGTCACCATCACCACCGCGGCAGCCGAGTGCAACAGCCTCAGCGTCACGGGCAGCGGTTCGGTTTCGTCCACCGGCAGGGCTCTAACGGTTTCGGGCACGGCCATCGACGCCATGAACACCACGGGCTGCACGCTCGCGCTGAACGCCACCTCGACACTCAACATTGCCAAGGCCAACACCTCGGCGAGCCTCGCTGGTCTAACGGTTGGCAGCGGAACAATTCTCAACGTGACCAGCGAACTGACCGTGGATGTCAGCAAGAATCTATCAGGTGCCACGCTCAACACGCCCAAGGTCACCCTGGCGGGCGGCACGCTGACTATCGGCGCAGTGACGGTGCCCAGCGGCGGGCTCATCAGCGGCACTGGCGCGGTTGCCGGCGCGGTCACCGTGGCCGGCGGCGGCAAGGTCAGCCCCGGTGCCAGCGTGGGCTCATTCAGCGTCGATGGATTGACGCTTTCCGCCGGCAGCCTCCTGAATTTCGAGTTCAATACTGCGCCCGCGAACGACCAGATCACGGTCAACACGAGTGGCGGCCTGACGATCAACGGCGGGGTCATCAGCCTATACAACGAAGGCGGCACCACCACATTCTCCACGGCGGGCACCTATAACCTCTTCGCTTACTCCGGCAGCATTGGCGGCAACGTTTCCAACTTGTCGGTGGCTAACAAAGTCGCCGGGAAGAGCTACACCTTCGGCGCGACCGGTACTTATGTCACCCTGACCATCGCCCAGGGGGCCGCCTGGAATGGCGGCGGTGGCGACGTGGCTTGGAGCAATCCGGCCAACTGGAGCGGTGTATCCCCTTCAACCGGCGACATCCTGTCCTTCGTGACAACCGATGCCGGCGGCGCGGTTCTTATTAATAATATCTCCGGCGGATCGTATGCCAGCCTGCAGTTCGAGAGCGGAGCCCCGGCCTTCACGCTGAATGGCAATGCCGTCACCCTCACCGGTGACACCTCTGGCAACGTCGTCCTGAACAACTCGACCAACACCCAGACCGTCAACATGCCGGTCACTTTGGGGAACAACGGGGCGATCAACATCGCCTCCAACCCCGTCGCCTTCGGCAGTGCGGGCACGATCAACAACAACGGCAAAATCCTGACCATCACGGGCACCCAGCCCGTGACCCTGAACGGCGCGATGACCGGCATCGGCGGCGTGACCATGGCGGCCAGCGCCAAGCTCAATCTGGCCAACGATGCGGCCGTCTCCGGCACGCTGACCATCAACGCCGGCGGCACGCTCGACAACACCAAGGGTTCCTTGCTGACGCTGACGAACAATCCGGCGCATGTTTGGGCCGGCGACTTCACCTTCACCGGCACCAATGATCTGAACCTCGGCACTGGCGCGGTGACGATCACAAAGGCCACCGCCGACGAGAGTGTGACCGTCAATGGTGGTGCTTCAAGAACATTGATCATTGGCGGTGCCGTCACCATGGCTGCCCAAAGGCTGGTCAAAAAGGGCAATGGCACGCTGGTCATTTCCAGCGCCAGCAGCAATATCCAGAGGCTGCAAGTCACTGGGGGGGGGACGCTGCGGCTGGATAATTCAGTGGCCGGTACGCCGGACATGACCGTGACGAGTGAACGTGTGATGGTGAATGACAACAACTCCGTGCTCGACATCAATAACTTCGCGTTGACAACGCCCGGGATGGACATTGACAAGGGGCGGATCGTCGCGCGGGGCACCAGTGTGATTACCAACACGGGAGGCAATAGAATTACGGAGTCTGCCGATAGCAATTGCAAGTCATTCCGTTTCATGGACACTGCCGTCATCAATGGTGGAACCGGCAATCTGGAGACATCATGGACCCAGGCCGCCCAGTCGGTTTATATCATGTTCCAGAACAGCACGCAGGGTTCCTTCAACAATATCCTATTCGGGCCGAATGCCGAGTATGCCGATTCAACCGGCCACAACACCGTGCTGGAAGTAAGGGATACCGCTCAACTCAGCACCACCCTCGACATGTATGTGATGCAAAGGATCAATGACCAAAACAGGGACAATGCGGGGGGAGCGCGCGTTCACATGCAGGTCTATCAGCACGGCGGCACGGTGAGCGTGGGTCGCGACCTGAGGTTGTGTGACAACGATCCGGTCAAGGGTGCGCTCACTGTAAAGCATGAGGTGGATGGCGCCTACAACCTGTGGACCGGCAGCAGCCTGAAGGTTGGCGGGAGAGTCACCGGGGGCCAAACCCGGGTAGGCGTCGGCCAGTCGTATTTCAACTTCCACGGCGGCACGCTCACCTACACGGGGGCCGGCCCGCAGACCGACTGGATCAATCTAACCGCTTCGGCAATCACGGACGCCATCGACAGCACCCAGAACCTACGCGTCTGGGAAGGAGCCACGATCGACACCGGAACCCAGGACCTGACAGTGGCCCAAGCCCTGTTGGGCCCCACCGGCCAGGGCGTCAGCGCCATTGACATCACCGGTTTGACCGGGACCGTGTATAGCAATGACTGTCCGCCCTGGGTGTTCATCACGCGTGACACCGCAGGTGGGGACACCACGGGCTCGGGTGCCAGCGCGGTTCCCACGATCAACGCCGCCGGCAACATCACCGGCTTCACCATCACCAACCCCGGCAACAACTACACACAAAAACCCTTGATCACATTGATCCGGGGTGACCTGGGGACTCCCGGGACGGTTCCCGCCGCGAACATCACCATGGCGGCCAACTCCACCTACACCGGCGGCCTGACCAAGCAGGGCACCAGCAAGCTGACGCTCACCGGCACCAACACCTACACCGGCGATACCGTGGTGCAAAATGGCACGCTCTCGCTCAGCCCCACCGTCGCAGGCGGATACCTTGCGGACGGAGCGGACGTGAAATTGACTACCGGGGCCGTTTTGGACCTCAACACCAGTGTCACGGATACTATCCGCTCGCTCTACATCGACAACGTGCAAAAAGCCTCCGGGATCTGGGGTGCGCTTCTCTCGGGCGCCGCACATGAGAGTGCACTCATCACCGGCAGCGGGAAGCTCAACGTCCTCACCGGTGCGGCTGGTTACGCCTCGTGGGCGGGCGCCAACGGTTTAAGCGCCAATCCCTCCGAAGATACCAACAATGACGGGGTTGCCAACGGCGTGGCCTACTTCATGAACGTGACCGGCCTCGCCACCAACCCGGGCATCAACGGCTCCACCAAACAAGTGACCTGGCCCAATGGCGGCAAGATCAACAGCGACCAATATGGCATCCAGTTCGTCGTCCAAACCTCCAGCGACCTCCAGACATGGACGGATGTTCCTGTTGAAAATCTCGACGCCAACACCGACGCCGTCGTTTCCCCCCCCTCTGACGGCTTGCTCAGTTGCATCCTGAAAGACCCCAGCCCCCGCTTCGTCCGCCTCAAGGTGACCCCGAACTGACGCGCATCCCGCGCTGATAGGAAATCATCCGAACCCCCAACCCACCCCAGGGCCTGCAGCGTAGCTGGAGCATCCTGCTCCAGACCGTGTGCGGAGCGTCCCGCTCCGTGCCGGAAGGAAGCAGCAGTGCGGCACTCAAGAGGGGCACGGGCGGCCCGCCCGAGATTTTCATTGGCCAACGGGCGAGCAGCCTGTTCTTCTTATTTTCAGCATCCAATCAATAGAGGCGGACAGGAATGTCCACCCTCCTTTTTCATGATCATTTGTTAGACAAACCATCAGGAATCCAGGGACTAACTTCAGTTAGCCTCCCGGCACAGAACTCCAGAACTCAGCAAACCACCTCGTTTGGGTCGAATGGCCGAACAAGTTCAATTCCCTCAATGGTAGGGACGGTCGGCCTCGGCCGTCCCACTT
>CAISTY010000010.1 GCA_903888515.1 Akkermansiaceae bacterium | reverse complement strand
CAGCCGACGCAGGACCGGTTTTCGCCCGGCATCAGGTTGATGAACGTCCGCATCCGGTGCAGTTCCATGTAGTTCTCGTCCAGCGCCTGGAAGAAGAGATTCTTGTTGGCCGGCACGGTGAAGAAGGCCGAGCCGTCCTCATAAACCGTGGCAATGCCATGCACATACTTCCTCGCGACATCGCCGAGACCGACAACCGAGGCTTGCTGGCCGTGGGCATCCCCCTGTCCGCCTGCCCGCCAAGTGTCGTACCAGTTCAGGTTCATGGCCTCCATCACACGGATGTACTTGACCCGGCCGCGTTCGATGCCCGGCAACCCCTGGTACACGTCGTTCAGGAACATCGTGGCCAGCTTCGGGCTTTCCTTCGCGGCCGCAGCAGTGACCGGGGTAATGTCCGTGGGCCTGTGGCGCAGCCGCAGCGGCATGGGCTGCAGACAGGACAGTGCCGGATCACAGTGCAATTCCGCGCGGTTACCCCACGCGTCCAAGACGTAGATTCCGAAGCGCCCGTCTTTGTTTTTCTCGACGCTGCCCGACTGGTGAGAGACGAGGAAAAACTTTTCCGAGAATGGGTAGGGCTCCCGGAAAGCCCCGATGCTGCCGGGCATGGGTCCCATACCCGGATACCTGATCTCGGGCGTGAGGTTCTCCATGGCGTCGGCGGTGCGCCGATGGCGGCGATTATCGACCAGCACGATCGGACCGGCATGCCCGCTACCGTGGCCTGCGGCCGTCGTGACAATCTTGCGGCTGCCAGGGATGCTGCGCGCATGCATCATGGTGGCCGGACAAACGACCATGTTCTTGTAGACATGGTCCGAGCCGCTGCCGTCGGGGCGCACCGCCCACAGGCTCTGCACGTTGCCGAAACCCTTGTCGACATACTCCCAGCGCATGTAGATCACCCGGCCGTCATCCAGCAGACAAGGGCTGATTTCGTTGACCTGGCCTTGTGAAAGGCAGGTGATATTCTTGCCGTCGGCATCCATGACGTACAGCGACGTCACCGTCGCGGGGAAACAGAGAACCGAGCGCTGTGAGCGTGTGGAAACAAACATGATCCTGCCGTTTGGCAGATAGCACGGATCCATGTCTTCATAGCCTTTCCCACACTCACTGCCGGCGTAGAGCCGCATGGTCTCCGCCTCATCGGCTCCATCGAAGGTGATCTGTCGCAGGCTCTTGCCGGCTGCCCTGCGTCCGGTCTTGGGATCGATATCGATTTCGTAAATGCGGAAGTGTCCGCCAGCCGCACTGTAACAGAATATGACCTTGGAGGCATCGAACGACAGATCAAACCGGCCGAACACTCCGTTGGTCAACTCGGGGACCAGAGAGGTGATTTCACCCTCGGGGGCCGCCGTAGAGAGGACGCAGAGCTGGCCGCTGCGGTTGTCGCGGATCGTGTGCCCTGTGTAGGTGCTTGCGCTTGTATGCTTCTGCTTGACGAACAGGAGCTTGTCGAACTTCAACGCAGGGTGGTCCAGCATGGCCCGGCGTCGCAGCGATTTCAGCGCGGTATCGACTGTCTGTTGTGCCTCCGTCGTGCCGCCGGCGGCTTGCAATTGTTTTTTCTCCAAATCAGCCAGTTCGGTCAGGTACTGCGGGCTCTGGGCATACTGCGGGCCGAACGTCTTGGCGGTATCCTTGATGGCCAGCCGCAGGGCCTCCGTGTTCACGGCGTCCGGAGGCAGAAAGACATTGCGATACCGGACCGGGATCCGGCTGAGGTCGAGCTGGCGTTTAGACGCCTTCCAGTCCTTGGGAAACGCCACCGGCGATTCCAGCGATAGCGTGATCGGGTTGGGTGGCGGCCCGCTGCGGGTCAACTTTAGCGTATGCTTGCCTGCGGTGATCGGGATATCGCAGGACGTTTCCCACTCCGCGCCATGTTTGTCCCAAGTGCGTTCCGGCAGCCCTTCCCAAATATAAGGATGGCGATCCGGATAGGGCGGCGCATTGCAGGTCATCTTGAGGCAGCACTTGCCCACCGGCTTGTTGTCGAGCAGGATCTCCGCCGGATACACCCCGGCCGACGCATAGCGCACTCTAAGCGTGTAGGTCGCGTCGACGGGGAAATCGATGTCGTACTCGGCCACCCACGGCAGCGTGTCGCCGGCGGTCAGCATCAGTTCGGGATGCTTGTCACGGTAATCGCCATACAGGCCCGTATTCTCGGAAACGCGCGTATTGCCGCGATCGAACTCCCACGCATTGATATCGAGCTTGCCGGCCACCTTGTTCTCAGCGGACAGCGGCACCGCCGCAAGGCCCCATACTGCCGCCGCCCATGCAATCAGGATTCCAAATCGTTTCATTTCCTCTCCTTTTCCGTTATCGGTTTTACAGTGCTCTCAGTCAGACGACCGGCAGGGCGCGGATTATCTCTCCGCCAATGATGGGTTGGGCCGGAAGTCCGGCTCGTCCTTCCATTTGATGTTCTTCTTGCCGTCGTGCGTCCCGTAGAATGGCGCATTGGCGTCGATCCAGGTGACAATTTTGATAAACTCCTCTTTGGTGAGTCCGGCCTTGCAGGGGTCCTTGCGAATCTGCTCGACCAGCTTGCTGCGATGTGATCCGAAGGTTAGCGGCGGTTCCAGCGGGACATGGGAGCCACCGAAACCGGAGGTTTGCAGGTAGCTGACCAACCTCTTCTTGGTCACCGCTTCGGCATTGGTCAAGGCCTCGTACGAGCGGGTGAAAAAAGGTCCTGCCGGCTCGCCGGTGAGAACCAGGTTGCCCTTGGGCGTGTTGCCGCTGTGGCAACTGACGCAGTGTTTGTCGAAAACAGGCTGGATGTCCAGGGGGTAATGCACCGCACGCGGGCCGGCATCGCCCGGCTGCGGATAGAGCGCCTTCACGCCATGGGCCATGGCCAGCGGACGAGCCGTGTCTCGCAGGTTCGGCGCTTTCCTGCGGAACTCGTGGCAGCCGACGCAGGACCGGTTTTCGCCCGGCATCAGGTTGATGAACGTCCGCATCCGGTGCAGTTCCATGTAGTTCTCGTCCAGCGCCTGGAAGAAGAGATTCTTGTTGGCCGGCACGGTGAAGAATGCCGAGCCGTCCT
>CAISTY010000009.1 GCA_903888515.1 Akkermansiaceae bacterium | reverse complement strand
GTCGTAGGGCGGCTTGCCGGGTGTCAGATCCACCGGCATCACAATTTGGTAGAGTTTCAACCCCACCGCATCGAGGGTTTTGATCCGCTCATCCACCTTGTCGAGCCAGAGGTGGCCGACTCCATCGTAGCCGAGCTCCTTGAGCATGGTGGCCTGCTGCTCGAAAGTGCGGTGCTTGGCGTCGTGCGTGTCGATGCAGAACGGGAAGAAAGATTCCGCGCGGACGCTCCCGAGCGTTAACATAAATGCGACGGTCAGTTGTTTCCAGCTCATGGTCATAGGGTTTCCAGATACTGACTTCAGCTCTGGGATCTTTCAAATGGCACGGGGTGTGGGGCGGCTAGCTTCCGGGATCGGCGCCTTCACGCTTGCCCGTCGGTATCCACGCTCACAGAGCGCTAGAGACCGGCCCATTGGCATCGCCCGGATTTCGAGCACTGAAAGGTTTCTGAACATTTCTGTTGGCTGTCGGTCACAGGCGTAAAACCTCGCCGGAAGTTACGGTTGTGCTTCAAGGAAATTGCTTTCGGGTGAGGGCCGTTGAAAGAGCCGGTGACCGGACCGGAGGGCGGGGAAATACGGATGGTGCGATTCATAGCCCAAGGAAATCGTGGAGAAAATATCCACCCGTTTCGTCATGACAAGAAGATTTTAGAAAATTCCACGCATGGGTCCCCGGATGGTTTGAAATGCTTTCGCCGCGTCCCTAGTCGATCTCTGCGGCACCGACGTGCTCGACCAGATCCCCGGCCGCTGGGTTTTCTTCGATAGGGACTTCACCGAACTCTACGGCGACTGGCGCGAGTGTCAGGGCATGCGGGCGAGCAACCTCTATTTCCTGCCGCTGCGCGATGACATCCCATCCAGCCTATCACAGCCCCTTCCCAAGCTCTCCGTCACCTGCGGCAACCCGAATACCCGGAAAGCCCGCAAGTGACCCCACCAACGAAACCATGAAACAGCCTGTAGCCGGACCGGAGGACGGAAGGAATGGAAGTGCCGAGATTCATTGGAAAGTTCTTCGACACCCACCCGCTTCGTTCCGTCCCAAATGACCCATCTAACAATAAATACCCGTCCTTTTATACACGATGGGGGCAAAGTGACATTCCCGCGCTGATCACTGGGCCGCGACGCGCACGAAGAGCTGCGACGCGGTGAGAGGTTTGGGGTCGCTGAGGGTGACCTGCACGGTCTGCACGCCGGAAACGGTTTGGGTGACGGTTTGGGTGGCCGGATTCACGGACCAAGTGCTCAGGTCGGACGAGGTCTGCACCGTGAAACTCAGGCCGGTGGTTGCTGGATCCAGCCGGCTGTAGCTGAAGGTGCCGGTGGCTTGGTCGAGCGGCACGCGGATCGGGTTCTCCGACGAGCGCCCGGAAGGATCGAGGCCAAAGGCGTATTCCTGATGGTTGGTCAGGCCATCGCCATCCGGATCATGAGTCGGATAGGCGTCTGTAAGACCGGGGAATCTCGCGGCCCAGGTCAGATAGGCGGAAGTCACGACGGCCTCACCGACTTGGATGACACCCTGACCGGTAATGGTACCGCCGGTGTTGGATGCTTGATACAGGCCCTCGGGCTGGGTCACGCCGCCGAGGATCAGCGCGGAGACCATGCAGACGCCGCTGTTGGGAATGTTGAGCACGGCACCGCTGGCGATGTTGAGCGACGCGGTGGGGCAAAAGTTGGGGTTGATCACGCTCAGGGTGCCCGCGGTGACCGTCGTCGGCCCGGTGTAGGTGTTGACGCCACCCAGCACCAGGGTGCTGATATCCGTTTTGGTGAGGCTGCCGGTTCCGCTGATCACACCGTTGATGGTGAGGGTCTGGTTCACATAGCCCACCTGGAAGATGCCGCCGGAGGATCCCAGGGCAATGCCGACGTTTGAGCCGAGTGTCGGGCTCCAACCCGAAGCGAAGCCGGTGGCGCTGATGGCATTGGTCATGTTCATCAGCGTGCCGCCATTAAGAGTCACCTGGTCGGCAACAAAGACCGCCGGCGCGCCCAGTTCGGTGCCGTTCTTGATGCCGATGATACCGTCGCCGTTGACGGTGACCTTGCCAGCCAGCGTGCTGCTGCCTTCATGGGTTAAGATTGAGTTGCCGACGACGAGCAAGGGTCCTCCCAAAGTGCTGTTGCCATCCAAGTTCACGATGGAACTGCCTTCGAGGGTAAGATTGCCTCCGGTTTGATTGAGGATGCCGTTGCTTGTGACTGCGTTGACTGTGAGGGTGCCACCTGACAGATTGACCGTGCCTATCCAGACATCGACCCCGGTGCCCGATCCGTTCAAGGTGGCGGTGCCGGCTGACAGGTTCAATGAATTTCCGGACTGTAGCATCACCGCGGCGGTTGCATCCAAGGTGCCGCCGGAAATATTCAGGCTGTTTCCGGTGCTTGTCTGCGATCCCACATTCACAGTCAAGGTATCGCCCGCCGCCGCAGTCACCACGTGGCACCCCGTCTCCATGGTTAATGAGCTTGTGTCGGCGGACGCAGTGGTGCCGATGTTCACGGTTGTCGAACCGCTTCCGCTGCCATTGGTCGTGATCGGGTTTAGATCAAGGATGCTGGAGTTATGAGTCAGGTTCAGGGTGCCGCCGCTCTGATTGTATGCTCCGTCCGCCGCATCATGTTGGAAATCGTTCAAGATCAGGTTTCCCGCCGCTGATAGACTGATCGCACTCCCTGATTCCCAGAGATCGATCGAACTGGATGCCCCTGAGCCGTTCAAATTGACATCGCCACCGCTTATGTGCATTGCATTCATCGGTCCTGCAATGCTAACGAAAACACCCGTGTCGATAAGACCGCCGGAAAATGAGATCGTGCTTCTCTCTCCTTCGATTCCAAACTCGCCGGCAGTGATATAATTCGGGCCTGCCAATGCAATCGATACGCCCTGGTAGTTACCCACGTATCCGGCATTGAACTTGGAGCTGGACTTGGTTTGACACAAACCGCTGCTCAGCGTTACATCGGACAGGTTGCACACGGAATTCCACCCGTCATTCACAATGGAATAGCCTGTGCCCGTATTGATGACGTTGCCGCCGCTGGTGATGGATATTACACCATCGTCGATATTGTTGATGACCGGGTCGGTGCCGCCGCCGCCTGATATTGTGTATCCATTCAGCCAGATCATTGTATCAAGACCCCAATTGGTCAGCGTTCCAGCGCCTCCGGAGGCAGTGATGTTGTCGGTCACGTTGATTGTTATAATGGATCCCCAGTCCAAAGCGGTGGCGACGCTTCCCCAGGTGCCGTAATCGATCGCCGCCGCCGGCAACTGGAGTCCACAATATACTAGCAGCCTGTCGGACTTAGATTTTGACTGAAATTTGACTTTTTCGTGGAATGGCGCCTTCGCGAGTCCCTCAAAACCTAGCCGAGGGACTGATTCGTAATTTTCAATTGTTGCTGGACAGCTTTTCGCGGACGGAGCC
>CAISTY010000008.1 GCA_903888515.1 Akkermansiaceae bacterium | reverse complement strand
TGGCTTGTTGAATCAGCGCAAGACTTTCCTCCAAGGTGGGCGGAACAAAGCCCGCGCTGCGCTGCGAGCGGATGACCGGGAGACCGGAGATCGGATCCCTCACAATTCGTGGTTTTTGTTTACGGCTTGCGACCGGTTCGGAGCGGCCCAAACCCCGTCGCAGGAGTTCCGCCGCCACATCCTTGAGCTTGCGCCCCTCATGCACGGCCCGCAACTTCACGTCGCGAACGAGGTCGGCTGGTAGGTCGAAGGTCGTTTTCATGCGGGAAGTTTGCTGGTTTTCTGGCTTATGTCAATTTTCAAGAGGGCGGGTGCTTTCGTTTCGATGACGCTGGGAACGGGCATGAGGAATTCACCATGTAGGCCGCTCATTCAGTGCTCATGGCGAGTGCGGCTTTCTGCACGGTGGATTTCGGCTCTGACCTTGGAATGGCCAAACCCTGGAGGCGCTCTCATCGAGAGCGCGCCACCTTGGTCGGCATCCCGCACAGCGCGGTGGATTTGGCTTTCCGTGGGCGCCCGGATCCACCATCCTCAGACGCAATGCCAGCGCAACCTCAACTCGTGGTCGATGATCCCTGGATGGAACCCTACCAAGGCGTCATCCAACGCCGCATCCATCGGTTCGAAGAAGAACTGACCGCCATCAAAAACCGCGCGCGCACTCTCGCCGCCCACGCCACCGGCCACAATTATTCCGGCATCCATTACCACGACCGCACCGGCGAATGGACGGTCCGCGAGTGGGCACCCGCCGCACAGGCGGTCTATCTAACTGGAGATTTCAACGAATGGAACCGCGAATCCCATCCTCTGGAAAAATTTCCTTACGGCGTCTGGCAGATCAAGCTCCCGGCGGCGGCGCTCGCCCACGGCCAGCGGGTGAAGCTCCACATCGCTGGTGCCGACGGTTCGCGCCGTGACCGCATCCCGTCGTGCATCCGCCGCGTGTTGCAGGATCCCGTGACGCATGATTACTGCGGCCAGATCTGGAGCCCGCCGACACCCCATGTTTGGAAACACACCTTCGATCCCGCATCTATCAGCGCCCCGTTGATTTACGAATCCCACATCGGCATGGCCGGCGAGGAACCCCGCATTCACACCTACCGCGAGTTCGCCGACAACGTGCTGCCGCGCATCACCCGCGCCGGGTACAACACGCTGCAACTCATGGCCGTGCAGGAACACCCGTATTACGCCTCGTTCGGCTATCATGTCTCGTCGTTCTTCGCGCCGTGCTCGCGCTTCGGCACACCCGAGGATTTGAAATATCTAATCGATACCGCGCACGGACTCGGACTCGCGGTGCTGTTAGACCTGGTGCACTCCCACGCCGTCAAGAACATCGCCGAGGGGCTCAACGACTTCGACGGCTCGGGCAACCAGTATTTCCACCAAGGGGAACGCGGCGACCATCCGCGGTGGGATTCCAAGTGCTTCGATTACGGCAACCCGGAGGTCCGCCAATTCCTGCTTGCCAACGTCCGCTATTGGCTGGAGGAGTTCCACTTCGACGGGTTCCGCTTCGATGGTGTCACCTCGATGCTCTATCACTCGCACGGCGACAAGGACTTCGGCAGTTATGCCGATTACTTCGGCGATGACACGGACGATGACGCGATTCTCTATCTGCAACTTGCCACGCAACTCATCGGGGAAATCAAGCCGGGTGCCATCGTCATCGCCGAGGACATGTCCGGCATGCCGGGCCTCTGCCGGCCGATTGCGGAAGGCGGTATCGGATTCACCCATCGTCTCGCGATGGGCATCCCGGACTATTGGATCAAGCTGCTCAAACACAGCCGCGACGAGGATTGGAACCTCGACGAGTTGTGGAGCGCGCTCACCAATCGCCGCCACGGCGAGGCCACCATCGCTTACGCCGAAAGCCACGATCAGGCGCTCGTCGGTGACAAGACGCTCGCGTTCCGCTTGATGGATCAGGAGATGTATTGGCACATGGCCAGCAACGATCCGCATCCGGTGATCGATCGCGGCATCGCGCTGCACAAATTGATCCGTCTCGTCACGCTCGCGTTCGGCGGCGAGGGATGGCTCAACTTCATGGGTAACGAATTCGGCCATCCCGAGTGGATCGATTTCCCGCGCGAAGGCAACGGCGGGTCGTATCACTATTGCCGCCGCCAATGGTCGCTGGTGGATAATCCTGAACTGAAATATGCCGGCCTCGCCCGCTTCGACCGCGCACTGCTGGACCTCGCCCGCACAACCGGACTCCTCAACACTCCGCCGGCGCAAGTCCTCCTCATCGATCACGAATCCAAAATTCTCGTCGCCGAACGCGCCAATCTCATCTTCGTCTGCAATTTCTCTGTCACCAATTCGCATCCCGGCTATCCGATCCGCGTGCCGGACGGGACATCCCGCAAACTACTATTGAACACCGACACACCCGAATCCGGCGGACATGGCCGCGTCGATCCTTCCTCCCTCTATCCGGTGGATGCGCGCGGCATCATGAAAATCTACAGCCCGTCACGTACCGGCCTGGTGTTCGCCAGGATCTAACATGCAGCCGGGGCCCGCGTTCGATCACTCCTTCCTCTTGAGCAACGGGAACAACACCACGTCGCGGATCGTCGGCGCACCGGTGAGCATCATGATCAGTCGGTCTATGCCGATGCCGATTCCGCCGGCGGGGGGCATGCCGTGTTCCAAAGTTTCGATGAAATCATAATCCACCTTTTGTTCTTCCTCGCCGCCGGCCTGGTGTTCGAGGCGCTGGCGTTGGACATCGGGATCGTTGAGTTCCGAGTAGCCGGGGGAAATCTCCTGACCGTTGATGATGAGTTCATAGACCTCCACGGTCTTGCCGCCGGGCGTGACCTTGGCGAGCGGCACCAACTCGCTGGCGACGCGGGTGACGAAACAGGGATCAAAAGTGTGTTCCTCGACCTTCTTTTCGAATACCTGTTGGATGACCTCGTAGTCCTCCATCTCCGGGGAGATCTGGACGCCGAGTTCCCCGCACCTCTCGCGGCGCAGGGCGGGTGTTAGATCAAAGAAATCCGCGCCGGCCGCCGCCATGATGAGGTCGTGATAATTCGCGCGGCGCCATGGACGCGTGAGGTCGATGGTACGCGTGACATTGCCCTCGTCATCCTTGTGCTCGATCTTCAGACCACTACAAAATTTTTCCGCCAGATGACATGTTAGATCTTCGACGAGGTCGGCCATTTCCTCGAAGTCCGAAAACGCCCAGTAAGCTTCCAGCATCGTGAACTCGGGATTGTGGCGGCGCGAGATGCCTTCGTTGCGGAAATTCCGGTTGAGTTCGAAAATCCTGGTGAAGCCGCCGACGAGCAGGCGCTTGAGGAATAACTCCGGGGCGATGCGCAGGGTGAGCGGCATGCCGAGCGCGTTGTGATAGGTTTCAAACGGGCGGGCGGCGGCCCCGCCGGGGATGTCTTGCAGCATCGGGGTTTCCACTTCGAGAAACCCGCGCTCGTGGAAAAACCGCCGGATTTCCGCCACCATCCGCGAGCGCGTCACAAATAGCGTGGCACTCTCCGGATTGCCCATCAGATCAAGGTGTCGCTTGCGGTATTTCGTTTCCCGGTCTGCCAGACCGTGAAACTTGTCGGGCATCGGTCGCAGCGCTTTGGACAGCACGGTGAACGATGCCACTTTCACCGTCGGCTCGCCGGTGCGGGTGACAAAGGTTTCGCCCTCGATGCCGATCCAGTCGCCGCGGTCGAGGCATTTCCATGCGGCGGCCTGCGTTTCAGATAGATTCTTGGTGCCGATATATCCCTGAATCGAGCCGTGCACGTCACCAATTTGAAAAAACACGGATTTCCCCATGTCGCGCAGGGCGATGATGCGGCCGGCGATTTTCACCGTGCGGCCTTCCGCGAAATCCGCGTGCAGTTCGCCGGGAGTGGTGGTGACCGCAAAGCGGGCACCATACGGATCAATGCCCAGATCGCGGAGTTTCGCGAGTTTCTCGCGGCGGATCGCGATCAATTCGGCTTCGGTGGATTGGGCTTGCTGCGGATTGGCGGCGTCTGTCATGGCGCCCATGGCTTAAGCACCCGCAGCTTCTCCCGCAAGAGTCGAAACCGCACTCACCCGGAAATTCTCCTCCAATGGCTAAAAAATGTTTTGCACCCAATCACAGGGGTCATGGGCCCAATGCCCTGCGAAATGTCTTGATTTCCAGCAAATCAGCCCTGCTCAAAGCGCGACGGTACCCTTGAATAACGCAAGCGGAGACCATGATGTTAGGAAATACGTATTTTAGATAAAAGGCTTTCTGTCAAAGAATCCATATTGCCAGCACCGATTCATATTCAGGACATGTTTTGTTAATATTTGTTGCCATGTCGGTAATTTCGGGGCAAGCGTGTCGTCATATGAACTACATCAGCTTTCTGGCACTGGATTCCCACGAGGCGGTGCGCCCGGTATTTCTCATGGTGCTGGGTGTGGTTCTAACGATCCTGACGTGGCGTCTGGCCAGGACTTCCGGTGTCTGGACCGCTAGATTCCTGGTCGCGGGAGCGCTGCTGCTCGGCTTCGGCTATGCTGTGATGATGCCGCTTTTCGAGGCGGGCGTCATCGAGCGCTATGTGCCGGGTGCGCAAGGTCAGCGCGGCGCGGCCACCGCCCTGGCATGGCATGTCGTCAAGATAGTGGTGATGAATACCGGTTGGTTGCTTTTCGGAACCGGCATCGCCATGCATGCGAAATCCCTCGACGCGCCCGCATCGCGCCCTTGCACTCAATCCCCCAACCTCACCCACCCATGAATCCGTTGCTAGAAGTAATCTTGAATCAAGGCCTGCTGTTCGACGCATTGGGAGTCATCGGCCTCGGCCTGCTCGGCATGGCCGCCGTCAGACTCGCGCGCAGAAACCAATCGTGGGGCGGCACCATGATGGCCGTGGGCGCGATCGCCTTGTTGCTCGCACGGTTTTATCTCATGCTTGCCCCTCACTTCGTGGACGACGACTTGCTTTATTCCATCGGGCCTATCGGCGCCAGCCTGACGATCGCATTACCTCCGCTGCTGTTGTCAATGGGCTTCGCAGGCATCGTCTGGGGACTCTGGGGACACGAACGCCGGCTGCGCGACGAAAACCGCTGAATGACACAACGTCGGGGGGGGATTTTTCATGGCCCGGGGACGGTGGGCATATTGCCGTGACACTCCGTGAGTGTGACATGAAAAAGCCACGGGGAATTCCCGTGGCTTGTTGATTCATTGCTCAGATTCCGGGCCTATCCGGGAATGCCGAAGACTTCCACCTCGATATAATGGTTCATTTCGTTGGAGGTGCTCGCGCCACTTGTTGCGGATGATTCCGCGCAGCCAGGCCCCGAAGTCGCGGGTGACGTCGAAGCGGCCGAGATTGCGCCAGGCGGCGATAAAGGCGTCTTGGACGAGATCGGCGGCAGTCGCTTCGTTGCGGGCCAGCGCCCGGGCGTAGATGAGCAGACCGCGGTGGTGGTCGCGGGCCAGCGCGGCGAATGCCTGCCGGTCGGCAGGAGGGATTGCCATGGAATCGGGATTCATGAGTGGGATGGGGCGGCATGCATTCATCACCCATTGTTGGCGCGGGCGGCAAACCGCGTGACAGGAAATTGCATGAATTTCGTTTGGCACGACATCTCGCGAGTCTATTATTCATCTATTTATCTGACCCTTAATTTTGCTGAATTCTGACCCCCTGGAGCCTTTCCCAATTATTGATGCGGTCGCATCAATGATTTGTAAGGGGGCGGTGTTGGTGTTATCCCTGCCGCGGATGTTTGAAGTCAGAGAGAAACCTCAAGCGGTAGAGCGGGCGCTGCTGGTGCGATTTTATTTTGATGTGTGCGAGGCCATCGAAGCGGAATCCCTGCTCATGGAACTCGGCGAACTCGTGAAAACCCTCGGCATCGAGGTGGTAGAGGCGGTCCTTCCCCGCTGCCGCGAAATGCATAAAAAATTTCTCTGTGGCACCGGGAAAGCGGCGGAGATCGCCGAGCTTGCCCGCGCCCATGAGTGCGATGTGATCGTGATCGACAACGGCCTGGCCCCGTCCCAACAACGGGAATGGGAAAAACTCGCCGACCTTTGCGTGATCGACCGCGAAGAGGTCATTCTGGATATTTTCGCCAAGCGCGCGCACACCAAGGAAGCGCGGTTGCAGGTCGAACTCGCCCGCATGCAGTACGCCCTGCCGCGTCTCACGCGGATGTGGGGACACCTCGATCGTGAGGGCGGCGGTGCAGGGGGGCAGGGCGGCGGGACTGCGGCCCGCGGCATGGGCGAGAAGCAAATCGAAGTGGACCGCCGCCTCGCGAACATGAGCATCGACCGCTGCAAACGGGAACTCGAAGCCGTCCGCAAACAACGCAAGACCCAGCGCAAGGAACGCGAAAAACTCGAGACACCCCACGCCGCCATCGTCGGTTATACCAACGCCGGAAAATCCTCGCTGCTCAACATTCTCAGCGGTGCCGACGTGATGGCTAAAGACATGCTCTTCGCCACGCTCGACACCACCACCCGGCGCATCGCCCTGCCCGACGGGCAACCCTTGCTCATCACCGATACCGTCGGTTTTGTGCGCGACCTTCCCCACCGCTTGATAGAGGCCTTCAAGGCCACCCTCGAGGAGGCCGTACTCGCGGATTTCCTCATCCATGTGTTGGATGCCATGACCCCGGAAATCGAGCGCTTTCACGCCACCACGCTCGAGGTGCTCAAGGAACTCGGAGCGGAGGGCAAACCGGTCATCACCGTGCTGAATAAAACCGATCTCGTGACGGATCCCGGAGTATTGGCCGGACTGGCGCGGATATTCCCCGCAGCAATCCCCATTTCATCGGTCACCGGCCATGGAATGGACGCCTTGCTCAATGCGTGTGCGGTGGTGTTGGCCGACCGCGTGCGACGCAAGGACTATCGCATTCCCCAGCAGCGCGCGGATCTCGTCGGCCTGCTCCACCGCGAGGCAAAGGTGCTCTCGACGGACTACGAAGAAAATGATATCCTCGTGAGTGCCGTTGTTCCTGCGCCTCTCGCGGGGCGGCTTGAAGCCTTCGTCACCCCACCCTCGTAATCCCATTCCAATTCCGTCAGATGCGTCGATTTTTGTGTCCTCTGCTGCTCGCTGCGGCACTCCCTGCTTCCGGTCAACAAAACCCCGTACAACCTGTTAGCCTTCCCGTGCCCCGCGCCGTACCCGTCATCGGCGATGACGGCATGGATGCGTCCAAGCAGATCCCCGGCGCGACCGCACCGCCCCCCATCGAGCGGACGAAGCCTCTGGAAACCTTCTCGCCACCCACCCCGTTGGACGTGAAACCCACCGGCGACGATGCCCTCCGCCTGCAGATTTTCCTGGATGAAGCGAACTTCGGTCCCGGCGTGATTGATGGCAAGCCCGGCCATTTCACGGAACTCGCAGTGGCCTCCTGGAACGAAGTCAACGGCTACCCGATCCGCGACTGGGTCAAGGTCAACACCGCCGCCCGCAAGGCAGTCCCCAATCCGCTGGCCGTCGCCGTCGTGCCCGATTTCGTGAAAGCCTGGGTGGATCCGGATCTGCCCACCAAGAAATCCCTGCAGGTGAAGAAAAAGCGCATGAACTACCGCAGCATCGCCGAATTCATGGCCGAGCGCTTCCATTGTGACGTGGCCTGGCTCACCACCCTCAACGGCAGTGCGAACACCAACAACCTCAAGCCGCGGGATTCGGTCATCGTGCCTAACATCACGCCGTTTTACATCGAGAAACTCGGCGAAATCCGCCACCAGGCCGACCCGGCCCTCAGCCAGCGCCACGTCGTCGTGGACACCAAAATCAACCAGGCCCGCATCTTCGAGGCCGCCCCCGCAGCCCTCATCGTGACCGAAGCTGATGCCACCGGCAATGCTCCCGTCATCCCTGCGAACCGCGGACTCATCGCCTCGTTTCCCATCACTCCCGGCCAACCGCAGTTCATCAAGTTCGGCACATGGGAACTCCGCAGCATGGTTGAACTCCCCTACTGGCGCTACGACCCGCTCTTGCTCGATACCGGCAAGCGCGGCAGCGACTCGCTCAACATTCCGCCAGGCCCTAACAGCCCGGTGGGCGTCATCTGGAACGGCCTGAGCAAAGCGGGCATCGGCCTGCATGGCACCTCGAACCCGGAAACCATCGGCCGCGCCCGCAGTCATGGCTGCATCCGCCTTGCCAACTGGGACGCCATCCGCCTGCCCAACCTGATCCGCCCCGGCACTACCGTGGAGATCCGTTAGCGGCGGTCACCCGTCAATCACTCCATACAGATGAAATGGCTCCGGCCTGGCGGGGTCGCTCTTGACGTGGGTGGATGAATCCACTAGACGCAGCACATGAAGATCTGCGTGATTGGCGTTCCGGGCATTCCCTTAGGCAAACACAACATCAAGGATCCGCGTCTGGACCAAGCCCATGCCCTGGCCGAGGCGAAGAAGAAGGTCTATGCCCAGGTGGACGTGGTCGGCGAGGATGATGCGTTGGATGCCGATGCCATTCTGGTGTGCCGTGACAGGCTGCTCGATTTGCTGATCAAGGATATGGAGTTCATTGAGACGCGCCTGAGCCGTGATCCGGCCACCGACGAACAAGCGGCCTTGTTGAAACTGCAGGCCCATTTGGAGAGTGAACAACCGGTGTTCACCGCCGGCCTGGGCACGGCGGAATGGCAGGCGCTCACCGGGCACGGGTTTCTCACCAGCAAACCGGTCATCATCGCCGAACCCGACGAATTCGCGGATCCCGAAGCCCTCATGGTGCGCGCCTTCATGGGCAGCGGATATATCTGTTTTCTAACGGTTGGCGGCCCGGAAAACCGCGCCTGGCCGATCCGCCGGGGACTCACAGCCGCCGAAGCCGCCGGCAACATCCACACCGACCTGCAAAAAGGCTTCATTCGCGCGGAGGTCATCGCCTTCAGCGACTTCATCGCGGCAGGCGGCGAGACCGAGGCCAAGCGCGCCGGCAAACAACGCCTCGAAATGAAACCCTACGTGGTACAGGACTACGATCTGCTCAACATCCGCGCCAACAAGTGAGGCCTCCTGTCATTGGGCGTTCTTGTCGATGCGGATCATCACTTCATTGCGGCGCATGAAAATGGGTGTCCACGGCGGATCATAGTAGGCAAAACGCGGGTCGCCTTGCCCGGCGATTTGCCGCACACCAAGCCAACCCCGGAGTTTTTCGATGGCGGCCGTTTCATTCGCCGCCGTGCGCCCTCCGCCAAAGCGCAGCACCGCGAATCTAGCGGCCTCTACTTTGCCCAGAGCCACTTTGTCGCCGAGCGGTTTCGGGACGCCTTTTTCCACGGCCTTTTTCGACATGATGAAACTCATGGTTCTCTGGTCCTTGGCATTGTCGATCAACACCGGCGAGGTCATCGAAATTTTCTCCGCCCCCTCGTTGTTGCCGGTGATGAAACGAAACAACTGGCCGAAACTGCCGTTCATGCCCTGGTCCTCCATCGGAGTGGTGGCGATCACGAGCGCCGGATAATCACGGATTTGAAACTTCCCGTCGGTGTGAATCACCTTGTACTCCGGCGTTTCTGTCGCCGCGCGCGACGTGTTGATGAGCAGAAAAACCCCAAGCGCGACCGGCAGGGCAACAACTAGCAGAATGGGCATTTTAGGACGTTTCATGGATTGGGGGTGAGGGTTGAACCAAAGTGAACAGCCGAATAGGAAAAAAGCAACACCCTGAAATCCGGAAATGTCAGATGATTGAACCCCGACAGTGAGTGACCACGGCATGTGACGTCATGACGGGCCTCAAGGTGCCCGCCCATACGTCGCAATCCCGCCATCCCCTGCCTTTGTTCTTCCCAGATATCAGACTTTCCGCTTTTCTCTTGCCGTTGACCTCGTTGCCGCAGTGCAGGCAAGGCACCCACGGATCCAGCATTCTACCCCAACGCCATAGAAACTCAACATGCCGTCTGATGTCCCATGCTCAAGTGTAACCTCCGGCCTACGCGACAATCACAGCCGCGGCAGGGCGGGAGATTTTCTGAGGGAAAATATCACGCCGGGAGCAGCCCTTTCCTTTGTATCCGCCTATTTCACCGTCCATGCCTATGATGCCTTGCGGGAAGTGCTCGAAGGAGTTGCCGGATTGAGATTCCTGTTCGGCGAACCAAATTTCATCCGGAATATTGAAAAGGACGGAAAACAGTCGCGCCATTTCAAAATGGGGGATCAGGGGCTCTCCGTGGCAAACCAGCTTTCGCAAAAGAAACTCGCTAGGGACTGCGCCGATTGGATCACCCATAAGGTCGAGATCAAGTCCATCGTCCGTGCCGGTTTCCTCCACGGGAAGATGTATCACATTCAGGACGGCAAAGTAGAGAGTGCGCTGCTCGGCAGTTCGAATTTCACGGTTCCTGGTCTTGGCATGCAAGCCACCGGCAACAACATCGAGCTGAACCTCGTCGTCTCGGATGATCGTGACCGCAAGGATCTTCTCAATTGGTTCAATGGCCTGTGGAACGACATCGGCCTGACCAGCGATGTTAAAGACCAGGTTCTGAAAGAACTTGCCCGGCTCTATTCGAATCAAACGCCGGAATTCATCTACTACCTCACGCTCTTCCACCTGTTTCGTCATTTCCTCGATGGCGCCGACGATCTGGACAAGGTGCTGAGCAAGACGGCCCTGCCCGATACCGGAATCTGGAATGCCCTCTACTCGTTTCAAAAGGATGGGGCCAAGGCGGCAATCAACAAGATTCTAGCAACAAACGGCTGCATCCTTGCCGACAGCGTCGGCCTGGGAAAAACCTACACCGCCCTCGCGGTCATCAAGTTTTTCGAGTTGCGCAATGAGCGTGTGCTCGTGCTCTGCCCGAAGAAGCTCCGGCGGAATTGGACTGTCTATCGATCCAACAACACGCTCAACCCGTTCGACAAGGATCGGTTCCGCTACGATGTGCTTTCCCACACCGACCTGTCCCGCACCACGGGCGAGGTCGGCGATCTCGATCTATCAAATCTCAATTGGGGTGCCTATGACCTGATCGTGATCGATGAATCCCACAATTTTCGGAACAACAAACAAGCCACCCAGCGCCTGGGAGAACCGGAAAAACGCAGCCGCTATCAGCGCCTCATGGATGAGGTCATCCGCACGGGAGCCCGCACCAAGGTTCTTCTGTTATCCGCCACTCCGGTCAACAATCAACTCGCAGACCTCCGCAACCAGATTTCCTTCATTGCCGGCGGCGATGTCACCCGCGATTCTGTTTCAGACGCGGCCTTCGCCAAATCCCTCGATATTCCTTCCGTCAAGGAAACCACGCGCATCGCGCAGACCCATTTCACCAACTGGTCGAAAAAGAAACCCGAGGAGCGCACCAGCCGGGACCTCCTCCTGAGCATTGGCGGCGATTTCTTCAAGCTGCTTGATGGCCTCAGCATTGCCCGCTCGCGCAAGCAAATCGCCACCTATTACAAGGACGAGATGAAGCGTCTCGGAGGCTTCCCCAAACGTCCCACTCCCGTCTCCATCCATCCGCCCATTGACTTGAAAGACGACTTCCTGTCATTCGTGCAACTGGATACTGAAATCAGCGCGCTGCGTCTGGCGCTCTATCATCCCACCAGTTTCCTGCGAGAAGATCTGCCGTCGGAAGTCAGGGCAGGCTATGAAAACAAGATTCTTGGTAGTTTCACACAGGAAGGCCGTGAACGGATCCTGATTTCAATGATGAAGGTAAACTTCCTCAAGCGACTCGAAAGCTCGGTGGATTCCTTTCGCCTCACGCTCCACCGCACGATCGAGAAGATCAACACGCTGGAAGATCGCATAGCCAAATTCGAAGCGCACGCGGAAAACAATCCCGATATCGATTGGGACAGCCTCAGCCCGGAGGAAATCGAGGATCCGGATTCTGAAACCAAGGATTTCACCATTGGCGGACGGCGCCGCATTCATCTCGCCCACTTGAAACTCGAAGAGTGGCTCAAGGCCGTCCGGCACGACCGCGCCCAGCTCCAGTATCTATATGAGAAAACCGAGAAGGTGAAGCCGGAGCGCGACGCCAAGCTCGCCGAACTCCGCGGCCGCATCCAGGAAAAGGTCACCAACCCCACCATCAACCTTGACGGCAAACCGGTCCGAAAGGTTCTCATCTTCACCGCCTTCGCCGATACTGCGAAATACGTCCACGATCAGATCTCCGGTTGGGCGCACAAAACCCTCGGCATCCACAGCGCCCTCGTCGTCGGCGATGGCGACAACAAAACCACCCTCGGCACCGCTGATTTCGATGATATACTAACAAACTTTTCCCCCCTCTCGAAACGCCGGGCCGAACAGCCTCGTTTTCCCCAGGACGAGGAAATCGAACTGCTCATTGCCACTGACTGTATTTCGGAAGGCCAAAACCTTCAGGACTGCGACCTGCTCATCAATTACGATATCCACTGGAACCCCGTTCGCATCATCCAGCGCTTCGGGCGCATCGACCGCATTGGTTCACGCAATGCCGCCGTCCAACTCGTGAATTTCTGGCCCGTCGCCGACCTCGACCGCTATCTCAATGTCAAACATCGCGTCGAAGCCCGCATGGCCCTCGCCGACCTCGCCGCCACACAGACCGATAATCTGCTAGATCCCCAGCAGCTTGAGGAACTCATCAGCCAGGATCTGCGCTTCCGCAACCAGCAGCTCAAGCGCCTGAAAGACGAGGTGCTCGATCTGGAGGATTTCTCCGATTCACCCAGCCTAACCGATTTCTCGCTGGATGAATTCCGCATGGACCTCCTCCAGTTCCTCGAAAGCCGGCGCGACGAGTTGGAGTCCGCGCCGCCGGGCCTCTACGCCGTCGTCCCGCCCAAGCCGGATGAATTCCCCGCCGCCCGTCCCGGCGCTCTTTTCTGCCTCCGTCGTTCAAGGAGTGTGGACGTCCCGTCCGCAGCTTCTACCTCTTCAGCACCTTCCACCTCTGAAAACCTCAACCCGCTCGCCCCTCACTTCCTCGTTTACATCCTCGACGACGGCACCGCCCGGTTTTCCTTCGTCCAGCCAAAGGAAACGCTCCTCCTCCTGCGCGGCCTGGCCGGCGGTCACCCCGCAGCCTTCGAGAAACTCTGTGACCTGTTCGACACCCGCACCCAATGCGGCACGGACATGAGCCATTATGATGTCCTCGCGACGAGCGCCCTCGCTTCCATCGAACGCACCTTCCAGAAACGCGCCGCCACATCGCTGCTCTCCAGCCGCGGCGGCCTGTTGCCCACCCTCGCAGAAACCCCCAAAGCCGACGACGGGGATTGGGAACTCGTCACTTGGCTTGCCGTTATGGAAAAAAGGTAGAAGGATGATTTATGAAGGATGAAGGAAATCCAGATCTCCGCGACGAAAACCACCAACTCCTCGCCATTTTCACCACAATCTCCAAAAAGGCCAAATCCTCGCCTTCATAATTCATCCTTCATCCTTCAACCTTTTCTTCCCATGAACCGATTTGAATCCCAGCACACCGAATGGAAGGAGTCGTGGCGCGACGACCTCCTCCGCTGGGTCTGCGGGTTTGCCAATGCCGAAGGAGGACGCTTGGAAATCGGACGCAACAACAAGGGTGAAATCGTTGGTCTGGCAAACGCGTCAAAACTGCTGGAAGACCTTCCTAACAAGATCCGCGACTTGCTGGGCATACTCGTTGCGGTCAATCTCCACCATACCGATGACAAGGCATGGCTCGTCATCGAGGTGGACGCATACCTCAACCCGATCAGCTACCGCGGCCACTACTATATCCGCAGTGGTAGCACCTTGCAGGAAATCAAGGGTGCTTCACTCGACCGCTTCCTGTTGCGCAAACAGGGCCGCACATGGGACGGCGTCCCCGTGCCAAAGGTGAAAACCGGCGACTTGTCCGCCCCGGCCATCCAAAAATTTCGGGAAATGGCCACCCGCAGCGGGCGCCTCGATCCTGCCGATCTCCGCGTGTCGGACGGCGCGTTGATCGAAAAACTCAAACTCACCGAAGGCGACTACCTCAAGCGCGCTGCGTTGCTGCTTTTCCACGGAGATCCGGAGCATTTTGTGACCGGCGCCTTTGTGAAGATCGGTTATTTCCGCTCGGCTTCCGACTTGGCATATCACGACGAAGTGCATGGCAACCTCTTCGAGCAAAGTGCCCAAACCATCGATCTTGTGCGGACCAAGTATCTCAAAGCCGCCATCACCTATCAGGGCATCCAGCGCATCGAACGCTACCCGGTGCCCAATGCCGCCCTGCGCGAGGCGATCCTCAACGCTCTGGTGCATCGGGACTATGCTGTCGGTGCGCCTGTGCAGATCCGCGTCTATGAAAACCGCCTGAAAATCTGGAACCCTGCAGTCCTGCCGGAAGGCTGGACCTTGGAAAATCTGTTGGCGGATCACGCCTCCACCCCATACAATCCATTCTTGGCCAACGCCTTCTTCCGCGCCGGCGAAATCGAAACCTGGGGCCGTGGTATCCAGCGCATCTTTGAAGCCTGCAAGGATGCAGGAACGCCCGCTCCCATCATCGACTACAAGCCGAACGACCTGTGGATCGAATTCCCGTTCTCCCCGGAATATCTGGAAATCATTCATGGCGAACCGCCGGGAAAAACGTCGGGGAAAACGTCGGGGAAAACGTCGGGGAAGACTACCCAGAAGACTACCCAGAAGACTACCCAGAAAATCATAGGGATTCTGCGCGAACACCCTTCCGTTAGTCGGAGGGAGCTCGCAACCCTGCTCGGAGGTATCACCGAAAACGGGGTGAAATATCATCTGGATAAACTCAAAACCAGCGGCCTCATCCGCCGTATCGGGCCGGATCGCGGCGGTCATTGGGAAGTAACATCCGAATAACCTCAGACTTTCAGACCTTTAGCCTTTCACTCCCATGCACGATTACTTCCAACAGAAGCCGACTTCACTCAGCGTGACGGATGCCGGTGCTGAGATTTGCCTGAATACGAACAGCAAACTCCAACTCACCGAACCTTTCCTTTGGGTGATGACTTCCATATTTGAATCCAACGACGGGCAACTCATCGCACGGGTTTCTTGATTCATCTCAACTTTTCAGCTTCTACCCCCACAATGCCCGATCTCCGCCAGTCCATCCAATCCTGCCTACTGGACTTCACTTCCCAGTCTTTACGGCCGGCTGCTACATCCCTGTTCAACACACTGGGCTACACGAGCAACCGCACGCTGCCCATCGACACCTTGTTGTCACTCCGGGAACAGCTTGATCCGAACGGATTCATCCGCGAAGAAAACGCGCACGTTTCGCTTTGGAAATCTGCCCACCT
The DNA here is from genome assembly GCA_903888515.1 of Akkermansiaceae bacterium. Classification (GTDB taxonomy): domain Bacteria; phylum Verrucomicrobiota; class Verrucomicrobiia; order Verrucomicrobiales; family Akkermansiaceae; genus Luteolibacter. The sequence goes on along the minus strand of CAISTY010000008.1, from coordinate 12,682 downwards.
CATCTTTCAGCTCACAGAAAACGAACTCAAACCCGTAGCTCGCGGACAAGGCATCCTGTTTTCCGAACCGGAACCGATTGATGAAAAAATCATCAAGTCCTACGTCTTTTTCGCTATCGATTTGCATTCCCGCCCCGACGGGCAGCCTCACACCCGCGAGACATACGGTGACATTACCCGTGCACTGAACCGCCTCGTCCCTCAGCCGGTGCTCGTGCTCTTCCGCGAGGATGCACGACTCTCCCTCGCCGTCATCAACCGCCGCCGAAACCTCCGCGACGGCACCCGTGACGTGCTCACCCGCGTCTCCCTCATCCGCGACATCGACGTCCACTCTCCACACCGCGCCCACCTCGATCTCCTCCAGCGCTTCTCCCTTGCATCACTCTCCGACGAGGCAGCCATCCGCACCTTTGCCGACCTCGACACAGCCTGGCAGAAAATCCTCTCCGTGGAGGAACTCAAGGACAGCTTCTACAAGTCCCTAGCGGCTTGGTTCCGCTGGGCCAGACAGGAAATCCACCTCGCCCAGCTTCCCGATCAAACCCCGGACACACTGGCCAACCGCACCCGGGCAACCGACGAGTTTACCGTCCGCCTCATCTGCCGCACACTCTTCACATGGTTCCTCAAGGAGATGCGGCTCATTCCCGCCGAACTCCTCGAACTCTACGACACCGCCGAAAACCGCCGTGTCCTCACCAAGGACGGCGACTCCCGCACCTTCCTCGAAGGCAATAACTACTATCGTGGCATTCTCCAGAACATCTTCTTCCAGTCGCTCAACCGACCCATGGATCAGCGCCGGAAATCCGGCCCGGAGGCCACCAATGATCGGGAAGTCACCGACTCCAACCTCAAGAAACTTGCCTACGTCGGCAAACAGAACCTCCCCGCCGATTTCGACTACACCCTCTTCGACCGCATCCCCTACCTCAACGGCGGCCTCTTCGACGCCCTGCCAGAGGACAACCTGAAATTCACCCATGAGGAGGGCAACGCTTTCAAGGTGCCCAACAAGCTTTTCTACGCACGCCGCGAGGACGGCTTCACCCTGCCCGGCGAGGGTGCCCGTGCCCGACCCCAGCCGATGGAGGGACTCAATCGCATTTTTGACCGCTACCGCTTTACCGTCGCCGAAAACACCCCCTTGGAAGAAGACGTCGCGCTCGATCCCGAGCTGCTCGGCCTCGTTTTCGAAAACCTCCTCGCCGAGATCGACCCCGACGACGAAGCCGCCGCCAAGTCCGCCCGCAAAGAATCCGGCTCATATTACACCCCTCGCCGCATTGTGAACTACATGGTGAACGAGGCGCTCCACCTCCACCTGCGCACCGAGTTTGAGAAAGGCGGAGCTACGCCAGCTGACCTCCAATTGCTCGGCCAGCTCTGCTACGATCTCAATCCGCACGCCGATTACTCGTCCATCGCCGGGCGCGTCGTCGATGTTCTGGAAGCCGTGCGCGTGCTCGACCCCGCTTGCGGCTCCGGTGCTTTCCCCATGGGCATGCTCCACCGCATGGTCGAGCTGTTGCGCCGCGTCGATCCCCAGGCGGAACTCTGGAAGCAACGTCTCCTCTCCCGCATTCCTGCGGTCTATCGCGCCAAGATCGCGGCGGAGATGGAGGGCCAGAGTTACAACTACCTGCGCAAGCTCGGCCTCATCCAAAAAAACCTCTACGGCCTCGACATCCAGCCACTGGCAACCCTAATCGCCAAGCTGCGCTTCTTCCTCACCCTCGTAGTCGAGCAGGAAATCCACCTAGCAGATCCCGCGCATAACTACGGCCTGTCATCACTACCGAACCTCGAAACCAACCTCATCTGCGCCAATACTTTGGCCGATGTCGGTCACGGCCTGCTAAGCAACTCCATACTCACCGAACTCCGCGAAGTCCGTGAGGAATACTACCAGCCTACCACTGCCCACCAACGGCGCGACGAACTCGCAAAGTCAATCGGCGAAAAGTTGGCAGGACTGTTCCCCGGCTTTGCTGAAAAGGCCAAGGGTGTGAAACCCGCTGGAGCCAGCCCAATGGACCGCGAAAACATGCGCCGCCAGCAGGACGCCTATTGGCTGGCCGAATGGTTCAAGCATGCCACTATCGCCGCGCCCTTTTTCAACGTCGAAACCTTTTTTCCCGAACTCGTTTCAGATGGCGAGCGCCACCCCGCTCCCTTCCACATCGTCATCGGCAATCCGCCATACGGTGGCAACAAGATCGAGGACGATGTGAAGGAGTCCCTTGGTCTCGGCTCGAAGGATCCCTACGGCGCTTTTATCGCCCGCTTCCTTGGCGATCCCGCCCGCCCGAGCCCGCTCGCCGATGGCGGCGTGCTGTCCTACATCGTCAGCGACACTTTTATGACCATCAAGACGCACCGCCCGCTGCGCGAGCAGATGCTGCGGCACCGCATCCATAAGATGGTCCGTGTCTCTGGCGACACCTTCAAGGCCACCGTCAACTGCGCCGTCATCCTTTGCCAGAGCGGCGGGGCGTCCGAAGCCCACACATGCCAGATGGCCGACCTCACCAACGTCTCCATCCATGACCGATTCGAGTATTTCATTCACCTGCTCTACCAAACCGAGGGCTTCACCCGTCGCACCATCGTCTCCAACCAGACCTACGCGATCTACCACTTCCGCCAAAACCTGATCCAAACGAACACAAACCTGCCGTTCTTCGTCGCCTCGCCCAAATTGTTTGCACTAATGAACGACACCACCGCCCCGGTGGCGCATGAGACCATCGGAGGAAAGCGCGTGCCGGTTCGAACGGTGCAAATGAACGGCAATGCCGTGCAACTCGTGAAACTCGGTGACATCGCTGAAGTAAAACAGGGACTCGCGACGGGCGACAACGACGCCTATCTCTTTCAGAATCCCGATGCGCGAGGCTCGTATCGTTCCGTAGAGGATTATCGGGAGTTCTTGGTGACCGAAGCAGATCTTGAGCGAATTCGATCGGATGAAAGTTTGCGCACTGCGGTGATTCAGCGCGGCATTTCGAAGGACAATAATAAATCCACGCGCTACTTCGGCGGACGATACATTGTTCCCTATGACAAGGGGGGGGAGTCGGATTCCGAAGACGGCTGGATGCCTAACTATTGGGTGCCTACGGACTACTTCATTGATTGGAGTGAGTGGGCTGTTAGCAGACTGAAAACTTACACTATCGGCCAGCGAGATGGCTACGCACGAACACAACTTTGTGCCGTGATAAGGAATGCGGATAGCTACTTCAAGAAAGCTTTAACATTTTCATCACGAGGAAATTATGCGCCAACTTTTCGATATAATGCTGGGTCCGTTTATGATAAAGAAAGTAGCGGGATTTTTCCTGTAACTGTGCGCTGTCCTCTCCTTGCAACGCTCCCCGCGAGACTCATTCGCTTTTTGCTGAAAACCTATGTCCAGCCGACAGTCTCTATGGATGTTGATGCCCTAAAGGAGCTTCCGATGATTCATCCACTTCCTAACGGAGAACCTCATCTCAGATTAATTGAGCAATCACAGCAGGACAACCCCCGCTACGACTATGCCAGCAACGAGCAGCTGGAGATCGACCGGCTGGTCTATGCCGCCTATGGCTTGAACGATGCCGATATCAAGGAGGTAGAGGACTGGTATGCCCGCCGCTATCCCAAGCTGGCGGAGGCGCAGCGGCGTAACCTCGCCGTCAAGCAGGGGAAGACCGAAGCGCAGCTCATCGTCCGCCCGGTCATTCACTTCTATTGCGACGAATCCTGCCACCTGCCCGCCGACGGCGAGCCGAACATGCTGCTAGGACTGGTTTCCTGTCCCGCGCCTCGCGTTCGCCCTTTGCATCAAGAATTACAAGCTTTGTGGAAACGCCACGGCATGGCGAAAGACTTCGAGGTCAAGTGGACCAAGGTCAGTCCGGCCAAACTGGATTTTTACCGTGATCTGCTCGATTGGTTTTTCGCCCAGCCCGACCTTGCTTTCCGCTGTGTGGTGCTGGCAGACAAAGACGTCGCTTACCAACGCCTTCCGGAGGACAGCCAGGATCAGGTGTATTACAGCCTCTATTACGAACTGTTGCGCCACGCCACCGAACCGGAATCCTGCTACCGGGCGTTTCTCGACATCAAGGATACCCGAGGCCGTGAGAAATTGCGGGCACTACACGAGGCCTTGAAAATCGATGCCAACGACCCCCTTGGCGAGCGCATCGCCCACTTGCAACACATCCGCTCCCATGAAATTCGTCTCTCGCAGATTGCCGATCTGTTGCTGGGAATCGTCGCCTACGCCCGCCGCCCGCGTTCAGCGGGAGATTCCAAGGCCAAGCGCGCTTTGGTGCATGCCTTCGAGGACAAGGCCGAGTTCATGCTTTCCGGTGATTCCCCGCCCGGAACCGAGAAAGTGCGGGTGCTGACTATTCGAGAAACCGAGGAGGTGGCTCCATGAGTTCCCCGCCCGCATGGTTGCCACAGGCACTCGCTCTGGTGAATTTCCCCGATCTCAACGGTCTTGAAGCCGCTGCTTACTCGCACTTTCAGACAGACTGGGCCACCCATCCGACATTCCGGGGCGACGAGGTGCGGGTTCATCGCCATCCTCACCTTGCCAACTCAAACCGCTGGAACACCTACTGGCATTGCGTCACCGAGGGCGAACCAGAGACGACCCGCACCACTCCAATCCAAGACAGGTTGGAACGCATCCCGTGGACACGACCGGTCATTGATAACGAGACGGACACAAACTCAGGCATCAAAGTCTGGGCCAACGTCCGTGGCAGGGACCAGCACGTCTGCGTCTGGTTTGAGCCGGAAAACTACCTCATCGTGCTCAAAATCGCCCGAAACCACTTCATCCTAAAAACCACATACCGCCCTCAGTCAAACCGCCGAGCCCAACTTCACCGTGACTACACCACCTGGAAAAAAACGGGCCGCGAGTTTTAGTCGCGGCCTAATGCACCTCCCACACATGGTGGTTGTGACGGGGGAAACCTAAGCGCTTGGAATCCCTCCTGCAAGAATTTTTATGCGTATTTTAATCCCACCGAAATGACACCGCGCCACTGGCTGATCAAATTTGCCCCATTCCGCACCTCGTGGGCGGAGATTGTGGCTCGCGGAATCTTCACACCACGCGGCATCCGTAGCCAACAAGCTTGTAAGCATCTGAAATCCATGCAGTTGGGAGACAGTGTCTTTTTCTTTCAAAGTCAGCAGGATCAAGCCGTCAGAGGTCTCATGGAAGTCGCCCGGACTGCTTATCCCGACCCCACCAGCGCCGACCCAGTCTGGCTAACCTGCGATTTTCGCCCGCTTCGCTCGTTTTTTCCGCCCCTTTCCCTTGCGGCAATCCGATCAGAAGAGTCATTTGCCGTGTCGCCTCTCCTCCGCCAGCCAAGGCTTGCCGTCATGCCCATCACAGATGCGGAAGCAGGCTGGATCATCGGCCAAATCTCACTTGATCAAACCACCAAGGATGAAGATTCATGACACGAGAATTCAGGACTCCCGAAAGCTGTCAGGCCGACCTCCATTAATTCAACCCTGTGACTGCCTCTTCAAGACATGAACAACGACCCTGACCAAAACGACGTTTCCACCGCCCTTGGACTTCTCCGCGATTCACTATCAGAGGAGGAGCAACGCATCCGCAACGAGGGAGCCAAGGCCATGCAAGGCGGCGACTATGACACCGCCACCTCGGTCATTGAGTTCGCTAGGCGCCTGCTCACATTTCAGAAGAAAGTGGAGGGACTCGTGGGTGAGTGGGATGAACTTGAGGATTTACGAGATGCCGCCAGCCCGGCCGTGCAGGAAATTGTTAGCAAACGGTTCTTTGGAAAAAAGAAAAAGGGCGAGATCACACCACACACCGAATACTTCCCATATATCCTGCAAGTGCTAGTGGAAATGGGCGGTGGAGGTAAGACGAAGGCCGTGCTCGACCGGGTGGGACTGAAGATGAATGGCGTTCTGAAGCCACAGGATTATGAATACCTCAAGTCCGGGAAGATGCAGATTCGCTGGCGCAACTCCGCGCAATGGGCACGCAACACCATGGTCAACGAGGACGGACGCATGAAGAAAACCCCGAACGGTATCTGGGAGATTTCCGACAATGGGCGCAAGTGGCTGAAAGAATACAAAGGAGCCTGAATAACCACCCCCCCGCATCTGGAAACTGACAACACCCCCGATGATTCCTCACTCTCGATTGCCTCACCTCCTGTGGCACAGTGTGGCCGGACTGCTTCTGTTAGGAACCGGATGTTCCATCGCCGCCGCTGACGCGCCGCGCGCGGCATCCCGGGTGCTGGACTTCCGCCATGCGCCGCCGCAATGGCAGACCGCCATCTGTCTGCCCGACGATCCGCGCAAGTCGCTCGTCGATGAGAACGGCACCTTGCTCTATCATTATGGAAAAGGCGGCAACGACTTCGCGACGCGCGTCGCCGTGGAAGTGGTGCCCAACGCGGTCTGGCAAAAACAGGAACTCCTTTCGCCGCGCGTCCCGATCGTGCGGACCTGCCGGACGGCCACAGGCCTGCACATCGTCGAGGAGACGTTCGCGGTCACCGGGCGGGCCCAAGGCATATCTCCGGATCATCGCGCCCCGCCGCGCGACGATGTGATCCTCGTGCGCGTTTCTAACACCGGCGCGGCAGCACGCACCGTTTCGCCACAACTCATCGTGGACACGAAATTGCGTTTTCAATTCAAGGCCCCGCACGCCATCATCAACGGCGACGATGCCATCAGCTCGTCGCTGGAAATGTTGGAAATCGCGGAGGAGAAAAAATCACGGCGCGTGATCCAACTCGCAACACTCACCATCGCGCCGGGAAAATCCGCGGATTTCTTCATGCTCTACAGCGGCGGCGGATCGACCGCAACGAGCCCGGCCACCGTCGCTCAGGCGCTAACAGCACGCGCGCAGGCGATCTCCTGGTGGGACAAGGCCGCACTGCCGTATGGCCGCATCCGGATCCCCGATGCGGGAATCCAGTCTTTGGTGGATTCCTCAATCCGCAATATCTGGCAGGCCCGCGAAATCAAGAATGGCATGACCTCGTTTCAAGTCGGACCGACTTGTTATCGCGGGTTGTGGCTGATCGACGGCGCATTCTTGCTGGAAACGGCGACGATGCTCGGCGCGGGCGATCAAGCCCGCCAGGGAATCACCTGCGAACTCACCCACCAGCAACCCGATGGCCGGATCGAGTTGCTGAATGATTTCTCCAAGGAAAACGGCATTGTCCTCTGGACCTGCGCCCGCCACGCGCAACTCACCCGGGACAAGGCATGGCTCGAATCGGTCTGGCCGAAATTGCAAAAAATCGCGGAGCATATCCGCACCCTCCGCCGCCAAACACTGCTCAACGAGACACCGCTCGACGACGGCTTGGTACCGCCCGGCATGCCCGACGGCGGCATCGGCGGGGTGTTTCCCGAATACTCGAATCCCTGCTGGAATCTGTTAGGACTGCGCGCATTCATCGAAGCCGCACGCTGGCTCGGCAAATCCGGTGAGGCGGCGGGCTGGCAGAAGGAATACGACGATTTCATGGCCGCCTTCCGCAAGGCCGCCGCGCGCGACATGCGCAAAGACTCTAACGGGAACACCTATCTGCCGGTGCTGATGGGCGAGGCCAGCACCCGTGAACTGCCGCAACGCGCGCAGTGGGGGTTCTGCCACGCGATCCATCCGGGGAAAATCTTCGACATTGCCGATCCGTTGGTGGCCGGCACCCTGGCCATGCTCGCAGCCACCGAACGCCAAGGCATGGTGTATGGCACCGGCTGGGACGCCACCGGCATCTGGACTTATTTCGCCTCGTTTTACGGCCACGCCTGGTTGTGGCAGGGCAACGGACGCAAGGCGGCCGATGCGTTCTACGCGTTCGCCAACCATGCCGCGCCAATCTTGACGTGGCGCGAGGAACAATCCCTAACCGGCGAAAAATTCCGGAAAGTCGGCGATATGCCCCATAACTGGGCCAGCGCGGAGTTCATCCGCCTGACTGTGCATCTCCTGGCGCTGGATCGCGGCCATGAGTTGCACCTGTTCGAAGGCTTGCCGGCCGAATGGACCCGCCCGGGAATGCTGACCCGCCTCGATCGGATCGCCACCCCCTTCGGACCGCTGACCATGGAGTTGAAGATCGCACCCGACGGCAAATCCGCCTCCCTGCACGTCGAGCCCTTGGCCGAGGCTTCATGCACACGTGTCGTCGTGCATTGCGGTTCCTGGACTCACAAACCAGGCAAAGGCACCTTGTTGGAACTCGATCCCATGCGTTGCCACGACATCGTGATTCCGCTCGAATAGGTCGGCTCGGCCACCTCCCGTGTTTTTGCTTGACCCGAGCGCTTTGTGGAATTCTCATGATAGGGCAAACCGCATAGAACAAACCGCATTCCACACCACCCATCCCATGAAAAAATACCTCACGGAATTCATCGGCACGTTTTTCCTCGTGCTCACCGTCGGCTGCACCGTCATCCCCGGAGCAGCCGGAGTCATTGCCCCTTTGGCCATCGGATCCGCCCTGATGATCATGGTCTATGCCGGCGGCCATGTGTCCGGCGGCCATTACAATCCCGGCGTCACCGTGGCGGTTTGGCTGCGCGGACGTTGCGATGCCAAGGACGTCGCTCCCTACATCATCTCCCAGATCCTCGGCGCCCTGGCGGCGGCCATCGTCGTCGGCTACCTCTACAAAACCGGCGAACCCATGGTGATCCCATGCGTAACCAAAGCTCTTGTCGCCGAGTTGCTCTTCAGCTTCGCCCTCTGTTATGTCGTGCTCAACACCGCCACCGCCAAAGACACGGCTAACAACTCGTTTTACGGGCTGGCCATCGGCTTCACGGTCGTGGTCGGCGCCTTTGCCGTGGGCGGCGTCTCCGGCGGTGCCTTCAATTCCGCCGTGGCCATCGGCGCCGCCACCATGAAAATGCTCAACTTCGCCGACATCTGGATTCATATCGCCGCCAACATCGCCGGCGGTGCCGCAGCCGCGGCCGTGTTCAAATTCGCCAATCCCACCGACCCCTGAGCCGCTCCCGGAGAAAGCAAGAGATGGGGGATTGTGGATTGTGGATGAATATGAGCGGAGCGCGGTTCTTTATCTTCTATCTGCGATCCTCGATCACTTCCACCAATCGCCCCCCATTTCCCCGCCCTCCGGCCTTCGCCAAGGCTTCGACAGGCAGGCCGGTCCGGCCGGCTCTAACAACGGCTCTCACTCCGAAAGCGAATTTTTCCTGCTAGCAGTCCGTCTGAAGATCAAGTACTTCGAGGTTGTCGGCGACGCTGACTTACCATGGATGGCAAAAACGCAGTATTCGCTCTCGACCGGCCCGGCGCTGCTTGGCCGCCCGAAGAGCTTCGACGTCCCGATCCGCGAAGTGAAACCCAGTGTTGGTGCCGGCTTCGTGGTCGCCGTGTGCGGCGACATCATGACGATGCCGGGCGTGCCGGAAGTTCCGTCCGCCGGGATCATCGACATCAACGACAAGGGCGAAATCGTCGGACTGTTAGAATGCCGGCAAAATCCAATCGCTGGCTCATTGCCAGCATGGGCACGTTGTTGCAACTGTGCCTCGGTTCGGTTTACGCATGGAGTTATTTCCAGAATCCGCTGGTGAAGACCTACTGCTGGAGTCACACGCAAGTCGCGTGGGCGTTCAGTTGCGCCATCGGTTTCCTTGGTGTCGCTGCCGCAGTCGGCGGCGTCCTGCTTCCGAAATTCGGTCCGCGCAAGCTCGCCGTTACCGGCAGCCTGCTCCACGGCACCGGTTACCTGCTCGCCGCTCTGGCGCTGAACCTGAAATCGTTGCCGCTGCTATGGCTCGGCTATGGCGTTGCCGGGGGCATCGGATTGGGACTCAGTTATGTCACGCCGGTTGCCACTGCGGCCAAATGGTTTCCCGACAAAAAGGGTTTGGTCACCGGCATGGTTGTGATGGGCTTTGGTTTCGGTGCGCTGTTGATGAGCAAAGTCATCGCGCCGGCACTCGACTCCGCGTTTCCGAATCAACTCCCGAAAGTGTTTGCCGGCATCGGCTTGGTCGTCGGTGTCACCGGCATGGTGGCGGCGGGTTTTCTACGCAATCCACCAGCAACCGCCGCATCAACTACCGGTGATGAAAATGCGGGACCGCATCTCGCCTCCCGTCAGTTTATCCTGATGTGGCTGGTTTTCTTCTGCAATATTGTGGCCGGCATCGCCATCATCGGGTTCCAATCTCCGCTGATGCAGGACTTGTGGAAGAAAGTGAATCCGTCTCTCTCACCGGCCACACTCGCCGCTTACGGCGCTACCCTGATTGCCGTCAGTTCCGTCTTCAACGGCTTGGGCCGCTTTCTCTGGGGTGGAGCGTCTGACAGGCTGGGGCAATTGACGACGTTTCGCATCATGCTGGCAACACAGGTCGTGGCATTCGTCGTGTTGATGAAGGTTGGAAACCCGTGGTTGTTTGGCGCGTTGATCTGCTATGTCCTTCTCTGTTACGGCGGCGGCTTCGGCGTCATGCCGTCCTTCGTCCTGAACACCTTCGGTCTCCGCCTCATGCCGGTCCTCTATGGCTGCATCCTCACCGCTTGGTCCGCCGCCGGCATCGTTGGCCCCCAAGGCGTCGCTTGGCTCAAGGATCGGCACGGAGCGCAAGCCGCAGAGTATGCTTTTGGCCTCGGTGCCGCACTGCTGGCGCTGGGGTTCTTGTTGTCACTATTAATGACGGCCAAGAGCCGGGACTCATCGCCTCAATCGTGATGAAGAGCCTACATTGCGCAAATGGCAGTTGGTTGGCACCACCGGCATTGAGATCGCTCGCAGTGTGGCCGCAGGGCGGTTGCGAAAGGCGTTGGCCACTTCACTGAGGATGATCAACGCCTCGGATTCGAAACCGATACCGGCTATGCCGCATACCGCCCGCGTGAAACCCGACGTGCATCTACGCACCACAACACCTGCAAAAATCAATGCGCTTTGTCTAGTAAAAATCTCAAAGCATTGTCTTTCAATAAATTGAGGTGTGCAGGGCTATCGCCCTGGTCGGGACCCTATCGACTATCGATTGCAGTCCGACGGGTCAGCTTCAAACGGCGTTTACTCCACCACCACGCGAAACCCGACATTATAGTGGCGGTAGGTGGGGCCATACCAGTTGTTGCGGGACGAAGAACGCAAATGGCAGGCGTCGTTGTACCACGACCCGCCACGGACAGTAGCGCATTTCGCCTCAATGGTGTTGACGGGATCAACATCGTTTCCACTCGCGTAAAAATCCTTGTCGAACCAGTCGCGGCACCATTCCCATACATTCCCATGCATATCGTACAAACCCCAGGCGTTTGGTTTCTTGTGACCTGTCTGCCGGGCGTAAGACTTTGACTTGTCGCCGTCGACCATGTTTCCGCGTAACCAAGCATACTCGACCAGCTTCGAAGGGTCATCCCCAAAACAGAACGCCGTCTCGCTGCCCGCCCGGCAAGCGTATTCCCATTGGGCCTCTGTCGGCAGAGATACCTTCCTGCCGACGGCCTTGGAGAGCTTGCCGCAGAACTCCGTTGCTTCATGCCAATGGACCCAACTCGCCGGGTAGTCCGGTCCGAGCTTCGTCAGCATCTTGGCGTTCTGCGCCGGGTCCTTCCACGGCTCAAAACCCATCACCGCAGTAAACTGTGGCTGGGTGACTTCGTATACTCCAATGTAGAATGGCTTGCTGATGGTTACCTGGTGGCGGGGATGCTCAAGGGCGAAGTACGGCTCGTCGGCGCCGTACCTGCTGACGTCCTCGGCCGGCGACAACTTGGAACCCATCATGAACTTACCGGCCGGGATGAGCACAAGCTTCATCGTCACGCCCTTGCCGAGATCAAGCGTCATGGTCTTCGGTTGGTGCGTTTTCCCGACCGCTTCGTCTGCGCCGTGTGCGCCGTCGGTGACACATCCGACGCCGAATAGCATCGCCTGCAACAGGTAGCAGGCCGGCACGAGTGCACGCCAATGGTTTGCGACCGGATTCATGGGGAAATTCCTCAAGCGCGAAAATACCTATTCTGTCCGCGTTGCCAAGGATGCTTTTGAAAAATCTTCGGGCGGCGGATTCTTTGGGTGTGGACGCCTTCGAGGTCAGGTGTATTCGAGAACCAGGATACGGCCATCATCGAGCGGGACTTCGGGAGCTTCCCATGTTGAGGTTTGATCGAACCAGTATGCAAGACGACCAAGGGACACGACAAATCATGATTACATGATCAGGGTGTTTTTCAGTTGCTTTGCCAGACCTTGATGTTTTTGAAGGATGTCATGTTGTCCGCACTGATGAATCCGATCCGCCCGTTGCAATTCAGCCGTTTGAGGTTCATCAGGTAATCGTTGATATATAACTCCATCATGTTCTCCTTGATCACCACCCGGAACTTGAGCGGCTGCCCGAGGTCCAGGTCACGACTTGAGGTTTGCAGGACTTTGAACCCGCTACCATCGGCCTTGATTTCGCCGAATGGCACGGCCTCGCGGGCCAGCAGCAGGCAGCGGCCATTACCGTTGCCCAGATCGAAGAAAATGCCGGGGCCGCCACCGGCCGCGGCCGCGAGCGGAGCGTTTTCCAAAGTGCCTTCAATGACATGGGCGCGGCGCAGGTCCAGTTGGGTGTCCAACATGCTGAATGAAGATGC
>CAISTY010000007.1 GCA_903888515.1 Akkermansiaceae bacterium | reverse complement strand
GGCAATGATGGCAAACCCGCCGATGACAATATACTTGGCTCCCAGCTCGTTCAGGCTATTGGCCAAGCGTGCCAGATCCTCGACGGAGGGCGGGCGGGTTTCTTCTAGCGGAGTTGGAGATTCATCATCCATTCGTCGGCGGCTTGATGTGAGGTGAACCGATAGACCCCGCGTTTGACCCGGAACGGACGCTGTCTGAGCTGCAAGGCAAGGGCATTGAGTTTGGACGCCGCCACTAACGATGCACCTCCCTCGGCAGGGGGGCGGCGCTTGCCGACCATCTTGGTCCGCGGATCGCCTGCTTCAATGAGTTCGTTCATGGACTGAGGCTAGAGCGGGATTGGCGGTTGGGCAAGGGAAAAAGCGACTGGAAAAGGGCGGCTGGCAGGGCGGATTTTTGCACGGAACCTGGATGATGAGACCGCTAGTCCCAAAAGGATTGCGCCGTTTTACCGGCCGACGTGTAGAATTGACGATTGAGGAGTGTTCATTTGTGATGTGAGCTTGAAATCGAGTGCTCGCGCCCAGCAAGCTCACTTCAACAATCCAAAAACAAGCCATGCTCCGACCATTGCAATCAGGTTCCCAACAAGGCCCCAGTCTGAAATCTGGACAGCAGGATGACCATTACGACCGTTTGAAACCGTGAAAACGAAGGCATTCACAACTGCAAGAAACACACAAGCCGTAAGTCCAGGGATTCCAGTTCCAATAATCTCTCGTTGTCTCTCAAGTGTGTCCATCGATCTGTATTGAGCTAAAAGCTTTTATAGCAACGCCTAGCCCTGCCGCCAGCGCGGTAGGATCGTGGTTGAGTTTGAAATTGTGGGGATCATGCCGGTGGGTCGTCGAATCTTGTTAGGCAGACATTCTTGGTATCTGTCGACTATTTAAACGCCGACGCCGAAAGAATACCACCAAGAGAGAACAACACAATGCCCACACTGCTGCACCGAAGAACACGGCGGATGACCCCAGCCAGCGCCCTGGGAAAATGATGATCTCGAAGACGTAGTTGGCGAACTCTGCCCGGTGGAGTTCCGCTTCAATCACAGGTCCGGGGGCGGGGTCATAGAGTGACTCCATCATGCTCCAGAAACCTATGCCGAGAAGCACCAAAAACAGGAAAACGAAGGCGAGAAGAAACAGCTTCATGATTGCAGGTTGCGTGGGTGGCGCGGTGGCAGGGCCTTGACCTGCTGGTTCTCGTCAGCCGCGTGAAGCGCGAGCAGCAAATAGAGATGGGCGGGTTCGTGGAATCTCCCGACCTCAGCCTGCGGGTGCCGAAGCTGGCGTTTCCCGGAACACTCCCGAAATTCGGCGAGCGCATCGAGGTAGACGGCGCGCAATACCGCATCTCGCAGGCTTCCTGCCATCCGCGCTCGCCGCTTCTAACACTCCAAGGATGGGCGATTTGCCTGCGGTCACTGACGCTCCGGTTCAGAATTGTTGCAGGGATTGTACGGATTTAAAAAGGATCTCGGATTTCGGGCTTTGCTTACAGGCGCTTGCGTCCGCAATATGGTCAGGGCGAACCCGATTTATTGGGCTTGACTTGACCGGGCGTTTCGATAGGAGATCCGGCCATGCGCAACCATGTGATCCTCTTTTCTATTTTCGCGTCAACATGTCTGCTGGCCGCCGACCCTACCCCCGGCAAACAGGTCGAACAAACCCTCAAGCTGGAGGGCAAGGAGATCTCATATCTGCTTTACCTCCCAGCCAATTATAGTGCCGCCAGCAAAGTGCCCCTGATGTTGTTTCTACACGGCAGGGGTGAAAGCCGGGGACCATTGAGCGTTGTGGCGAAATTGGGGCCGCCCGCCCGGGTTGAGCACGGTTTTGCGTACCCGTTCGTGATCGCCTCCCCACAATGCCCGACCAATGAGTCCTGGGACCAGGCGAATCAGCAGCAATTGCTGCTCGGCCTGTTGGACCACTTGCTCAAGACCATGGCGATCGATGCTGACCGTGTCTATCTAACTGGTCTGAGTATGGGTGGTTACGGTTCATGGAGACTGGCGGCGGATCACCCTGAGCGCTTTGCGGCAGTCGTACCCGTTTGTGGCGCAGGCAATACGGCGGATGCGGAGAAGCTGAAGCAACTGCCCATTTGGGTGTTTCATGGCAATGAGGACAGGGTTGTTCCGTTGCAGAAGTCCCAGGAAATGGTTGAGGCGATTACCAAGAGCGGTGGCACCAAGGTTCGGTTCACCAGTTTGGAGCACATCGGTCATGCATCGTGGGAAGCAGCCTATGCGTCTCAGGACATGTACGCGTGGCTGGCGAGGCAGACAGCATCGCAAAACAAGCTCCAGAAATAGGGGGAAACTAGGAGTTCTCCATACTTCACCACTTCCAGATGCATCGTGACAAGTCCGGATCACTAACGGGTGATCGCGGGTACCGGGCGCCGGGAATCCAGGAAGTGGCGGAGTGTGAGAATCGGGTGCCGCCACAGCATGCGCGGTCCGGCGTAACGCATCACCCGCTTGATTTCATCCCGCATGCGGGCCTGATAACAATGCACGGGACAATTGGCACACACCGGTTTTGCGCCTCCGAAGCGACAGCGTTCCAGTCGCGTGGTCGCGTAATCCAACAGTTCGCGACATTGCCCGCACAACGGATCGCCACATCCATGCACGCCACGGCAATAACACTCGATCATGGCAGCGACCGTTTGTAGTTCACGTGTGAGGCGTGGATTCATCAAGGCCGGGATAGGGGATGCGTGTTGTTAGAACCGATGTTTGTGCTCAAGGCTTGGGCACCGGCGGCTTGAGGCTTTTGACAATTGTGAGGGACGGGTCTTTCGACCACCCCTGCGGATTGTGGTGCAAGGCGAACAGTTGATCGTTGACGATGCGGAACAGATAGAAAGTGCCGCCGCCTATGGATCCCGCGGAAAAGACGTCGAAGGTGCGCAGGTCTTTGGGGGGATTTTCACCAAACAACCGTACGATTTCCTGGCGGTCTGCTCGTGGATCCGGCCAGAGGTAGTGGGCGGGCGCGTGCGTGTGGCCATGGAGCAGGGCGACGATGTGATAGTCCTTGACCACGTCATGGAAGAGCCGTCGCTGCTTGGCCGACCACCAGTTCCAATCGAAGTTGAACCCTTCACAATAACCATAATGTTGCCAGATGATGACGGGCTCGGTGGGTCCGACTTTCTTGAGGTAGTCCTTGACGAATTGCAGCGCGTTGAGGGGATCATTCCAACTGCCCGGCCCCGGCTTGCCGTAATTGAACGGAGTTTCCTGATCGGTGGTATCGGCGGGGCAGAGGTTCACACAGATGAAATGAACACCCTGCCATTTCCACGCATAATGAAAACCATTGGGGGCGAGGGCATCGATGCGTTTGGCGTCGGCATGCTGCCGGTTGCGGGCGAGAATGCCCTGGCGGGTTGCGCCGGCGGGCTCACCATCATGGTTGCCTGCGGCGACAAAGACCGGAATGCCACCGGGCTCCAGTTGAACGGGAAAGACAGTTTCAAACAGCGGCCAGGCACTGAGATCCGTCAGGTCACCTGCTAACAGAAGTGCGCGGGGTGTTGGGATCCTGCCTTGCGGGAGGCCGGGCGGGAACTCAGCGGGGTAGGGCTCACCTATCAGCTTCAGCATGCTGGCGACGTTGGCTTTGGCCTTCGCCGCTATCTGGTCCTGCGTGACGGGAGGGGTTGCCTTGGGGTTTTCCGACCCGATGTGCGGGTCGGAACTCATGAGAAAGGCCAGATCGCGCGGGACATCGGCGGCGAAAGTGGTGGCGGCGTGCAGCAGGAGAGCGGCTGCCCAGACCACGATGCCGGGGTTCGGCACGGGACGTTGTGTCTTGCGGTGAGGGTTCATGTTGGTTTTTGTGGTTGAATGCCGCAGGTCGTGGTGATGGCTTTGTTGTTAGAAAAGCGATTTTCAGGAAGTGGTCGTGCGGTGAAAATCCGGGAACGGATCGGAGAGCGGGAGTGATGGCGAAAGTTCTGTGACTTGTTGCGCGGATTGTTTCAACCGGAATGTACGGCGGGTTCATGTGTGTGCAACCATGACATCACCGCCGCATGCGTCTCGCGCCGATCTTCGGCTTGCTTCGCATCCACCGGAGCGCCAGCATCGCGGCAAGCGGACAGTCCGCTATGCTCCGCCTAACACCCACCATGAAAAAATTCCTGGTTTCACCCGTCATCGTCACCTTGGTTGCCGCCGCAGTCCTCGCCACCATGAT
Organism: Akkermansiaceae bacterium; assembly: GCA_903888515.1. Classification (GTDB taxonomy): domain Bacteria; phylum Verrucomicrobiota; class Verrucomicrobiia; order Verrucomicrobiales; family Akkermansiaceae; genus Luteolibacter. The sequence continues at coordinate 1,994 of CAISTY010000007.1, read as the reverse complement.
GGGCAGGGCTCGGGCGGGCACGATGGAGGAGGCGCTGGCCAACGGTGAAGCGGCGGGCGAGGCGCTCGCGCGCTGCGACCGGTTTGTGCGGGGCTGGCTGGCGCATGCGGATCCCGAGACCGGGCTGATCCCGCGGAATCTGAGAGATTCGCCCTACTGGAACGGCCGCGACTCGGCGGCGGATAACTGGCCGTTCATGGTGCTCACCACCTATTTCACCGACGAGGCGCTGTTCAATGGACGGATGAAGGAAATGCTCGCCACCGAGCAACGGCTGACCTCGCGCATCGGGCACCTGCCCGACGATTACGATTTCAAGAAGCGCGGTTGGCGGCGCGAGAAGCTACAGCCGCTGGAGATCATGTTCGATGCCGCCGAGTATATGAAGGACGGGTTGATTCCAATCACGGAATTGTTAGGACAGAGCCCGTGGTCGGATCGCATGATCGGGATCCTGGATGACATGTGGAAAAACGCGACGGTCGAAACGCCCTTCGGCATGATCACATCCGACAATATCGAGGTGCAGGGCGATCAGTTGCAGACGCTTGCCCGCTGCTGGTGGCTAACCGGCAACGAACGCTATCGCGAGCTGGCCTTCCGCATGGCGGACTATTTCCTGCTCGGCACGCACCACCCGACGCGGGATATGCACCAATTGCGGCTGCGCGATCACGGCTGCGAGGTCATCTTCGGCCTGTGCGAAGTCTATGCCATCGCCCACTTCACCGCACCGGAAAAAAAGACCGCATACCGCAAACCTCTCTATCAGATGATTGACCGCGTGCTGGAGGTCGGCCGCAACGAACACGGACTGTTCTTCGACAATATCGATCCGATCACCGGCAAACCGCTCACCACACGGCTTGCCGACACGTGGGGCTACACGCTCAACGGCATTTATACCGTCTGGCTGCTAGACCACCACCAGCCATACCGCGAAGCCTGTATCAAGCCGCTGAAATTCCTTGCGGCGCACTATCGGAATTATCCGTGGGAGGGCCAAAGCCAGGACGGCTACGCCGATTCCATCGAGAGCGCCCTCAACCTCCACAACTTCGAACCGGTGGCTGACGTCGCCCCGTGGATCGAAAGCGAAATCCGGGTGATGTGGGCGAAGCAGCAGCCCGACGGTGTGATCGAGGGCTGGCATGGCGACGGGAATTTCGCCAGAACCTCGCTGATGTATGCGTTGTGGAAATCGCAGGGGGCCTGCGTCCGCCCGTGGCGCAACGATGTCATTTGCGGTGCGGTGCGCGACGGCGATGCCGTGGTCTTTGCGCTGCGTGCGCAAACACCGTGGCAGGGGCGGCTGGTTTTCGACCGCCCGCGCCACCGCGAACTGCTGCATCTCCCGCTGAATTATCCGCGCATCAACCAGTTTCCCGAGTGGTTCACCGTCGAAAAAAACGCGACCTATCAGGTCACGCGCGGCACCAAAACCGCAACCATGACCGGGGCCGCGCTGCGTGACGGCATCACCATGGATCTCGTTGCCGGCGAAAGCGTGTCCATGCGCATCCAGAAAAAGTGAGGGGCGATCTATCCGGTTTCAACACCCCGGGCCACCCGCTGAAATCCCTCTGCGATTTGTGAATCTGGATTCGGGCTGTGCCAAGGACGACCGCGGATGCACTGCTTGTTGGGATTCAGCCAAAGCGGTGTGGCGCTGCGCTTCCCACCGCACTCCATACCTGCGCGGACCCTGCGCAAGCCAATGCATGGAGTGCGGTGGCAGAGTGAGGCACGAACGCCGACACCGCTTTGGCTGCTAGATTGCAATGCTTCCCATGCGCGCTCCATTGCCGCGCACACGCACCGGAGCGGGACGCTCCGCCCACGGTCTGGGGCAGGATGCCCGAGCCACTTGCCTCATCTCAGGTTCGCTCCATTGCCGCGCACACGCACCGGAGCGGGACGCTCCGCCCACGGTCTGGGGCAGGATGCCCGAGCCACTTGCCTCATCTCAGGTTCGCTCCATTGCCGCGCACACG
>CAISTY010000006.1 GCA_903888515.1 Akkermansiaceae bacterium | reverse complement strand
GGTAAGGAGTCCTGAGGCTGGGGCCGAACGAACTGACGCCGGCCCACGTCGAGCGACTTACTTGTCTGCTGCGGCAATCATCCGCATCGGAAGAAAGAGCTTCTGCGGACAACCCTTGAAGGGAATGAAACCTAATTTCTGATAGAATGCGACAGCGGATGGATCTTTGGCTTCCACTACCACCAATGCGGATGCCACTTCCCTGGCACTTGCTAGAATCCGTTTCAACGCATCGGCCAGCAGGAGCCCTCCCACCCCTGGTTCACCGACATCCCGAGCCAGTCTTCCAATCAGGGTTGCGGGAGTGGTCGGGTAGCGCGGGAGTTTGCGCATCTCGTCTTCGGGAAGACCTGTCGTGCGCACGGCGAATGACGAAAGCGTATAGTAGCCAAGAATTCGTTTCGGCCGTTCCTCCGCAACCATCACGAAAACCGCGGCCACCCGCCGACGGACGTCCTGAGACGCCTGCCTAACCAAATAATCGTCCAGTTCGGGAATCCCGCATCGGAAGCTGCTCCGGTCATGCAGGCCACCCAACGGCTCGGTCCGCAATCCTTTCATTGGACCGCAACGGTTTTGGCGTGGCGGGAAAGGATGCCTTTAAGGGCGCGGTTGGGTTTCGGCGGCGCAATCATCGCCTGCGCGAAGGCGTGGCTGTCCGCGGTGCTGAGTTGCAGAATCTCATGCTCATGCACCACCTTCACCGCATGCCGCTCCAAGGTCGCGATGACGTAATCGGTGATGCTCCTGCCTTCAAGCGCGGCAGCGCGATCAATCAGGCTTTTGATCGGCAGTGGCACCCTGGCCTCCAAACGCTCGGTGACGGGTTTCAACGGTGACTTGCGGGTGACGGTTTTCATGGGGGTAGTTTCCGGCAGTATGCCGGAAAGTCAAGCAACCATTCACCAACGTCATCGGCACCATCCGCCTGTTGGATTTCAGCCGCCGCATGGCGATCCCGACCTTTGTCTTCGCCTCTTCATCCAGCGTCTATGGCCCGGACACGCAGCTACCAGCCCGCGAGGACCATCCGGCCACCCCGTGCAGCCCCTACGCCCTGACCAAGCTCCAAGGCGAGGTAGGGCGTGACGGCCTCGGCGCGCCCACTTGTCCGCCCGGATGGGCGGCGCGATAGCACGGCGCATCGCCAGCCAATGACATCTCACCCTCGGGGGCAGTCTGGGTCGGACGAGGCCGTCCGACCCTACCGCCCACCAGCACGGACTGCGGTTCGTCGCCCTGCGGTTTTTCTCGGTTTGGGGACCGGGCCAGCGTCCCGACCTCGCATCCCCGGAGCGGGTAGGGCGGGAACTCAGATGGGAGCCCACGGTGTTCTTCCTGGATGCGCCGGTCGTAGCGGAAAACGGCAACTTGGAACGGCTGCCCGACAAGTTTTCGTGGTGATCGGCCCCGTGGGGAAGCCGCCACAAAATCGCCACAAAACACAAAAACCGCCACAAAACCGCTGTTTGCTTTACACTGCTTTACACCAAACCGGGGGGCAAAAATAACAGGTTTTTCTGGCGTGTCTATTGAAATAGGATAGGCATCGCTCTTGTCACTCCACCAGTTCCATTATGAAGCACATTCCAAAGAAAGATTTTTCTCTCGCCACGCTAACAATGCTGGCCGCCATCCTTTTCAGTAGTTGCGGCATGCCAACTAAGCAGATTCTCCCTGTAGCCACTGAAGGAACACCACCCGCAGGCAAATGCCTGATTGTTGTGGAAAGGAAGTCCACTTCAATTGGGGCCTGGGTGAACAACGAGGTGGATGACAATGGAATGCATGTGGGAACTTTAACGAGTGGCGGCAAATTGGTGTGGCTGCGTGACCCTGGATACATGCGGCTCAGCGGCCCGTGCGCGCTTGGGAGTCACACTTACCCACGACTTAGTCAAGTGGACATTACAGTTGTTGCAGGCAAAACGTATCACTATTGGATGTACTTACATGATATTGATGGTCCTGGAAAATACACTAACTGGGTGCCAAAGGGTGATGAGATGAACAAAACAACGGCGGATTTTCAAAATTATGGTACGGGGCTCAAATACATATCTAACTGATAGAATTAGTGTGATGCACCCGAAACCCATTTCCCCGTTCCGGCCCCCGGCTCTTCCAACGGCCTTCACTGGGAAAGCAATTTGCTAGCAGTTTTCCCCGCAACCCCTTTTCTCCCTCTCTCAGAACCACCCTTTAGCCCTTCATGCACACCAACCGCGAAAAGCAAATTCCTTGGCGCCAGCCTAAGCCCTGAGAGACGGGGATGGCGCTCGTAAACCGAAACAACTATCGGGACTACGGACCCGTCACTGGAAACGCACCTGGGGCTCTGAACCCGGATTCGTGTGTCTCACGGAAAGTGGTGGACAGCCTTGGGGGCGAAACCGTAGCTTGAGGAACCGGATGCGTTAATTGCGCTCGTCCGGCTCAGTGGGGGGCGTCGTCCGGCCATTGGGCCGGGCGGCCCTATCCCGGAAGCAGTACTTCGGGGCAAAAGATTATGTAAGGGTAAAACGGGCAATAGATACAATGTATATCATGGAAAGCCCCCGAAGTCCCGCTCGATGATGGCCGCATCCTCGTCTTGGAATACACCTGACCTCGAAGGCGTCCACACCCAAAGAATCCGCCGCCCGAAGATTTTTCAAAAGAATCCTTGGCCAAGCGGACAGAATAGGTATTTTCGCGCTTGAGGCATTTCCCCATGAATCCGGCAGCAAACCACTGACCCTCGCCCAAATCCGCTATTGGGAGGTTCCTGTCTCTTTATTTTCACCGAAACACCGCCCTTCCGAACCACCGAACCTCCTCTTCTGTCCCCCCCATTTCCCCGCCTACCGGTCCGGCCACCGGCTCTTGCAACGGCCTTCACCCCAAAAGCAATTTCCTAGCATTCATTCACAAGCCTGTCATGAAATCCGCATCGCCCGTCTGTCCGGTCCGCTCCGCCGCCATTGCATTGTTAGGAATCCTGGTGCTTTCGGGAGCGGAGGCTGATGCCGCCGCAACCGTCAAGGCGTGGCAGAATTTCAAGTTTTTCGGATCCACGAAGTCCGAGGAGGTCAAGTTCGTCTGTGCGGAGGCGTCGAAATAGAACCCCCGGCCGTTATGAGAACCGTGTCCCGTGGGTTGATGTCGGCAGGTGTTCCGATCGCGTTGTGTGGCGTGTGGATTTCCGCGATGGTTCCGGCGGCCGGAGAGGTTTCCGACCTGGTCCGGCGATACAAGCGCGACGACCAGCGGTTGGATTCGGCGCTTCGTTATGAACGGACCGGAAACGGGGTGCGCGAGCAAGTGTGGGCGCTGGAAACCGGTGATGTGATCAAGGTGGCGGTGGAGACCGCCGGGGCCAGGTCCAAGCGGCTCGATGAACTCTCGCTGGATGAACAGGGGAATGTGTATTTCTCATTCCTCCGGGTGGTCAAGCCCCAGCCGAAAGGAGGCACCCGCCTGCTCGAAGAGCGCTCGTATTTCGAGGACTCCCAACTTCTCCAGCGGACGCGCCGCCGAGTGGATCTGCCGGCCGGCGCAGCTGCGGAGTTTCCCGCAAAATCGCCGACCGTGAAACTGACGCCCGATCAAATGGCGGATGAAGCGGGCGGTGTGGACGAACTCCGTCAGAAGGCGGAGGAGGTCATCGGTGCGGTGCGCGTTCCAGGTTTATTGGTTTCCGATCCCGCCTCGAACGCGCCGGAGGAATGGAAACGGGTGAAACTCGTGGCCGGCACGCTTTCTCCGGACGGGCGTCATGCCTTGGCATGGGCACCCGCCAGGAAGGATTTCGAATGGAAGGACTATCGGGCGGAAGAATCCACCGGCGACTACTGGATGGACGGTGCCGAAGACGGGGATGTGGTCAATTTCATCGCCGATCTCAAGACACACCGGGTGGCTGGAAAAACCCCTGGCGTGCATTTCGGAACGCGGCGGACCTACAATCACTTCGAGTGTGTCATGGCGTGGTCGCCGGACTCGCGCGCCTTCATCCAACTCAACAACCGGAAGTGGGACTACGCCGGGTGCTGCATCGGCCGCGTGACTGACGGAAAGGTGACCGTTGTCGAGGATCTGGGCAAGGTGGTGGAGGCTCGGGCCGGGGAGTTTCTCAAGAAGTCCGGCCATGCCGGATATCTCAAGAATTCCGGGGAGATGGCGGTGTATCTATCGAATCCCGGGATCGGCGACGACGGCGGGGGTTCCATCCGGGTGACCTTCCAGGTTCCGAAATCCGAGGATGAGGACGCCTATGCCGAGGTGCGTGTCCGCTTCCGTCTAACGGGTGATCCCGCCCGCCTTGAGATCACCGATACCGGGTTGCTGAAAGCAGAATGACCCCGAACCGCCGCAGCGTATGACAGATGAATCCACCCATGCCCCCAAGGTCGTTGAAGAATCGTTTCAAAAAACCCTGGGCCTGACGATGGCCGCGGTGGCCACCGTGTTTTCGATCATCAGTTGGGCGGCGGGCAAGTATTCGTCGATGCAGTCGGGAGCCGAGCAGAAAGTCGCCTACATGCACGATTGGTACAACGCCAAGGGCATCAAGCAGAGCCTCGCGGAGGGCCAGCGAGACTTGTTAATCGCCCTGATGAAATCCGGCACCATCGCTCCGGACAAGGTGGAGACGTTACAGGTGGACATCGACACGACCAACGCCAACATCGCCCGATACAAGAAGGAGAAGAAGGAAATGACCCTCGGATCCAAGGCGGTGGGCAGGGAAAACTGGTCGCAGGACATCGACGGCGTGCTCGGCAGGATCGAGGGGACCAAGGAGCTCGAGCGCAAGTCCGCAAGCCTGGCCCCGGCGCTCGAACGGTTTCAAACATCCTATCTGTTTTTCCAGCTCAGCCTGTTCGCCGGATCAGTGAGCCTCATGAGCGCCAACCTGAAGATGAAACGGATACTGTTCTGGATCCTGATCGTCCTGGGCGCGGTCGGCACGGGTCTGGCCTCCCACGCGTGGATTTCCGCCAGAGCCGTGGAAGGCCCGCTGCTCCAGGGATTTCTCGACTGCTTCAAGATCCGGTGAAGGCCTGGGGCTATTTGGTTTTCAACGGAGTGATTTCAAACGAGCAGGTCGAGTCCTCGCCATCACCGCCTTCGGTGAGGACGAATCGCCAGCTGCGGTGGGTCCAGGTGGTGCTGGTGGTTTCGGCCTTTTTGTTTTTGGTGGTCTTGCCTGGGCCCGCGTTCCTGGTGAGCCAGCGTTTGAGTTCCCTGGCGGGCGGGTTCTGCTTCTCGTCGAAGGCATCCAGGGAGATGTGGGCCAGCGAGCCTTTCTTGTCCCAGGAAAACACCACCGTATAGGGAGCCTGTCCGGGGTCGAACTGCACGTCGTATTGCAGGGTGTTCTTGTCGTCGATGTCGGTTTTATTGCCAAGGATTGCGGTGAGTCCGGATTCGATGCTTGTTAGATCCGCCGTGCGCCGGATGACGATCTCCTTGTTCTTGAGCAGGAGGGGGAATTCCTGGGGCTGGGTGGTGGCGGCAGCGGCGGGTTTCTTTTCGGCGGTTGCCGGTGGGGCGGCGAATGCCGGGCATGAGATCAGCAGCAGGGTGACGGTGCCAACAACGAGTGTGTTCATGGGGTTCATATGGATTGTTTCCTAGTTATTATTCGAAAAACGGCCTTGTCCACTCCGGGCATGCGGCCGGGTCTTCGATGTCTGCAAATGAGAATTGTCCGGTTTCGCGGCCGTTGCTGATGGCGAAGCGGCGCACCCAGTCGGGGCCGTGATCTCTTTGGTGGAGCGCTTTTCCAAGCCCATGCCGGCCGCGACCTCATCCGGTGATTGCTTCTCCGCCTTGGCCGGAGCGGGTGGCTGTGGGCCGCCCTTCGATCCGGGCGCGGCCTGGCCGATGCCGGTGGTGGCGAGGGTGAGAATGGAAACGACCAACCCCCTTTTCCCCGCCCTCCGGTCCGGCCACCGGCTTTTCCAACGGCCTTCACCCCAAAAGCAATTTCCTAGCAGTTGGGGCGTCATGGGCGGTTCAGAGGAGTGCCTTCTGCGTCTTCGTTTGCCAGAGCTGCAATAAACTGTGCGGGCTTGTAGACGGGTATCTCAGCCAGACTGAAGTCATCGACGTTCCTTGTGACGATGCAGTGTGCTCCAGCTTGGAGCGCCGCCTCATGCAAAACCGCATCCTCGAAATCAGCCATGCCACGCCCGATCGCCGATCCCAGGACTGCCTGGTTCACCGCAGCCACTCCGAAGATCGACATTAGCTCGGCAATCCGCGTGAGGCTCGCCTGACTCCCGATTTGCCGCTCCGCGATGTAATGAATGGTGGTTACGGTTGTGGCGCACAGCAACCCACCGCACTGCGCGGTCTCCACGGCGGCGAGGACCGCCGCTGAATCCGATAGGTGCGGTTCCCGCCCCAGCATCACGTCAAGAACGACATTTGTATCCACCAACGCGATCACGAGTGCTTCTGCTCAAGATAGTCAACATAGGATTCACGGTCTTCATCCGCGCTTCGGATGCAGCCCACCAAAGAAGCCGTGATCGGTGGCAAGCTCCCACCAGAACCGTTGGAAGTTGTGACGGCGAACACGCGGAAGTAGTCACTCACCAGCCTTGAAACGGACGTCCTCCTACTCGCAGCCTCCCGCTTGGCGGCAGCGACCAACCGGTCGGAAACATGCAGTGTAAGC
>CAISTY010000005.1 GCA_903888515.1 Akkermansiaceae bacterium | reverse complement strand
GGTCCGCCACGATCACTGGTCCGCTACTGGGCAGGAGGCAAAGGCGGGCAGATTGCCTTCTGGTCCTCCGCCGACTTCGCCCTGATTTCCGGCATTCACTGCTTCTCGGATTCCGCAGCCACCATGCACGGCCTTATCATGGCTTGGGGCTACGTGGACACCAGCCTCATGGCCGCCCGATTCGCCGCTCGTGGCCGCGAATATCACCCACCTGACATTCCGTCTTTCCCTGACGGTCCGGCCACGTTCACCATTGTAGGCGAACAACCGGCCGACGAGATCCTGGTTTCCATCCAATCACTCCACGACCTCTACAACAGCGAATACGCACGTCTGAAAACCGCCTTTGAAGGCCGTGAGCGTGCCCGCATCGAGCGCGAAGCCTACCTCAAAGCCAACCCGCCGCAACCCAGGAACATCGTCCTCAACTACTGGAGGACCGGAAAGCCGGCCCAAACGGAAGGAGGCAACAAGTGAACCGCATCTTTCTGGCCAGTCTTTTGATCTACGGTTTCTGCGCGTCGCCGTCATACGCGATTATCGACGGGAACAACAACGGCATGAGCGACATCTGGGAACGGATGTGCTATGGCGGCCAACTCTTCCCTATCGACGTTTTCCCCTACCGTCCCGGGGACGACCCGGACGGCGACGGCTGGACCAACGAGCAGGAAGCCAACGCGGGCACCTATCCATTCGATCCCAACCCGCCCGACGGATTGGTTCGATTGAATGTCATCCACATACCGGAGTTCCGCAGCGATGTGGACGGCGACGGCATATCCGACCCCATCACGCCTGCGGCCATTATCATCACCTGGCCGACCATCCCCGGGAAACTCTACACCCTTTGCTACTCGCCCGATCTGACCCAGGGAAGCTGGTCTCCGGTGGAACAGGCATTCATCGGCGACGGGACGGAAGAGGAATTCACCTTCATCTTCACCGAAGACGAGAATCACGAACCGCCCCCTGACAAGCTTTTCTGGCGGGTCATGATCGAGGATGTCGATTCCGATCATGACGGACAGACGGACGCCGAAGACTACCAACTGGCGGCGGACATCGACGGCGACGGGTTGACCCTGGCGGAGGAGATCGCGCATGGCACGGATCCGACCAATCCCGACACGGATGGCGACGGCCTGCCCGATGGAATCGATCCTCAGCCAACCACGCCCGACACCGTTCCGCTGGCCGCCGCGACCACCATCATGGTGTGGAGTCCGGTCGAATGATTCGTAACCCGCCACTGACGGATCGCATGACAATCTCCGTTCTCCAAGACCTGAAATCCGCTTTCCCGATGAACCTCGGAATTCTCGCCCTGACGGCTCTAACCACCCTTATCCCCCTGTCCAAGTCAACCGCCGCTTGTGGCGGAGACTGCTCTGGGGATGAGGACAACCTGGGTTTCCATGGCAAAGTCACGCTTCCTATCGACCAGAACACCTATACGGCGACAATGACCATGTACACCGTGCCGGTGGACGGCACCGACGCCTATCTGACTGGTGGCAATAGGGAGGTTTCGTCATCAGACACTGCCAACGAGGGTGGTGTGATGGCGTTGTCCACAGGCACCGGCAGTATGCAGATCGAGCCGGAACTGCCATATCAGGGCAAACTGAACATCACGGGAAACGTCGAAAATACCGCTGTTTGCCTGACCGTCCTTTCCGGCACCTTCGAAATCAAGGTTCCCTGCGACATGGTCCTGGAAACGCGTTACAAGGTGTCGGAGGCCACCGCCTACTCCGGTTGGAAAGCGATTGAAACCATAAAGCAGGAGGTTTCCCCGGCATACGGCGTATATCTGGACGTCACCGTCGATATCCAGATCCGCCTTCACAAAAAAGCCAATGACTCCGGTAGCGGCGACGGCGATGCGAGCAACGGCGACGGAGGAGACAACGGCACCTCGGCCACTCCGCCCACCATTCCCAAGGACAAGCAAAAGGAGCATCCCGAAACCGGACAACCGGCGGAAGTCACGCCCGCCAGCTTCAAGTCCAGCCTCCCGCTCGGTTCGACACCGGAATCCGGCGGTTTCAACACCGGATCGCTTTCGCTTCAAGGGCCAATCGCTCCCTCGCTTGCGGATCTCACGAAGATCACCGTCAGGGACCCCGATGGCAACGCGCTCAAGATTTTCAGGGGTGAAAACGGCAGCCGCCTCCAGGCCCGGAATTCCACGCGGCTGGCCGACGTGCTGCCGATAACCGGCGGCTTCGAGGTCAGCATCTATGAGGCCGGTTCATTCACCCCGCCCTCTACCGAACCCGGTTTATCCACCCCCCTTACAACCGCCACCCCGTCCCGAAAGATCCGTTATGAAGGCATCGACGGGGTGGCAGGCATTCATGACGGCGGCGTCAAGGTGACTTCCACCGGGCCGAATGGCGTTGATCGCGTCAAGGAGGTCGTGAATCTTTCGGGGGGCGGAGTGCGGGTCACGACGGATGGCGGCATGCAGGTCGGGGATACCGCCTCCGCGTTCTATGATGAGAACTCGGGATGGCATCGCGCCGACGTCACCACGGTGACTCGTAATGGGGTTTTGTACTCCAAGACCGAACGCATTTATCTCTATCAATACCGCGAGGTTGGAACCTCGCCCGCCGTTATGGTGGAAAACCGGCTTTTCCTGCTTGAGGAAAGGGTCTATTATTCCAACTCCAATAACACGCGCCTTGTCACCACATGGGAGCCTGATCCGGTTTTCCCCGGCCGTGTCAAATCTGTTGCCCGCCCGGACGGCTCCTGGGAAGCCTACAGCTATTACAGCGGCGAAGAAACCGGCGCTTACCCATCGTGGGTAGGACTGACAAAGGAAACACTTAGGCCGTACAACGGAACCCCCTCACTCGCGAACGCCACGTCGTCCAATTCGGAACTCACGGTGCTGACGTATGACGACATCGGCGACCGGCTCCAGGGCAGCACCACCTACAAGCCCGGAACATCAGTAGTAATCAGGAAATGGGCGAGAGTCGGCAGCTCTGCAACACTTGGAACGCTGGTGGGCCTTCTGGAAGATGCGGGTCTCACGACCGCCTGGGGCAATTGTTGCAGTTACACGTATCTTCGGCAGGACAGTTCGGCGGAATATGCCTCGGCATCGGAAGGGATTCCCTCCACCTCGTTCACCTACGTGGGATCCCCGGTTCCCGGTTGCCCATGGGTCGGTAATTCGTTCGGCTCGCTGGACGCGGAGGGCAACGGGTATGTCACTAGCTATGAGCTGGGCTCATACGCTAACGACACATTTACTCCAAACAACCCCACCGCGAATCCCCAGCCGGGATCCGATGTCCGGTCAATCACAGTCAAGGTAGCGAATTATGACGCGCCCGTCGCTTCCGAGGCGACCCGGGAAATCGTCATCCGTGATTCCCGTGGGCGGCCATATCTCAGGGAACTCTCGATCAGGAATGGTAGTGGATGGGGTGTTGCCACCACCACCACCTATGAATACGAGGATTGGGCGGATGGATCGACAAGAGGCGTCACCGTGAAACAGGACGGGCGGGTTGTCTCGGAGCGGTATGCGGTGTCGGGCGACGAGATTGCGGCCACGGACGAGCAGGGTATCGCGACGAGCACGGTGCGGGACGCCCTTGGCCGGATCGTATCGGTTAACCGAGGAGGCGTGGCCGCCGTGAACGGCCATGCGGCCCAACCCGACATCGTGACGAATTACGAATACCGGGGGCACGCCACCACCTCGAAGGTTTTCGCCGGTGGCCTCTGGCGAACCGAAGTCACGATCGACGATCTCGCGGGCCGGACCGTTTCCCAAAGGGACGCGTCGGGAGCCGTCACCAGCACCTCATACCCCAACAATGGACGCGATACCCACACGGTTCTTCCGGGCGGCCTAATCCGGATTGTCACCCGCAATATCGACGGACGGATGGTCTCCATTGGGGGCACGGCGGTCATTGGCGAGTCCTACGGATATTCCTGGGACAACTCGGGCAATCTGGTAACAACAAAGATCGTCGGAGACCCGCAGACATCCCCTCGCCACACGATCACCGTGCAGGATTGGGCAGGACGCACCCTCAGCACCACTACCCCCGATCCGGCCGGAGGGAATGATGTTTCCACGGAGATGTCCTATGCGTCCAACACCAGACGAATGGTATCCGGCACCTCGCCTTCGGGAACCAAGGTGTTCACCAAGCCCTCCGCCTCATCATCGAAGGTCTATATCGGGTACAAGGCATCAGGTTCCGGCGATTTGGATCCCGCTTCCGATGACCGCGTGACCGAGACCGGTGGTTATTATTCGCTGGAGGGCGGGCGCTGGTGGGAAGTGTCCATACGCAAAGCCTACGATGTCGGCAATTCCGCCGCATCCGCCGTCACCAGCATCACCAAGCGGTGCCTGTACGGGGTGCCTGCGGATGACGTCGCCACGAAGACCGTAAGCGTTTCCCCGACTGGCGAGGTCACCACGGTCACCACCTCCATCGCCCGCGCAAGCAAGACGGTCACGCGCACGGAAAACTCCAACTGCATGACGAACAGCGCGGTAACCGTCATCGTCAACGGCCTCGTCGTATCCCGGACCGGGCATGGCCACACCACCCCCGCGCGCTGGTATTACAACCCGCTCGGGCAACCCATCATGGAGGTTTCCCCTCGTGGCGCAGTCACCCGCAAGAGCTACGATCCGGTCAGCGGCGCGCTGTCATCCGTCACCGACCCCGCGGGCAACACGACCTATTATGCCTACTATGGCGCGAACACCGCCGCGGCGGGAAAACTTTCCCAAATCACCAATCCGGCGGGCGGGACCACCACCTATCAGTATTCGGCCTTGGGCCAGGTGACACAGGAGGCGGGCACCGCGGCCTACAAGGTGACCTATGTATATAACGGGTTCGGCGAGAAGGTCGAAATGCGGACGTTCCGCGATAACAATCCGGCGGGCGATCTCACGCAATGGTCATACGACCCGGCCACCGGAGTGCTCCTGAACAAGACCGATGCCGGTAACCATACTGTCTACCACACCTACTATTCCGCCGGGAGAATCCACACGCGCACCTGGGCGCGGAATGTGACCACCACTTATTCATATAACGGCTTCGGCGATCTGACCGGCATCGCTTATTCGGACGGCACGCCGGGTGTCGCATTCTCCGGCCATGACCGGCTGGGTCGCCCGACCTCTGTAACCCAGGCCGGCATGGGCAGCGAGACCCTCAGCTACCACGCGGGCAGTGGCGCTTTGAACACCCGCTATTACAATGATGTTCATACGGTCCTCCCCGGCAAGGGCATCAGTTATGATTCGCCGGACTCCGCCGGTCGCCCTTCCGGCTTCACCGAAACCTTCAATGGCGGATCGGCTTTCCGCAGTGTCGGCTACTCATACAATGCCGCCAGCGGACTTATGGAATCAGTCACCGATACCATCCCTCCCGAAAATGGCAACAGCAGCACCGGTTACGCCTATGCCTACCAAGCTGATTCGTCGCTCGTTTCCACGGTTCTCGGCTCAGACAATGGAACCGTACGGTTCAGGGAAAGCCGTTACTACGACATTCCGGGCCGCCTCGTCGGCATCCGTTCGGACCGGATGACGGGAAGCGCGGTTACCGCCAGCATCTCCTACCACGCCTATGCTTACGACCGGCTGGGGCGCAGGGTCAAAAACACATTCCAGGACGGCTCTTATTGGACATACGGCTACAACGACCGTTCCGAAGTCACTTCCGCCACCCGCAAGACCTCAGGCTCCGCCGAAATCGTACCACTTGGGGCGACCTACACGTATGACGGAATAGGCAACCGCCTCACCAGCACATCCGACGTTCTCGGCAATCACACCTACACCCCGGATTCCCTGAATCGCTACGCCACCATCACCACCGGCAACAGCCGCACCGCCATCGGGAGGGCACCCGCGGAGTGGACCGTGCAGGTGGCGGCCGGTGGGGGCGATGCGGAGGACGCCACCCGGATCGGCGAGATTTTCCATCGCCCGCTCACCGCCTCCAACAGCGACACGCCCGTTTGGCAGGATGTCGTCATCAAGCGCGATTCGGGCACGCCCAGCATGACCAACCACTTCTGGTACGCCAAACAATCCATTACGCCCCAATACGATTCCGACGGGAACTTGACAAATGACGGTCGCTGGGCGTATACTTGGGACGCGGAAAACCGCTTGATCCAAATGGAAACCACTGCCGCCGCGACCGGTGTCGGCCATCCCTACGTGAAGGTCGTTTACGCCTATGACTGGATGGGCCGGATGATCGCCCGGCACGTCTGGAAGGGCGGCACGGCGGAGGCCCCAGCCTTCCTTTCCAGCAGCAGGTGGCTTTGCGACGGATGGAACGTGATCGCCGGGTTCTCCGCGACCTCCGCGACCTCCACGACTCTCACCCGGACCGGCACCTTCACCTGGGGCCTCGACCTGTCGGGCACGCTCCAGGGCGCGGGCGGGGTCGGCGGCCTGCTGGCTTATGCCAATCCCGGCTCATCCGCACCCTACTACCCCTCGTTCGACGGCAACGGCAACATCGTCGCCTGGACCCGCAGCGACCAGAACGTCCCCACTTCCCGCCGCGAATATGACGCCTTCGGCAACGCCCTAGTTTCGGAGGGCACCGCACCCTGCTCATTCGGGTTCAGCACCAAGATGCAGGACGCGGAGACCGGACTCTATTACTATGGGTATCGTTGGTATGACCCGCTGACCGGCCGCTGGACTTCGCCGGATCCGATTGAGGAAGAGGGCGGAATCAACCTGTACTCGTTTTTGAGGAATGACGCGGTTGATTTGGTTGATATTTTTGGACTCAAAAAGTTCGTTCTGATTTACGATGGATCGCTTTCGATGTTTATTCAGTGGAAAAATTCCATCAAATCCAAGATCAAAGACAAATCCCAGACGAGCATGTTTGGGAATTGGATCTCGGGAGAGTTCGATCAGGAATGCGACGAAATCGTTGAAATCAACGCATCATCCGGCGATGCCTGGAGCAAAGTCGCAGAGTTTAAAGATGTCTTTTATATTGGAAGTTTTGGTCACGGTAACGCAACCACGATATGGTATAACAAAGATTCCACTCAGTCCACATCGAATGTTTTCTACCTGGGCGACGAACCCCCGAAAATAACGAAAGTTGGATCAACATACTATTCCATAAACAAAATTCCGAGAATCGATTTTTCTGAGAATGGCTTTGTCGAACTATATCACTGTTACACAGCGGCTGGAGAGTCCGATCCAAACCACGCCACTACGGTCAGAGAAGCGCTTGCCGCGAAGTTTGGAGTCGATGTTTACGGATCTCAGATCGGTGTTGAAAATTCGAAGATCTCAATCCTAAAAACATGTTATGGGTTGTTCGGAAATTGTGTGCCCACATTTGATGACGACGCGCACCCTGGTGACCCAAGCACGAAAACTCCACCACGCCCGAAACTGTACGTTAATCCCTGACGAATTTATATGAAGCGTGCTCATATTATTACAATCGCGTTACTAACTGCCTGTATTATTGGAACAATTATTCTTCTGGCTGTTGTTTTTAGTGACGATTTGAATCATGAGGAAATATCCATCATTAAGGTCTTTAATTTTTCAGAAACCGAGATGATCCTGCTTCAACAAGGAGTGAAATCAAGCGCGGAGGGAGTCGCTGGAAGACATTGCTCAGTTCCAACGCAATTTGTAAAAGATACTACTTCCAAACGATGGGTTCCCATGAGTGGACACTACGTTTGGATTATTGGAGCGAAGCCAATAGCAATTAACGCACGGGGAGTCCTAATTTGCGAAAAAAAGGATGATGATATAACAAACTATTCCTTTATATGTCGAATTCAAAATAAGAATTTCGACGCCTTTTTCAGAACGCCTCCATTCACCTTTATCGAGAAAAAGGTGCAATTTGTAGAATCACTCGCAGCCTCGGGGACGAAGTAAACCAATACGTGGTTGATGGGGTCAGTAGTGAATGGCGCTAACTTAAGGGGCCTGGCGCGAAGTCTCCCTGTTTGGCATGCGGCCTGCGTCGAGGCCGCGCTACCTTCACGCAACACAATCCGACGCCCTCGACAATGACAACGTGCCGGCGAGACCGCACGAAAAACTTTCCGCTTTCCCTCATGCCGCCGATCCGCTATTAGCCATTCCACCGACCGGATTTAGGTGACCCATAATTGGGCCAGCTACGTTATCGTTCACCGATAACTTCTGGCAAGGGGCACTCCCCCCTTTGATCCCCCTGAAGGTGCCTCACCCTTGACAGGTGAGGCCCCCGACGAATCCGGGCGCATGACGCGGCTTCCCCGGGGTCAGCTCGGCGGCTTGTTCGGCAGTCGCATTGTGCGGCCGGTACTTGATGACCTCGGCGAAAAACTTTCCTCTTCCCTCACGCCGCCGATCTGTTAACCATCAATTCAAGATGAAACTGTTGAGACAACTTCATTTGGCTGTTCTATCAATCGCGCTGATTTCCGCGACCAATGCGTTCGCCGCCGAGTTCCGCGTCGAGGGTTCGTCCTTCGTCCTCGACGGCAAATCTCTCCAGATCCGTTCGGGGGAAATCCATTATTCGCGGGTTCCCAAGGACGAGTGGCGCAGCCGGATCCAGATGGCCAAGGCCATGGGCTTGAACACGGTCTGCACCTACGTGTTCTGGAACCTGCATGAACTAAAAAAGGGTGAATTCGACTTCATTGGGGAGAAGGATGTCGCGGCATTCATCAGGTTGTGCGGCGAATGCGGGATGCACGCGATAGTCAGGCCCGGTCCCTACGTGTGTGCCGAGTGGGATCTCGGCGGGCTTCCCGCTTGGCTGTTGGCGGAACCCGGCATCAGGTTGCGTTCCACCAATCCGAAGTTCATGGAACCGGCCAGCGAATGGATGAGGCGCATGGGTGCCATGCTCCAGCCGCTGTCCGTGGAGCAGGGTGGTCCCGTGCTGATGGTGCAGCTTGAGAACGAATACGGATTCTATGGTTCGGATTCCGGGTATCTCGATGAACTGCAACGGGCGCTGCGATCCGGCGGCTATCAGGGGACGGTATTCACGAGCGACGGGGCGTCGGAGGACGCGCTGCGGCATGGCGGACGCCCCGGAATCCTCAAGGCTGTCAATTTCGGGAGCGGTGCGGAAACCGCGTTTGGAGCGCTGCACAAGGCGAGTCCCGGACAGCCGGATTTCACCGCCGAGTTTTGGGTCGGATGGTTCGACCAGTGGCAGCGACCGCATCACTGGATAGACGCCCATGCCAAGATGGCGGACTTCGACTGGATGATGCGGCACGGGGCGTCGTTCAACATCTACATGTTCCATGGCGGAACGACGCGCGGGCTGATGACCGGCGGCAACTGGGAGGGCCGTTACCGCCCGATCACATGCAGCTACGACTACGCGGCCCCGCTGGACGAATCGGGGCGTCCGACGGAGAAGTATCGGGCATTCCGCGCTGCGATCCAGAGCGCGTTGAAGGACGGGAATCTGCCCGACATTCCCAAGATCCCCGGCACCGGCAGCATGGGAAACATTGCGTTAACCGAGCAGTGCCGCCTGATGGACGCGATACCGGAAGGCCAGACGAATGCCACGCTCCTGACCATGGAGGACATGGGACAGACCACCGGCTTCATTTGCTATCGGACGACGTTGGATGGACCGGCGGAAGGATCGCTGGAATTGGGCAAGGTGAAGGACCGGGTGTATGTGCTGCTGGACGGCAAGGTCGTGGGCATATCCGGCAGGTCCGTCAAGGGCGCGGCGGTTGCGTTGACCGTGCCCGAGGGCAAGCATCGGATGGATTTGTTGGTGGAGAACATGGGGCGGATCAACTTCGGCAAATACATGATAGAGGAGCACAAGGGCTTGGCCACCCCCGTCGTCTTCAACGGTAAGGAACTCGGCCCCTTCGTCCAGGTCGGCATGTCGATGCAGGAACCGCCCAAGGGGACGTATCATGAGATCAAGGACGGCAAGACCCAGGGCAGCGCCACCCTGTATCGCGGCATGATGAAGGTCGGCGGTCCCTGCGACACCTGGATCGACATGCGGGGATTCGGTCGCGGAATCCTGTGGCTCAACGGGCGGAATCTCGGACGCTACTGGAAGGTCGGCCCATCGCAAGGGGTGTTCGTTCCTGGGTGCTGGTTCAAGAAGGATGAGGAGAACGAACTGGTGGTGCTGGAACTGGAATCGGAAAAATGCCCAACCGAACTGCCGACCAGCGCCAAGGCCATCTGGGGGAATGACAATCGGGATGGGTTGAGATAGGTGATGAAAAAGCTGGCAATGGGCATTTTCGATCAGGAGATGGCATATAAAGCATACACAGCCATGTGTGTAATTTATGCAATCTCTGGCTATGCCGCATAAGCGGGGCGCATGCCACGTTGACAACCCTGCCCTTGTTGCCATAAAAAACACTCAAACACCTCGGCTTCTTCGCCAGTCCCGCCCCGCCAAACATTGCCATCGCATCCGGGGTCATTCCTGTTATGAACCGCCCATGCGCGCTCCTCCCACCCACAGCAAGGTCATCGGCTATCTTTTCTGGTTCTTCGGCTTCACCGGGGCCCACCGGTTTTACTATGGCAGGCCGGTGACCGGCGTGATCTGGCTGCTCACCCTCGGGTTGCTGGGGATCGGTTGGATCGTGGACCTGTTCCTGATCCCCGGCATGGATGACGCCGCCAACCGCCGCTACCGTGCGGGCCGTTATGACTACTCGGTGGCCTGGCTCCTGCAAACCTTCCTCGGCCCGCTCGGCATCCACCGGATGTATCTCGGAAAGCTGGGCACCGGCATCCTGTGGCTCTTCACGGGCGGACTGCTCGGGCTCGGCTGGCTCTATGATTTCTGCACCCTCAACGAGCAGGTGGACGCGCGCAACCATGATGCATGGCCATGATAGTGATGCGCGATGGGTCGTGGCGACCGTCACAGGGTCACATTTGACCCTGATAGAAAGAATCGCGATCAACCGGAGAGCATTCCACACTGGCATCGCACCCTGCGGCCTGATACCCTTGCAGGCTTCAATCCATCCATGATGCCCGCCGACCTGTCTATTCTCCAACTCTCCCTCCTGTCGCTTGCCGCTCCTGTCGTGGTCTTCAACTGGGGCGGCTTTATCGTGAACCTGTGGAAAGCATGTCGCGGGTCCGGCGGATTGGTGCCGACGATCTATCTGGCATCGGCCATTCTCACAACCGCCGCCTGGTTCGCCGATCCCCGGCCGGAGTGCAAGTGGATGTTCCTGATCCCGCTATCCGACTTGGCGAACTGGTCCTTGCCCCTGATCGTGGCGGCCTCGATCCCCGGTTTCTGGAAACGGATCGTCACACGCCGCCCGGCGTGACGGGTGGATCATTGCGCTGCCCATGATCCAGCCATTTTCGGAACACGTCATGCCGCTGTGGCCGAGCATGCTTGCCTTCCTGATTCTGGGCGGCCTTGGCATCTGGCTGTGGTCGCTCTCTGGCAGGCGTGACTGAGATGAGCGCTGTCGGATCCTTGTGCGGTCTGGGGAAGCGCGGCTGGGCCACGCGTCGGTGGAAACCACCATGATCTACCTCCACGTCATGAAACGCCCGGGAGCCGGTGCCACCAGCCCCTTGGACTTCAACCAGTAAGCTCGCCACCCGACATCCCACGCCCCGAAAACAACCGAACTAACCACAACCACACAATTTGCTCGCCAAGGCCGCGTCCGTCGCCAAAGATGTGTTCATGAACGGTCTTCCGTGGAGAAGTGCGCTTCCGGGTCGGGTT
>CAISTY010000004.1 GCA_903888515.1 Akkermansiaceae bacterium | reverse complement strand
GCGCTTGGATTTTAGCGAATCAAGCTCCCTCCATTCGCACCGCCATCCGGCGGACAAGTGGGACGGCCGAGGCCGACCGTCCCTACCATTGAGGGAATCGAACTTGCTCGGCCATTCGACCCAAACGAGGTGGTTTGCTGAGTTCTGGAAATCAGGTGTGACCAATTGGCGCCGGGCAGGATGCCCGGGCCACGGTGGCGCGGACATCCTGCCCGCCGCCTCTCATTCACCAGGTCTCATGCCTTTTCCTCCGCGATCAGGATGTCTGAGGCTACCTGTTCGTGCCGGGGATTCCGGCGGTGGAGGTACCGACGGTGGCCGGTGTGCTATTGGCCCCGGGATTGCTGTTAGCTGGCGGGGTGCTGTCGTCGGGTGGGAGGATTTCGTGGACGAGGCGTTTAGCGCCCTCATCGGCGAGTTTGCTTCGCGGATGGATGCTGCGGGCCTTGAGATACCACGACAGGGCGGAGCCGGTTTGTTTCGGGGAGCGGCTTTCGAACTGGCGGGCCTTGTCGAGGGCCTTGGTGAAATCGGCGACCTTTGGGGCTAACAGTTCGAGTTCGCGGCCGAGTTTGGGGTCGTCGGGGAATTGTTCGCGCAGTTCGGCGAGTTGTTCCCACGCGGCATAATTCTGGCCGACCTTGCCGAACTCGGCGGCCTTGCCGAGGGCAGCTTCGATTTTCATGAGGTTGGTCATGATTTGTTTGAAGGCATCCTCGCGGATGGCGTCGCCCTGGATGGTGGGGGCGATTTCGTATTGGCGTTTGGCGATTTCGCGGAAGTTGCCTTCACTGAGGAGGCGGTCGAAATCATTGCGGATAGTGATCAAGGTGCTGGATTTCCTGATGATTTCGCGGAACTCGTCGAGCTTCGGATTGGTCGGCCAGATCTCGGTGGCGGCGCGGATTTTTTCCGTCGCCTTTTCGCTGTCGCGTGCCAACAGGTGTGCCTTGGCCTCTTCGATGGCGAGGTCGGACGCGAGCGTGTAGGCGGCGATGGCACTGTCCACCTTGGAGGAGGGGAAATCCTTGGCGGTGGCTTTGAGACGCTCCGCGAGGGTTTTGGTTTTGGTATAATCGCGGGCTTGGAGCGTGCCGTAAAGTTCGTGCAGGTCGCGGGCGTACTTGGCGACACGGCGTTTTTTCTCCAGTGGCAGGGTGGCGACCGGGGCGAGGTATTCGCCCAGTGCGTAGGCTTCCATCAAGCGTTGCGAGGCCGAGTGGAGTTCATCGCGGGAGAGCATGAGATCGAAAGCCTCGATGTATTTAGCGACCTCGCGGATTGCTTCGTTAGAGAGTGAATCGAGCGAGGCGACGGTCGGGCTGACACCGACGGATTCGGAGAACAACTTGGCGACATCGGAGTCTTTATCGACGCGCAGGGTGGCGTCACCATCCTTCCAGATTTGGTTATAGAAGCGGGCGGCCATGAGCACGTGTTCGTAGCGGCGTTGGATGAACCACTGGATCATGCTGACCTGGTATTGGGCTTTGGTGCGCAGTGTTTGGGCTTCGGTACGGACGATGTTGGCCTTTTTGAGGGCTTCGATTTCCGCGATGCGGCGGAGAATATCCGCGTATTGGAGCGAGACGACGCCGGTGCCTGGGGTTTGGGCGGGAGTGTTTTTGGTTTTGGTCTTGGGATCCACGTTGCCGAGTTCCTTGTCGCGTTCATGGCGGGCCTTCCAATCGCCATCCCGGATAATCGATTTTTTCTCATCCTCGATGGTGAGGTTGAGTTTTTTGAGGCCGTTGACGTCCTGTTTGGCGAGCATGGCCATGTAGATGGATTCGGCGAGCGAGCCGCAGAGATTGGCATCGCCGGGATACGAAGATGCCGTGGGTAGGAGTTTGAAGGCCTGGAAAAGATCCGGGCCGCCACTGCGGAACGGCGAGATGGTGGCGAGAATCTCGGCGATGGTGACGCGGTAGCGAGCCGCCGCCTCGTCGCTCTCGGGGGGTTGGCTGAGGTATTTCTCGAAGCGCGCCTTGAGCAGGCGGTTGTCGCCGAGAGGAATGGTGACGCCGCCCACCGTGATGGTTTCCGCCGAGGGATCTAGCATCGGGATTTCCTGACCTAACGGACTGGCGGCGGGCTGTTTTGCGGGCGCGGCAGCGGTATCCTGCGGTGGTCCGCCCGGTTGGGCGGGTTTGAGCGGCGCGGTGGGCGGAGTATAAACCTGTCCCAAGGCGAGGGTCGCGAACCACAGAGGCAGTAACAAGATCCGTGTTTTCATGCAGTGGCGGGATTGGTGGTCATAGGCGATTCACATCCGTGGCGACGGCGATGCCGCCTTGACGGAACTTCACGCGGAAGGCGTATTTCTGTTTGGTGTCGATGTTGAGTTTATTGAATGCCGGAGGGATTTCGATGCCGATGAACTCGTCGCCCCCGGGCGTCTCGACGCGCACGCTGACCAACTGGCCGCGGTCGGTCGTCCACTGGAGTTTTTCATCGACCTGGCCTTGCACGACGTATTCATTGCCGCGCAGGCTGTTGCCGTTTTCCAACAACTCGTCGATGCTCAGGTTTTTGACATCGCCGAACGATGGGGATTTTTTTTCGAGCAGTGATTTACCGGCGAAGATGGCCACCGCAATGGCTGCGGCGGCACCGATGATGATACCTGGGTTGAGACGGGAACTGGCGCGGCGAGCCATGACGTGGAATGGGGTTGCGGCAATCTATGCGTAAAACCCCATGGAATCGAGGGTTAAAATGCAAATCAGTCCCATTGTGGTCGGCAAGCGCCAGCCCATGCCGCGACGAGAGCCACCCCGATGTGCGCGCCCAAGGTGAAAAGGCAGGCATTTTGTGGGGAGAGGCCGGTATCGATGACCGACTTCACCGCGTCAAGGACTTGGGTTTGGAGCGCCTCGACGGAGCCCGACCATGCCCAATAGGCGGAAATGAACGGGCGGGTGAAGGCCTCGATATGCTCCGGCAAGGCGAGCACCGCCCCGGACAGCGGCAGTTGAAATCCGACCAGATAGATTGACAGCAGCGAGGCTTGTTCGGCGGTTCTCATGAGTGCGGAAATGGCCAGACAGATGGCGGTCATCGACGCGTTGACTAACAGCAGGAACCCCGCATGCTGGACGAAATCCCCGCGGAAGGTGCCGAAAAAATTCACGAAAAACGCCATCCATAACGACTGCGTGATCACCAGACAGGCGAGAAACGCGACCTTCGACGCCAGATAGGCGGATGGCCGGAGACCGCCGAATTTTTCTTTTTCATAGATCGGGCGTTCGCCGGCGATTTCGCGGGCGGAGTTGTTAGATCCCATGAGTGAGAGCAGGACGACTTGGAACATGATGATGCCCGAGACGGCCGAGCCGACCTTGGCTTGGTCCGCGCGGACGCTTTGCTGTTCCTGGATTTCGGCGAAGACGTCGGTCTGGCGGGTATCGGAATAGCGGCGGATGTTGCCCGAAGCCTTGTCGCTGAACAAGGTGACGAGGATGGGGAAACAAAGCAGGATGGCCAGTTGCAGGAAGACTTGGCCGCGGTCACGGAAGAAGATCCGCCAGCGGCGGGAAAGCAAGGTCACGAACTGACTGTAAAAACCCGGAAGCTCGGGGAGTTCGGGACCGATGGGTACGGATAGGGATGCCGGTTGGACTGCGGATTCGTCGCCCACCGGGGCGGGGGCTGGGGCCGGCGGCGAGGGAGGTAATTGCAAGGCCCCGCTGGCGACGAGACGTTCGCGGTTGTGGGTGAGCATTTTCTGATAGAAAACGCTGTGTTTTTGCCACGATGCCTGCCAACGTTCGGAGGGCTGGGTTGCCAGGCGCGGATAGACCTCCTCCGTGTCATGGACGGAGAAGTAGTGGGTCAATTGTTCGGGCGGCCCGTGGAAGGCAAGGCAACCCTCATGCAGCACGAGGATCGAGTCATAGAGTTCCAGATGCGCGAGCGAGTGGGTCACCGCGAGCACGATCCGGCCGTCCTTGCGTGAGAGGTCGTGGAGCAGGCGGACGATTTCGCGCTCGGATCGGGGGTCGAGACCGGAGGTGACTTCGTCGCACAGCAGGATTTTCGGATCGGAGACGAGTTCCATGGCCAGGCCGAGGCGGCGTTTTTGGCCGCCGGAGAGGACCTTCACCTTGCGGTCGTTGATCGGACTGAGGCCGGTTTCTTCGAGCACGCGGTCAATCCGGCTATCGAGTTCGGCAAGGTTGCGGGAGCGGACACGCAGGCGGGTGGCGGCTTCGACGGATTCATCGACGGTGAGGGGATCGTAAGCGATGGAGAACTGGGGGACGTAGCCGATTTCCGAGGGGGAGAAATCCCCGTCCTCGGAGAGATTGCGTTCATCCCAGAACAAGGAGCCGCTGGACTCCGGATTGAGTCCCGCGATGGTTTTCAAAAGAGTGGTCTTGCCACAACCGGAAGGTCCGACGATAGCCATGAAGTGGCCTTTCGGCACGCAGATCGATACGCGATCAATCAGCGGGATTTCCTCGCCGTCTTTGCGGATGATGAAACTGACTTCCTTGAGTTCTAACACGGATCTGCGGGTTGCGAGGGGATAAACGGTCCCGGCCTCGCGTCTCTATCGCCGGTGCGGGAAAAATCAGGCGGATCGATCAGGGGAAGAAAACTGGTCATGGGCAGCGGTTGGGGTTTGACGGTTGAGGCGGGCCGGAAATCGAATCCTAGGACCGACCTCGTGTTTTTTCAAGCATGAGTCTTGCGGGTGTGCGAATGATAGTGCGCAGGTCGCAGGGGAAATCGGTCCTCCCCCGATACCTGAAAAATCTCCCAAAGCGCCAACGAGGCGCTCGACCAAACACTCCACGGCGCCAGCGCCAGCGTGTGCTGGGGAGGTTGATGGGTCATGGGTGTAGAGGAAGAGGAAAAGATTGAGGATTGAGGATTGAAGAGAAGATTTTCTAACCGCCAAGGCGCCAAGAACGCCAAGGGAAGAGGTAGATACTGATGAGTTCTTGGTTTGCCCTACAGTATTTTTTGCCGCAAAAATGCGCAAGGTACGCAATCAGGTCCAGTTTTCCGGTCTTCTGTCTTCTGTCTTCAAGTCTTCTGTCTGAGGCGCAGCCTCGCTACTTTTGTGGTTTCTGTGCCTCTTTGCGGCTAACTGAATGTATTCCAACCCAGGGACTGCTCAGTATTGTGGATTGTGGATTGTGGATAGTGGATGATCTTCGATCCACGTTCTCCTATCTTGATTACAGCGGAGCACGGGCATTCCTGCCCGTGTCTTTCTTCATCGACGTTCCGCGTCCATGCGCCCCCTGAACTGACTTCAGACCCCTGACCCCTGACCGCGATATCCGCTAGGCCGGATTTCCGGAAAACCCTGGTCCACCCAGCCGAATATGCGTACCCGTCGAAAAGAAATCCTTGTCAAATCAACGCATTACGCGCATCCTTCCATCGTCAACCCTCCCGGATCTCACTTCCAGAGGCGCTACGAATAAACACTGTTGTGCGCCCAATAATGAAATACATCATTCTGGCCGTGTCTCTAATTAAAGACATGCGCAGATGCATCAGAAAGATCGGCTTTTGCCTCCTTGCAGCGGTTCTCTCGTGGTGCGTCATTCTGGGATTGATCGTTTGGAGATACGGCGCGAATGACCGAGCGACCAAGTCTGACTGTATTATCGTTCTGGGGGCGGCAGTCCAAGGAACCACAGCATCCCCGGTTTTCGAGGAGCGCGTCCGTCACGGGATCGACCTGTATCGCGCGGGACAGGCTCCAAAGCTCCTATTCACCGGAGGCATTGGCGATGGACAGGCTCATTCCGAGAGTAGCGTCGGGCGATCTCTTGCCATCCAGCAAGGGATTCCAGCCACAGATATTCTATGCGAGGAGAAGTCACGGACGACCAAGCAGAATTTGTCCGAGGCACGAGTTGTGATGCGACAGAATGGGCTGACCTCCGCGATCATTGTGAGTGATCCGCTTCACATGAAGCGAGCGATGCTAATGGCAGATGATCTCGCTATTGCCGCTGCGTCATCACCAACCCCAACATCCCGGTATCGATCACTAAAGAGCAAGCTTGGCTTTCTCCTTCGGGAGTTGTATTTTATCCATCATTATGTCGCCACCGGAGACTGATCACCACCAAGGCACACACAATCGCGGATGGCAACCGCCCTTTAGCCACGAAGTTCCGATTTTATTTGCCCGCATTGACGGCGGTGCCATCGTGCGAATATGGAGATGCCTCCTTGCCCTGATTTCCCCGCCCCCAGGGTCCGGCCACCGGCTGTTCCAACGGCCTCACCTCGAAAAATTTTCCTAGCAACAAAATCCGCGTCCATCTGCGGCTTCATTCCGGTTTTCAGGCTGATGTCACCCGGATGGGTGATGGACATGGCCGGGCGGACAGAATCGCCGCCAACTCCGGGAAAACGTAAGATCCCACAATCCCGGAGCGTAGTGCACCCTAACCCCAAAACACCATCCCATGAATCGCCGCCAACTGCTGCAACAAGGGTCGCTAGCCGGCCTCGGAATCTTCGCCGCCCAATCCCTGCCCGCCCTCGCCCAAACCAGGGCCGCCGGCTCCAACGCGAAAATCCGCGTCGGAATCATCGGCTTTTCCGACCGCCTCCGCTCCGCCCTGCTTCCCGCATTCCTGTCCCAAGCCGGGGAATTCAACTGTGAAATCGTCGGCGTGTCCGATCTGTGGAGCCGACGCCGCAAGGAGGCCGAGGAATGGTTCACCAAGAAAACCGGCCAAGCCGTGCCGACCTATCGCAACAACGAGGAGCTTTACGAGAAAGCCAAACCCGACGCGGTGATCATTTCCACCGCCGATTTCCAACACGCCCAGCATCTGGTTGAGGCGCTCGCCGCCGGATGCGACGTGTATTGTGAAAAGCCGTTTGCCGAGACCATGCTGGACGCCCGGGCGGCACTCAAGGCCGCCAAGGCATCTGACAAGATCATCCAGATCGGTTCCCAGCGCCGCTCCGGCGACACCTATCACGCGGCCTATGAATTCCTCAAGAGCGGCAAATTCGGCCCCATCGTGGCGGCCGAGATGACGTGGAACGTGAACCAGCCCGGCCGCTGGCGCCGGCCCGATCTGGTGGCCGCGCTCAAGCAGGAGGACACCGACTGGAAACGCTTCCTGATGAACCGCCCGGAAGCCGACTGGGATCCGCGGAAATACCTCGAATACCGCCTGTTCTGGCCTTATTCCTCCGGCATCGCCGGCCAATGGATGTGCCACCAGATCGATACCATCCACTGGTTCACCGGACTTCCGCACCCACGGTCGGTGGCGGCCAACGGCGGAATCTATCAATGGAAGGACGGCCGCACGAATTTCGACACGCTCACGGCGGTGTTCGATTACGGTCCGCTGGACGATCCGACGAACGGATTTCAGGTGATCTACAGCTCGCGTTTCAGCAATTCCGCCGGCGGCACCAAGGAGATCTACTACTCCAATGGCGGCGAACTGAATCTCGACACCGGCGAAGTCACGCCGAATGGCGGCCTGACTGCGAAAGAAGCGGGAGTAATGAAGCTGAAGCCGAATTTGTTGGAACCCTCCAAGCTCAAGGGCAGCGGACCGGCCATCACCGCGGCCAACACGGGAGCGGACCGGCTGACCAACGCACACATGCGCAACTGGCTCGAATGCCTGCGCTCCCGCAAGCCCACCTCCGCCCCCGTGGAAGCCGGCTACCAGCACTCGATCGCCACCATCATGGCCAACGCCGCCGCCCGCACCGGCCAACGCGTGACCTTCGATGAAACCACCCAGGAAGTGATGGCGGGAGGAAAGGTGTGGCATCTCGGGTGAAAAGCAATTTCCAGTGGGGGGCGTCATCCGGCCTGCGGCCGGGCGGCCCTATCCCGGAAGCAATCATTGTTTCAGCTTCACCCGCGCATACAATTTGCCGTTTCCCGAACCCTCCGCAGCGATGACGGCTGGTTCCCGCCACTTGTGGCCGGGCTTAATGGTTTTGTGCAGTGGCGTGAGTTTACCGGTAGGAAGTGAGGTTTCACCACTGTCACCGTACTTGACGTGAGCCTTGATGAACTCCCGGAGCTTCTCCGCGTCGTCCTTCAGAAAGGAGGGAGCCTGTTTGGTATGGGCAGCGTAGTGGGCGGCGTTGATGACCAATCCCGACTCGCAATTGTGCAAATACGCGCAGGGCCGGAGGTGAATGGGATCCAAGCGGACCGTTTCGTTGAAATCTTCAAGCAGCATCGCGTAAGACCACGCTTGGTAAGATGGGTGGTTCACTTCCCGTTCCCGCCCTCCGACAAAGGTCCTGACAACCGCGTCCTTGGTGGTCGCTTCGGCCTTTTGCCACTGCTTCAGCTCGATAATCACGGCGGTTCGCTGCCCGTCCACGCGGGTGCCTGTCAGAATAAAATCAATCCGCTTGCCCGTGTTCGGAATATTGAACTCAATCGCCACACCCGTGTTCTGGGGAATCGCAGGGTCATTCAACACACGATCCATGTAAGGTAGCGAATTCCTCCAGGAGGCGAGTTCACTGCTTCCAACCGACCGGCTCAGCACTCCCTTGAATGTTTCGAGGATCCTCTCCTCAATCCGGTTGGAGCGAATGTCCTCTTGGAACTGGGCCTTTGTTGCAAGGTAGACGATCATATTAAAGTCGGTAGTTCAGATAGGTAAAGACAGAGGGCAATATATCGGTGCGATGCAACGCGACGAAGGCTCTCAGCTACGCGCCTTCTCTCTTCACCTCGGCGCTCTATGTTTGGCGTTCGATGTTTGATATTCTCTCCGTCCTCCCACTTCACCGCCACGCATCCCGGCGCCATCACCGCGCCGTTGACGTGATTCCAGCACGTGTCATGGAACCAATGGATGGCGATCCGCTCGAATTGGTCATCAGTGATCATGATGCTATGAGCCAGAGATCAATCCATGTTTGCGCGCACCGGCTTCCGTTAAGACCTCGACAGAAGTTGCGCCTAGCCCCCAAGTCTTGACGAGAGGGTTTAGCACTTTCTTAAATTTCTCACTCAGCGGAGGAAGCCAAGTGTCTTTTGCCAACTTTACCACCAGAAATAGACGGAAACCGATGGTGCTTAGATCCAAATCTCTAAATGTTTGTGGCCAATCGTCATCGGCTGCGACGTGACGCTTCAGCATGCATGAGAAATACAAGTTCAATGCATTTTCCATTTTATCTCGTATATCGCTGAAATAGTCTTCGAAATCATTAGAAACTGAACCGAAAGCACTCAGCCTCTCGTTGCGAGCGTGGTCGATAAACTCGTCCACGGATTGGTTATGACCAGGAAATCGTCCGTAGCCGTCCTGCTTCATTCTTTCGAGGAACTCCTCAAATTCGTGATTGGCTTTCGGGGAACTTTTCTTTGCTTCAACAAGCCAAAGCAGCGGAGGTTTTTCCCTGCGAGAGTGGAGCTTTACAAATTCGACAATTTTCACGCCCTCCCCAGCAGACTTGTGAATGCCGCTATTTTCGATGACGAAGCAGGTTCCTTTCGGATAGGGACCAAAGGTCATGCCAGATTCGACTACAGTTGTCATGATCAGTCGAATGCAAGGTTGACTTCCTCTTCGTACAGCCGGATGGATTCGTCGATGATCGCATTATCCGGCATGCCGTCTTTCAGATCAGCAATCCGCCAATTCTCTCCATCTGCCGCTAGAACCGGAATTGAGATGTTTTTCTCCTGCGCGATCAGAAAGAGTTTCTTCACCACGAAATAGGAATGACTCGCCATGAAGAACTGAATCCCTCGCTCCGCGAGCATCGCCACAATATCGAGAAGCTGAATCAAGGCCCCTGGATGCAATGCTGATTCCGGTTCATCGATGAAAATAATTGAGCCTGGATCAAGATAACGATTACCCAAAAGTGTGTCTAAGATTGCGATCTTTTTTACTCCCTCCGCTGCCACACTGATTGGGAACTTTTGTTTTCCCATTTTGAAAATCCAACGCTTAGCGCCACTATCATACTCTATTTTGCCACCGAGTATGACTTCCAAGCTGGTGCGCGAACTTGCGAACTCAGGATAGTTCTTCCCTTTCTGGGTAGTTTGTCCCAATGCCCGAGCCAAATCCAGATAAGTGTCATCGAAGCCAACTTCTTGCAGAGTATCGCGAGACCTCAATATGATCGGCTGAAGTGAAAGCACTTCCTTTGCCGGGAGAAAGATCGAATTGCTCGCGCGGGGTGGAACGTGGTTCTCAAGGGCGGCAATCTGCTTCGCCGTCTCCTTCCCGAAGCTATAGGAAAATTCCTTGCCATCCACCCAGCACTTGAAAGCCAGCCCGTGAGCAGCTCCTTTGAGGACCAAATCACCAATCTTGTCGGCTTGGAATGTCCAGTGCAGCTTTTCCCACAGAATCTCGGACGCTGACTTCGGATTATGACCCCGCTTAAAATCCTCCAAAGTTCGGATGGCGGAATAGAGCGACTTGAGAATAAAGGTTTTCCCGGCACCATTCCCACCCAAGACAAGGTTGATATGGCCGAGTTGCGGCCAATCGATCTTGGACAGGGGGCCGAAGTTCTGCAGTTTTAGTCGGGTGATCATTGGTTTCGAGGCTTGGATAGAATAATTGAAAGTTCTCCACTGATCAACTTCGGCAGCAGCGTGTCGCGGTGAAATGTTTAGGACGAGGAGTGGGGCACGAGACGCAAGAGCTGAAATTGAAAATGCGGAAATGAAAGGCGGGCAGTGGTCTGGGTTAGGCGATCAACTGCTTGCACCTCCATTCCAGCCCTTCACCCGCCGGATGGAAAGCTTGATCTTGCGGGAGGAGCATGGATTTTCCTGCCAGCGAGAGCAATTCAGCCTCTCCTGTCGATCGCCTGGGGTCGAGGATCTGGGAGAAGCGGGCAAAGATCTGGCCGATGTCGGACACGCGGATTTCACGGCGGACCGGCGTGACGCCATCGGCTTCGAGGGGTGCCCAGAACCCGTCGCCGGCGAGATAGCGGAAGGGAAGGTCCGGGTTGTTCTGGTCGTTGTGCTTGCGGACGAGATTGAAGCGGGTGGTGAACCGGTCGCGAATGGCCTGACACCACGGGATGTGATCGGGCGTGGCGAGCCCCTCATCGATGAGATCAAAGGCCGCCATGAGCAACAGCGGCTTGTGCGGCTTTTCGTGCGGTGCACCTTCCTGAACCGGTGTGGTTCCGACGTTCAGGTCGTAGAGACGTTCAAT
Organism: Akkermansiaceae bacterium; assembly: GCA_903888515.1. GTDB lineage: Bacteria > Verrucomicrobiota > Verrucomicrobiia > Verrucomicrobiales > Akkermansiaceae > Luteolibacter. The sequence goes on along the minus strand of CAISTY010000004.1, from coordinate 837 downwards.
GGCGGCGGCGAGGAGCACGCGCAGAGAGAACCAGAATATCTGATAGGAGAAAAGGGGGAAATGGAGGGAAAGCCCGCGAAATTCCTGATTTCAGCGTTTTAGTTTTCAGTTTTTCAGCTTTTATTCCCCGGATGGCCGATGTCTTCAGTCCCGAAAAGCGCTCCGAGGTCATGTCCCGCATCCGGGGACGCGACACCAAGCCTGAGCTGGCGTTGCGCTCGATGCTCCACCGGCTCGGTTACCGCTTCACGGTGAACGGACCCAGGAACCAGTCACTCCCGGGAAAGCCCGACATCGTCCTGCCGAAATACAAGACCGTGGTCTTCGTCCACGGCTGCTTCTGGCACGGGCATCCGGGATGTTCGGACTTCAAGATGCCACAGACGAGAACGGAATGGTGGACCGCGAAAATCGCAGGAAACCGGAGTCGCGATTTGAAAAATGAGCTCCTCATGGAATCGATGGGCTGGCGCGTCGTTGTCGTCTGGGCATGCCGCATTCGCAACCGGGCAGCGGCTGCGGAACTCAGGGATGAAATGCGGTCATGGTTCGATGAACGCCATTTTCCCGCCATGGTCGCTGAGGATCCTGTTCCTTGCCGCTCTTCCCGGCGGAAGCCCGGATCCGTCGCATCTTCATCTCAGACCGCCTCAAGCCACGCCGCCGACACCTGCCGCAAGGGGCGCGTGTCATCTATGAATGCCACCCATACGAGATCAAGGTCCGGGTCATCGGGGTAGCACCAGATGTCCTCGCTGGGTCCCATGACAATCCTGCCGGGGCAATCGGTCAACAGGTGTTCGGACGGACCGGCGGTGAGCGGGGCCGTGCCGTTGG
>CAISTY010000003.1 GCA_903888515.1 Akkermansiaceae bacterium | reverse complement strand
GAACTTCGAACATCGAACTTCGAACCGCAGAGAGAAAGCCGAGTCGTTCCGGCTGTTCCTTTCGCCCTCTTCTGTTCGACGTTCAGAGTTCGGCGTTCAATGTTCGATGTTCGCATTCATCCCCGCATTCATCCCCGCATTCATCCCCGCCTTGAGCAGTGCCCATGGTCGGTGCCGCGTATGAGATTCAAGCCCCGGAACTCAGCAAACCACCTCGTTTGGGTCGAATGGCCGAGCAAGTCCCACTTGTCCGCCGGATGGCGGTGCGAATGGTGGGAGTTTGATTCGCTGAAATCCAAGCGCTTAGCCATTCGCTTTCTCCGTGTCCTTTCAGGCCGCAAGGCCAGTCACGGCGCGGCGAGGCCGCCACGCCCTACCATTTCAGGGAATCCGGCTTGCTCGACACTACGGCGTTTCCGAGGTCAAACGCGGAGTTGTGAGCCCAAAATCCCCGAATCCGCCAGGAACCCGCATTACGCGATTTATTTCATTTTCGAGATACTTTTTTCTTGCGGAATTTGCGAAATTTGGATAATCACGGAATTGCCTTGATGGGGAGGTCTCTCCGCAAGGCGTGTGTCATGTTCCAACTCTAATTGATAGAAGGAAACCCCAGCCATGTCATTCCAACAAAACATCAAGGACCTGCGCCCTCTAATCACTCGCGCCGTCCTCATTGTCTGCGTGTGTATCGGCGGTTTGTTCTGGCTCCATTCCTACGCAGAGCCAACCGGAAATCCGGACTTCAAGCTTGCCATCGATGATGTTTCCCTGCCCGTTGTCCAACTCAATTTCACCTCTGGGAATGCGGGCGAATACTACCCGGAGTATTTCGACGAAGCTACGGAAAAGTGGATTCCCATCCTCAACAACGTGCAATACTATGACGCTGGGAATCACCGCGCTTTCGTGTATGTCCCGGGTAATCCCTCGCCGAACAAACTCATGCTGCGCATGGTCCGCGTGGAAGATATGGGTGTGGTCAAGCCGACGATCTTCCCGGCCATCCCCACTTCCTGTCCGGCCACGGCCACCACGACCTGCCCCGGAGGTCCCACCTTCTGTGCCGGCGTTCAAACCAATTGTCCGGGGACAGCGCCAACCACATGTGCGGGCGTGGCGACCGTCTGCCCGATCGGAGGACGCGCCGCCACCACTTGCCCGAAGGTATTGACGGCCTGTACGGGTCCGGCCAAAACCCAGTGCCCGGCGAGCGTTCCGGCCACTACCTGCCCGATCCTTGCCAGCAGTTGTCCGAAGCTGCCGACGATGTGCATTGGTATTGCCCCCACCACCTGTCCCAGGGTGGCCACGGCCTGCTTCGCGCCGCCGGTTCAAACGATCTGCCCGCTGCCCACCAACTGCCCGAAGGAAACCACCAAGTGCCCGTCCAACCCCTCGGTCTGTCCGGTCAATGTGGCTACCGTCTGCCCGGTGCCTCCGAGCCCGACCGAGTGCACGGTCACACCGGTGGTCACCACTTGTCCGCTGATCAATACCCAGTGCCCCGCACCGGCAACCACCTGCGTGAAACCCTTCACGATTTGCCCGACTCCTGATGCCACCTTCTGTCCGCAAGTGCCGACGGAATGTCCGCGCCAGGATACCAGGTGCCCGGTGCTGCCGACCGTCTGCCCGGACTCGCTGACAGCCACCATCTGCCCGAGGAACACGGCCTGCCCGCAGGTTCCCACCCAATGCCCGGAGCTTGTCCAGATCACCGCCTGCCCGATCAAACAAACCGTTTGTCCGCGGTCCTCCACCGCTTGCTCCGGCACCGTCGATCTTTTCTATACAGAGTGTGCTATCAATGTACCAACCCAATGTTCGCTGTTGAACGCTACCATGTGTCAACCGTTTACAACCCAATGTCTATTGGTGGCGACTGCGTGCCCGCCATTGCCGACTACCTGCGCGGGCACTCCCACAGTCACCGGTTGTCCGATCACGGCAACAATCTGCCCGGCAGCAGGCGGGATCTTCCCCACCGAATGTCCCAAGGTCGCCACGGTTTGCCCGAAAGAGCTGACCCATTGCCCGGGCGGCATGCCGGACTGCACGGACGTCTACACGGTATTCCCGCAGGATCCGACCCAGTGTCCGCGGGTGGCGACCACTTGCCCGATGTCTCCCACGCAGTGCTTCTATAAGCCCACCATCTGCCCGATCCCGGGTCAGTTCACCAGTTGTTCCAACATCGCCACGCAGTGTCAGACGAACACCACCGTGTGCCCGCAACTCCCGATTCCCACCACCTGTCCGCGGAAACCCACCGCTTGCCCGGTCTCATCTACCACATGCCCGGCGGTCAACACCGGCACCACCACCTGCGCAGTCCAGTCGGCTACCGTCTGTCCGTATATCACAGCCAGCTTCGTGACCCAATGTGCGTGGCAGCAAACGTTCTGCGTGGCGCAACCGGTGGCGACCGTATGCGCGGCGGCAGGGCCGACACTCACAAGTTGCGCCGGCCAGCAGACCTTGTGTCCGAGCCCCACCATGTGCCCGGAATCCCCCACCGTTTGCCCGAATAATTTGCTCACCCACTGCCCGGCCAAGCAGACTCAGTGCCCCGTGTTTCCGACGTTCTGTCCGGCCAATCCAGGCGCGTCCGTGACCACCTGCCCGGAAAATCAGACGTTCTGCCCGGAAAAACCGACCTTCTGCCCGAAATTGTGGACCCAGTGCCCAGAGGTAGTTACCGGATGCCCGAGCAAACCCACTGAATGCATCGGCGACGCGACCAAGTGCGCGGTGTCGGCCATTACCTTGTGTCCCGACGGAACAATAGCTTCAACCTACTGCACGGCACTCGGACCCAACTGTGGATATACCTATTTGCCGCTGCTAACCACCCACTGCCCGGTGACTGCTACCAATTGCCCGGCTGTGGCCGTGCCTACGGTATGCACGCCAAACCCGGTGGATACCCAGTGCCCGAAAAAGTTGACCGAGTGCACGGATATCGTCGAACCCACCACCTGCCCTCATATCTTCACGCACTGCCCGGCGCAATTCACCACCTGCCCGCGTGAACCGACGAAATGCCCGGCTAACGAACCGACGGTGTGTGTCGATCCTTCCCCCCCCACCGAGTGCAATGGCATCGCAACGATCTGCCCACAAGCGAGCACCATCTGCTCGACCGGTCCGGTCGATCTAACCGTTTGCCCGATTGTCTTCACCAAGTGTCCGGCCGAGCCCACCCGCTGCCCGGCGGACGGTACGGGTGGTGCCACGATCTGCCCGACCCAACTGACGGCTTGTCCGGTGGATCCGACCAAGTGCCCGGTGGCCGAAACCACTTGCACGGGTATTCCCACCCAGTGTGCGATTGACCCCGGCTCTGTCACCCATTGCCCGGTGAGTGCCACCGAATGCCCGCTTGAATCAACGAAGTGCCCGGCTGACGCCCCCACCACTTGTCCGTTGCTCACGACGATTTGTGCCAACGAGTTCACCATCACCAAGTGCCCGCAAGAGAACACCAATTGCCCGTCGGAACAAACCCAGTGCCCACCCGGACCGACCTTCTGTCCGCAGAACCCGACCCATTGTCCGGTGATCGCCACGGTTTGCCCTGCTGGGGGATCCACCACCCAATGCTCCGCGACCGGCGCAACCGAATGCACGGCGTCCCAAACGCTCTGTAGCGGTGTGCAAACGATATGCGTGACTCTGCCTGTCGTGACCGCATGTCCGGTGACTCCGACCGAGTGCATGTATCCCCCTGCTAACACCCAAACCATTTGTTCGGCGATTGCCACCGCATGTCCTACTGGCACGGTCACCACTTGCTTGGGTATTCCCACCCAATGTCCGGCGGCCCATGTCCCCACTCATTGCCCGGTGGCGGACACGGCCTGCCCGACGGTCGATACCAGTTGTCCGGTCCAGCCCACCCAGTGCCCGCTGGAACAAACGAAGTGCCCGCCTCCCACGGCTGCAACCCAATGCCCCAGTGCGGCCACCGTGTGTGGTGGTGCGGTCCCGACTAACTGTCCCGTCACGACCCAGTGCCCCTTGATCGAGACCGCCTGCCCGGCAGACGCGACCACCACGACCACCTGCCCACCGATCCCGACCTTCTGCCCGCAGACGGTCACCGTGTGCGTGGTTGCGGCCACCGAGTGCAATGTCAATCCCACGACGTGCGCGACGACGACATCCACCACCTGTCAGACCGTTCCCACCTATTGTCCGCCAACGCCGCAGTCCACGGTTTGCCCGGTGGTGCAGACGAATTGCCCGGCAATACCCGATCAATGCGGACCCACCTACTATCCATCGGTTCCTGCCACCCAATGCCCGCACACCACGACCATTTGCCCAAATAATCAGTCAACCTTGTGTCCGGCTGCTGATACCCAATGCCCGGTCGTGACCACCTCTTGCCCGCAGGTAGTCCAGACACAGTGCCCGACGACGACCTATACCGATTGCCCGAGCATCCAGACCCGGTGCCCGGCGGTGCCGACCCAGTGCCCGGTGCCGACTACCCCGACCGCGTGCCCGTCCCAGTTCACTATCTGCGGAGCGCTCGCCACGGCTTGCGGCTCGCCGCAACCGACTGTGTGTACGCAGAACACGGCCACGCAATGTAATGTGCTCGCCACCGTTTGTGGGCAACCACTGACCCAATGCCCGGCACCGCCGCCCACCGCGTGCCCGTCCGGGGCGCAGACGGTTTGCCCGCAACCGCCGCAGGCTACCCAGTGCCCGGTCCAAACCACGGTTTGCCCGTTCCAAGCCACTCAGTGCCCGAAACAATTCACCCTTTGTCCGGTGGATGCGGCCGGCGTGTGCCAACCCTAACATATCACTAAACGAACCCCAACCCGTTAGGCGGCGACCTGCCTGCCTGACCAAATCATCCCGGTCAGCCGGTGGCGCGAGCCACCGGCTGATGTGTGTCTGCGGGACTCTGTAAGATCTGAAGCCAACGGAACGTATCATCCGCAACCCTGAAGGCCTCTCCCTGACACCTGTGATACTCAATCTCTAACATGATAATCATTTTCAGAACTCATCGCCGTCCATGTTCCGGTTGCGTGATTCCCGCTGTTGTGGGGCCGCAATTCAAACCCAGCCGCATGCTCGTAGGCGGGACCACGCCAGGGCATTCCCGCCGGTTGGAGTTGGGGAAGCTCGCCAGGGTGTCAGTTGCCGCTTGGAGCGTCATGTTCCCGGCTTGCTTGGCTGAAGCCGGCTCATTGGTGGTTCCCGCGTGGTCGTTTTCCAGCGGCAATGTCCGGGTCCACGCGAGTCCCGACCCATTTGCCGATGCTGGCCCGCTGGTGAGCAGTGGAGCCGAGCAGCCATGGGGTTCGAGGGTCGAATATGCCTTCGAAGTCCCGGTCGCCGGCAAGTACACGCTGCAGGTTTGTTACGCCGCGGCCGAGGCGCGGCCGATCGAGGTTTTTATCGACGACCAGGATCAGGGCACTTGTTGCATGGGCGTCACCTTCGGTCCGGCGGCCTCAGGAAAACCGGCTGAATTCACCTGGAACAGCAGCGGCGCAAAATGGGAAATCGCCCGCAGGAATTTTGATAGCCCTTTGACCCTGCCGCTCACCAAGGGGAAGCATACGGTGATGCTCTCCCGCAGCGGGCCGCTGCCTCACCTGGTGGCCCTGCGCTTGGACACCCCGGAGGAATTCCCTGCGGATTGGAAACCGCCCCAGTTCACTGTGCGGGATCTGGACAGCATTCCGGCCGCATCCCGCAAGGCCTTCCAGACTCCGGGCGGTGTGAGCGACGCGGTCTTGCGGCTGCCCATCGAGGAGATGACCGGTTTCGGATCATGCGAGATTCCCGCGTGGTCATTTGATCGTGGCAATGTCCGGATCTTTGCCAGCCCCGATCTCTATGCCGATGTCGGACCGATTGTGGGCAACGACCCCCAGCAGACCGAAGCGGGGTTCGTGGAGTACGACCTCGACTTCCCCGCTACCGGAGAATACGCACTTCACGTCAGTTATGCGGCGACCGAGGCGAGGCCGGTGGATGTTTTGTTAGACAACCAGAGCCAGGGCACGTGCTGCACCGGTGTCACCTTCGGCTCGGCACCCTTTGAAAATCCTGTTAGGCTTACGTCTAACAGCAGCGGTGCGTTGAAGAAGTGGGAAGCGCTGTCCAAGCAGGGACGGCCCGTCAAGCTGTCGGCCACCCAGGGAAAGCACACGCTGAAGTTCACCCGCAACGGTCCGCTTCCTCACCTGATGGCCCTGCGTCTGGATGGTTTGCCGCCGGAGCAACGTGCCCGCAAGGTGCGCAACCTCGACGCCGTCCCGGCCCCACAACGCGCCGCCTTTCTGCCGCCGGACGCCGTGAACATCGGGGCCTTGCGGCTGGCCATTCAGGATACGATCACAACTTTCGGCCCGCAATATCCTGATGGGGAACAATACCTGAAGCAACTGGCTGGGTTGGAAACCCAGCAGCGCGCGCTTGAGAGCGGCACCGCCGAGGTGCAGAAAACCAACGAGGACGCATTGGCGGCACTGCGGCGCCGGGCCATGCTGGCCCATCCCGAATGGAAGTTTGACAAACTCTTGTTTCTCAAGCGCTCGAGCGGCGGCTACGGCCACACCTACAGAGATCAGTATGCCAACGACATGGGCGGCAACCTCTGCGTCCTCTCGCCGGTGAGTGCGGACGGCAAGGTCACCCCGCTCGTGCCGGAACTCGACGGCGGATTGTTCGACCGCTTCGACCTGTCGTTCGATGCCAAAAAAGTGGTTTTCGGTTACAAAAAGAAAGACCAGCCCTTCCGCATCTATGAGATCGACATCGACCTTGTGGCCGGGAAAATGGTGCCGGGGAGTTTGCGGCAACTCACTTTCGGCATCGAGAACGAGGCCGAAGTTGTCAAAAACAACAACGCCACCGGACGCTGTTCCTCTGGCGGCTTTGACGACATGGATCCGTGCTATCTGCCGGATGGCAGGATCATCTTTGTCTCCACGCGCACCATGCGCAATGTCTTCTGTCATCCTTCCACCGTCACCAACCTCTATCTGATGGACGCCGACGGCAAGAACATGCGCTGCCTCTCGGCCGGCCCGATCAATGAAACCTCGCCTGCCGTGATGAACGACGGCCGGGTGATCTATACGCGATGGGAGTACGTGGACAAGGGTCTGGCCAACGGACAGAGCCTGTGGTCGGTGCGTCCCGACGGCAGTTGTTCGGACCACTTGTATAAAAACAACACGGTCCGCCCGGCCGGAATGAGCGGTGCCCGCAGTATTCCGGGCAGCCAGCAGATCGTGACGATCGGGGGCTCCCACCATAACACGGCCTACGGCACGGTGATCCTGGTGAACACCGACCGCAGCCGGACCAGCACCGAGGCCATGACTGCCATCACGCCCGAACTCGGCTATGCGTGTATGGCGCACCCCACGGCAAAGTTTGGCTTCTTCATGGACCCTTTCCCATTTTCGGAGAAATTTTTTGTCGTCTCTCACAGTCCGGGTGCTATGCCCGGCGGACCGGCGGGCTATGGGATCTACGTCCTCGACGCATGGGGCAACCGGGCGGAGATCTATCGGGATCCGGCCTTCGCCTGCTTCGAGCCGATGCCGCTGCGTCCACGCCGCAAGCCCACGGAGATTGCACCGCTTGTCCGGGCGGAAGATACGAAGGCAAACGTGCAGGGCTCGCTGTTCATCCAGGACATCTATCAGGGAATGACGGGTATCGAGCGCGGCAGCGTCAAGTATGTGCGGGTCATGGGGGTGCTGCCGTGGCCATGGAACGCGCGCGACGGCAGGGTGGGCATCGATGTCCATTGCAAGAAGATCTATGGAGTCGTGAAAGTCCACGCAGACGGATCCGCCTTTTTCAACGTGCCGTCTAACGAAAACCTGTTCTTCCAAGCGCTGGATGAGGATTTCATGGCATTGCAGCAGATGCCGTCGTTCGTCAACCTGATGTCGGGCGAGCAACGCTCATGCATCGGCTGCCACGAACCGCGCAAGAATGCGCCGAACATCGTGCACACCCGGTCGCTGGCCTTGGACCAGCCCCCCCAGACGCTGGCACCGCAGCCGGGCGATACCGGTCCGCGCATGGTTCACTACGCCACGGACGTGCAGCCGGTCCTCAACAAGCATTGCGTGAGTTGCCACAGCGGCGAGAACGCCAAGGGACGCTTGGATCTAACGGACGTGCCGACCGAGAACTATAACCTCTCCTACGACAAAATCATCGGGCGCGGGTTGGTCAGCTACGCCGACTGTCGCTACGGCCGGTCCAATTTCGTGGCGGTGCCGCCATTGTCGCGCGGGTCGCATCTGAGCAAGCTGGTCGCGCAGATTCGCAAGGATCCCTGCAAGGCGGATATCACCCGCGAGGAGTTCGTCAAGATCGTCACCTGGATCGACGCCAACGTCCCGTATTACGGCACTTACCAAGGCACCAAGGACCTCAAGGACAAAGGCCTGCCGGACTTCCGGCCGCTGCCGCTGGTTGGCAAATAATCGGTGACGATTGCAGTAAACGGCTCCTCGAAAAGCGCCCCTTGACATGCTCTCTGAGAAGTATCTGACATCCCATCCATCACACACCCACAGCAATTACCTAACAATGAAAGATGTATTGTTTATGCCATACCGTCGTCACCCGGCGGCTTTGATGATGTTTGCGGTGGCGCTGCTTGCCGGTTGCGGCGGGGTGTCGCCGGTGGCCGCGGCCGAGGCGAAAGTGGCCGGCTCGTGGAAAATTCCTGTTTGGACCTTCGACCGCGGCAATGCCAGGATTGTCGCCAACCCGGACATCTATGCCGATTATCGGGATAAACATCCCGAATTGGTGGCCGTTGCCGGGGACCAGTTGCCGTGGGTGCTTGAATATGACGTGGAGTTCCCTGTCGATGCTACTTACACGCTTCATATCCGTTACGGGTCACCCGACGAGCGCCCGATGGAAGTTTGGCTCGACGGTCGGAAAATCGGCACATGCTGTGGTCGCGTGACGGGCAATGCGCCGCCCTATCCGGACCGGCATCCCGCGCACAACCGGCCCAGGGAATCAGTGAACTTCCACGGTGTGGAGTGGGAAGAGGCTTGCGTCCTGCCGGTCACTACCGGGAAGCACACGCTGAAGTTCACCCGTCAGGGGCAGCCGCCCCGCGTGAGCGCCTTGCGGTTGGATTCGCCGGTGGCCTTTCCAAAGGATTGGAAACAGGCGGAGCGCCCTGTGAAGTTAGACAGCATCACGCCCACCCTCCGTCGGAACTTCCTGCCGCCGGACAGCGTGATCGTCGCGACCCTGCGCATGGCCCTTGAAGATGTGATCGCCGAATACGGCGCGCGCTATCCCAAGGGACCGGAGTATCTGAAACAATTGGCCGATCTGGACCAGAAGCAGAAAGCGGCGCAGAACGGTACGCCCGAGCAGAAACTGGTGATCGAAACCCAGCTCCAAGCGTTGCAGCGCGAAGTCATGCTGGCTCATCCGCTCTTGCAAATCGACCAGCTATTGCTTGTAAAACGCAAAAGCTGGGGCTCCAGCCATATCTATAACAACTACGGTCCCGGCAGCGACGCGACGAGTCAAATCTGTGTTCTGTCGCCGGTGGCACCGGACGGCAAGGTCACCGCAGTCGCCCCACAACTCAAAGGCGGACTGTTCGGCCAATTCAACCTCTCGTTCGATGCCAAAAAATTGGTCTTTGCATACAGCAAGGACGAGAAAACGAACTCCCGCATTTATGAGATCGGCGTCGACGGCAAGGATTTGCGCCAGCTTACCTTCGATGGCGATCAGGCTGCGGAGTTAGTGCGCTACAACCACGTTAGTTACGGGAACTACATCGATATGGATCCCTGTTATCTGCCGGATGGCAAGATCATGTTCGTTTCCACGCGCTCGGGGCGGGCGGTGTCCTGTCATCCCAGCATCGTCACGTCGCTGCATGTGATGGATGCGGACGGCGGAAACATGCGCTGCATTTCGGGTGGTCAGTTCACCGAGCTGGATCCCTACGTTCTCGACGACGGGCGGGTGATTTACATGCGTTGGGAGTATATCGACAAGGGCTTCGGCAACGGACAGAGTCTTTGGTCGGTGCGTCCCGACGGCAGTTATGCGGATCATGTGTATAAGAACAACCTGCTCCTGCCGGCTGCGATGATCGGGGCACGCGGCATTCCGGATAGCAAACGATTCGTCACCATCGCCGCAGCGCATGGCGGTGCTCCGATCGGCCCGGTGGTTCTGGTCGATAACCGCCAGGCCAGACACAACGCCGACGAAATGACCAACATCACGCCGGAGATAGCCTATCCTGGCATGGGTCAGATCACCCATGGCAAGGGCACCTTCCGGCAGCCATGTGCCTTGTCGGAAAAACTCTTTCTCGTCTCCCACGACCCCCAGATCGAAAAACAAAGCCGCTCCTGCATCTACGTGCTGGACGTGTGGGGCAACCGGACGGAGCTTTACGGGGATCCAGACACTTCCTGCTTCCAACCGGTCCCGCTGCGGCCGCGCGCCACGCCCACAAGGATTGCGTCACTGGCCGGGCAGTACGCAGCGGAAGAAGCCAAGACCGCCACGATGTTCATCCAGGATATCTATCAGGGGATGACGGGCATCGAACGCGGCAGGGTGAAGTATGTGCGCGTCATGGAGGCCATGCCGACAACTTGGGAAGATGTACGCAGCGGCTTCGGTGATGGCATGCAGGCCGCGGCGGTGAGCATGGGCGCCGATCACGCCATCAAGAAAATTCACGGCATCGCGCCGGTCCACGATGACGGATCGGCCCTTTTCACAGTCCCACCTAACAAGAACATCTTCTTCCAGGCGCTGGATGCGAACTATATGGAATTGCAGCGGATGCGCACGTTCATGAATTTCATGCCGGGCGAAAAGAGGTCCTGCATCGGATGCCACGAACCGCGCCGCATCACGCCCGGCCTGCGACCCGGAATGGCCATGGCCATGAGCCAACCCGTGCATGCTATCGGCCCGCAGCCGGGCGATAACGGACCGCGCACGGTCCACTACGAGACGGACATTCAGCCGCTCTTCGACAAACACTGCATCAGTTGCCACGGCGGCCAGCAGCCCAAGGCCGACTTGGACCTCACCCGCGAATTGACCGAGAAGTTCAGCCGTTCTTACGAGACTATCCTCAAGAAGCAGTTGGTCAGCTTTCTCCATGGCGGCTTTGGGAGCGCCAATATCATGGCCGAGCCGCCGCTGACTTTCGGTTCGCATCAGAGCAAACTGGTCACGCAGATTCTCAAGGATCCCTGCAAAGCCGGTCTCACGCGCGAGGAGTTCATCCGCATCGTCACTTGGATCGATGCCAACGTCCCGTACTACGGCACCCATGAGGGCAAGAAGGATCGCACAGTGGCAGGCAGAATCGAAGGTAAATAGCAGATACGCACCCGTCCAATATGCAAAAAACGGCGGTCACAGACCGCCGTTCGCTTCACAACACAAGCACTGATAACGTATCACTTTTTCAGCTATGGCTTTGCAGCGCGGATGAGCTCGTTGAATTTCCTGCGTTCGGAGGGTTGCAGGGATTTCCATGGAAATTCGATGATGAGGGGATCGTCCTTGGAGATGCGGCGGTTGAGCAGCTGGGTCGTTAGAAACGCCGCGCGGTAGCCCGGAGCTAGCTGGGCGGGGTCCAATGCCAAGCGGTCCAGAGTCTCGGCCGCCTTGGCGGGCTGGCCGTCGCACAGGTAGGCGGTGGCGAGCACACATTGGACAGGCAATTCCTTGGGTAAGCCCGTGGCCATGGTTTCCATGGCCTTGAGAATGGTTTTGGTATCCACCAGATTGTTCAGGCAGGCAAGATAGGCATACTGGGTGAGCAATACCGGATTTCCGGGCTCGAACGTGAGATAGATCGAGCAGATTTCAAACAAGGTATTCTCGCGCCCCTGGCTCGCCAGCGAGCTGAGCAACGGCTTGAGATCCGCGTAGAGTGGCAACGGCCCGCGGCCCAACCGGATGGCCGCCACCATCGCCTGCCCGGCCTCGTCGGGCATCCCCGCATCGCTGGCCAGCCGCTGGAGTGTTAGAAACGCGGTGGGCAGGGAGCTGGTTTCCGCCTCGCCCATGGCGGCATTCCATGCCAGACTGCGGGCTGTGGCATCGCCCGTTTTGGCCACAACCATCGCGCGGTGCGTCAGTTCCTCGAACTTCGGCAACCGTTGGCCGTGCGCATCTAACAATGGTACGGCCTGCTCCCATGCCCCGCTCCGCTCGAGGGCCTCTAGCACCCGCGGAAACAATCCCGGGTGCTGCGCGATCCGCTCCGCCGGAAAGGTGTCCAGCAGGCGCTGATAGAGTCCGAGATCTGCCAGAAAGTGCGCCAGGGATTCCGGATCCCTTTCCTGCCATCGCTCGGTGGCCTCGTCCAGCACCGCCGCGGGCCGGGAAAAGTTGGCGGCATAATCCAGACGCGCCAGCATCAGTGCCATGCGTGCGTCGTCGCCGTGCGCCGGATTTTCCAGCACCCTGCGAACCGGATCTAACAATCTTGCCCGCAGACTCACTGCGGGAATGGTTTCGAGCAGGTCGAGCCAGCCGGAAATTTCCGTGCCGGCGGCGGGCATTTTGCTCGCGATGAGGCGCTGGGCTTCTTCATAACCCTCGCGTTTGCCGCTGCCGATCAACACCCGGATCAAACAACGGTCCACCTCCGGGGTGCGCGCGTCCTCCGGCACCGCCAGCAATACCGACGCCGCCTCGCTGAGGCGGCGCTCTGCGATCAAGCGCTCCGCAAACACCGACGCAAACTGCGGATCCTGCTGGCACTGGGCCGGCAACTTGCTCCACACCTGTCCGATCAATCCTAACGCGGTTTCCGCAACCATCCCGCGGAAAACTCTCCAGCGATCCTCGTCGGAACTCTCAGGATGCATCATCAGCGCCCGCGCAATCTCCCCATGCCGCGGATCTCGCAGCGATGCCGTCGCTTGTTCTAGAATTTGGAATGCCTCAATGCGCGGGCCGCCGGCCCGCAGCACGCTCAGCGAAAGATCGCGGGCATCATCCATGCGCACCTCCGCCACCGCTTTGCGGGCGGCCACCAGATTGCGCTCTAACCGCCACGCCTTGAACCCTCGGTAGGCCGGCCGCATCGCAAACAACCCGATCAAGGCCATCGCACCTAACAAAATAGAAAAACGGACGACAGGATGAAGATTCGCCCAGCGGTCCCAGACGGTTTCAATGGAAGTGCGGATCATATTATCAAGAGGGAAGCGTCGGCGTTTCGCCGGCTGTGTGAGGCATCCTGTCGAACACCCTTTCAGTTTGGTATCACTGGCGTTGCAAGGTTTTCACCACTGTGCGGCGGGACTGCGCCGCCAACCATCCCGAAAGAAAATAGAAAAACAAGGCGCTGGCCACAAACGCCAGCAAGCCGAGCATGTCATGGGCCCGGTCGAACGCCTCCGGCCCGTGGGTGAAGCGGATCCACGCCAAGGCATAAGTGCGCGCCATGTTCACGCCAAACGCCACCCCGCACGCGCAGCCTAACAAGGTGAGGGTCCGCATCACCCGCAGCCGCTGGAGTTCCGCGAAAAACCATGTCGCCATCACGAAACTCTGGAACGAGCGCACCCCGCTGCAGCCGTCGGTCACCTCTACAGTTAGAGCGTGCAGCCGCAGGCGGTCACCCATAACTTCCACCGGCTTGCCGAACATCTGGAACACCTCAGCCACCGCCGTGACCACCCCCTGCGTCAGTTGATGCACGATCCGCGCCTCCACCACGCTCGGCCACGGCAGCGCCGACAACCACAACAAGGTGATCCACACAAAACCGGCCGATTCGCGCCCACTGCGGGTCGCCGCGATCAGGCCATGGCTGGCGACGGCTGCCGTCACGCCTAACAAACCCATCGGCAGTCGCCATGACGGGTCGGCATAACCGAGCACCCGCAGCATCAGGATCCAAGGCAGCAGCACCGCCGCCAGCGCCAGCACCACCCGCGTCGACGGCCACCGCACCGGGCTGTCAAGATCCTGCCAGCGGCACCACGTCAGCCACAAGGCCGCCAACGGCACGAACCACCCGTAATCGTAATACTCGCCATGTTTCCAGGCATAGGATGCCGCGACCATCGCCGGCGTCCACAAGGCCGCTACTCCGACCAGCGGCAACCAGGTGACTGATAGATCGGATTTCATCATTCCTCCACAAAGCCCACCCGCCACCGATAGATTTTCAGCTCGCATTGGTCGGCGAGTGCTTCGATTTGGTCCAGCATTTCCTTCTTGGGATTCTGGATGGCCAGGATGATGCCCTTGAGGCCCTCGGTTTTGACCAGATGCGGCACAATGGAAAGCCCGCCCAGGATGCGCAGCGACCCGAGCCGCCGACCGTGCAGCATCTGCATTTCATCGACAAATCCCAGGATCCTCATGCCGGGATAGAGATCGTGGGGGCTGGATTTCAGGTGTTGGAGCAGCAAGGCGCCCAAATCACCCGCCCCGACCACTACCACCGGGCCTAAGTCGCCCGCGGCCACCAGCCTCGAATGCCGGTGCCGCGCGTCCATTCCGAAGTCCCGCAGCAGGTCCAGCGCCACCCGCGGCAGGCTCACCCCGATGCAGGCAAAGACATAACTCATCACGGTCAGGCGCAGGGCACTCCATTCCAAACTCACATAAATCAGCGTGAAAAACGTGAAGGTCGCCATCGCCGCCATCAGCAGACAGAACTGCAGCGAGAGCAGGTCCCGCATCGTCGCGCGCACCCACAGCCGCTGGTGCACCCGGCTCACTAACAGGGCAACGCTGCCCAGGATGACAAACAGGATGACGAAGCGCAGCAGATCATCCATGCTGGTCCCGCGCGTCAGGCGGTTGGTCTCGAGGATCACCGCCGCCGCCCCCGCGCCTGTCAGCACCAGCAGGTCGTATAAAAACAACGCCGCCGCCACCCGCCGCCGGTGGCCTGGCAGCTTGATCGCCATGTGAATGATGCTGCCGGTGTGCTCGATTTCCACCCGCGCCAGATTCCTCACCCCTACCAACGCCACAATCAGAAAACCTAACAATGAAAAGCCTAACATGCGGTCGCCAAAGAGCATCGGCAGGAAGGCCAGCACCGCCAACACGATGGCGATCCCCTGCAAGACTCCCGCCACCTTGCGCTGCGACACCCCGGATCCCAGCAAACGATGATGCAAATGGTTGTCGTCCGCATCGAAGATCCCGCCCTCGAGCTTTTCGCCGCGCAACTGTAGCAGGAGGCGCCGCGCGCTCCGGCGCCAGATCGCCAGCAGCACATCTAACAGAGGGACGCCCGCCACCGCGATCGGCAACAAAATCACGCCCACCACGGCCTTGCGCCCCACCGCATCGGTGGCCGCCGTCGCCAGGAAAAACCCGATCAGCATCGAGCCCGCGTCGCCGAGGAAGATCCGGGCCGGGTTGAAGTTGTATTTCAGGAATCCCAGAATCGCCCCGCCCATGACCAGCAGCAGCACGGCGGCATCCGTGCGGCCGTTGGTAAGGGCCATCGCCGCCAGCGCAAACGACGAAACCGCAGCCAAACCACCGCACAAACCATCCAGCCCGTCGATCAGGTTAAAGGCATTGACCAGCACCACCACCCACACGACAAACACCGCGTAATCAAAGCAGTATGACCAATCCGCGGGAAACAACCCGGTCTGGATCGGATGTAACAGGAAACAAACCGTCGGGGCCAGGATGTGGGAGCCCAGTTTCAACCACGGCGACAAGCCCGAGCGGTCATCGATAAATCCGGCGACCATCAACACCGCGGAGCCCGCCGCAAACGCCCCTAACCACAACCACGACACATGCCCGTCCTGTTGCAACCACCCTGATGCAAGGCCGCTGCCGATGACGATCAGGAAACTCAGCCAGATGGCGATCCCGCCGGCCCGCGGGATGACCTTCGCATGGATCCGCCGCTCGCCGGGTTCGTCCATCAATCCCAGCCGCGGCGCCAAGGTCAACATCACGCGGTTCAGACCGAGTGAGATCACCAGCGAAAGCAGGGCTGCGAGCGTGAGCTTAATGTACATACTGAGCAGTCTCTAGGTTGGAATACATTCAGTTAGCCGCAAAGAGGCACAGAAACCACAAAAAATGAATGCCATCAGGCTTATTGCGCATCTTGCGCATTTTTGCGGCAAAAAACATACTGTGGGCAAAGCAAGAACTCATCAGTAGGCGGGAGAAATATCAGAATGATGCACGGCAATTCCTTGGATGAAAGAAAAATCGGTCCTGGCGCGGCGGGAGAGCCTCTAGCGAAAAAAAGGTAGGGACGAGCAGCCTGCTCGTCCGTAACTCCCCCCGAGGGAGAGATGCTTTTGCGTGGCCATTGGAATCGTGCCTATCGGAAAAAGGTAGGGACGAGCAGCCTGCTCGTCCGTAACTCCCCCCGAGGGTCGGAGGCAATAGCGTGGCCATTGGAATCGCGCGGATTCAAGTCATCGCCGTTCGACGCCTAACACCTCCGCCACCCGGGCGACGTTGGCGCGCCGGTCAAAATGTTCGGTGGCAAAGGCCAGGGCGGCCCGGCCACGGGTCGCGCGGACTTGCGGGTCGCGGGCTTGCTCCAGTGCGGCGATCAAGCCGGACACATCGCCCGGTTCTAACACCCATCCGCCGCCGCTTGCGCTGACCCAGCGGCCGATGCTGGATTCCGCGCTGCCAATGAAGATCACCGGGCGTCCGGCCCCGAAGATCCCCTGCAATTTGCTTGGCACCATGGTTCCGGTCCAAGCGGCATCCAGCGAAACCAAATGCACATCCGCGCTCTGCAAGTGAGTCGGCAATTGATCCGCCGGGGCATAGTCGTGCACTTCCATCGCACAGTCCGGGTTTTCGCGGGCAAACTCCTCCACCTCCAAACGCCGCTTGCCCCCGCCGAAGAAGACAAAGCGCAGGGGAACATGGATAGAGGATGGAGGATCGGGGATAGAGGATAGGGGATCGGGGATAGAGGATGGAGGATCGGGGATAGAGGATAGGGGATCGGGGATAGAAGATGATGCTGGCGCGCTGCCTATCCGCGGTTCCTCTTCAATCCGCGATCCACGATCCTCGATCCTCGATCTCTCCTCTTCAATCCGCGATCCACAATCCACGATCCTCGATCTTTCCCCCGCCGCTGCCAGAATCTCCCCGAACCGGTGTCCCAATCCCATATTTCCCGAATACATCACGATCAACTCCTCGTCACCCCAACCACGCTGTCTGCGGAGCGCTGTTGCGGATAGGTCGGACCGCGAGTCTCCAGACTCGCATGGACGATGAGCAGCGGAAAAAGTGACCGGGATAGGCGGTAACGCCTCCTGCCGGGCCGGGCTATCACATCCTATCGACGCTGCGGGACTGGAGTCCCGCGCTCCGTCCGCCCCCCCCTCAGCCCACAACGGCACCCACAGGACGTTGGTCGGTGGTCGGTCGTCGGTGGCGGGTGGTGCTTGCATGCCGTGCCTGGGCTCTCTTTCGCAATCACTGCCAACTGACGACTCGACCGAGCTCGCCGAAGCCAACGGACAACGGGCAACTCTTCTTGCCAGCCGTTCCGCCATGTCCGGCCCCAGTGTCAGCACCGCCGCGCAGCGCCTGCCGCCGAATCCCCAGCGTGACAACCCCGCCAGTATCCGATAGAGAATGCTCCGCTCTCCCAGCATGCCGTGGGCCGCCAGCACCTCGGGATACAAATCCATTACCCAATGCGCATGGTCCGCGCCACGGAATTTCGAGATCACCCGCGCCAACACCGATAGATAGGGCGGTGTGGTCATGGCCACAATCCGTTCCGGCCCCGGACGCAGCCGCAGCAACCGCCACGCCGTCCCCGCGTAATACGACACATAGTCACATAACTTCCCGATGAACGTCCTCCGGCCGAATCTCGTCGCCCCGATGCGGATGATGCGGGGATATGGGATGGCAGATCGCGGATCGCGGATCGCAGATGAAGAGGCTGACCCGCTGCCGATCCTCGATCCACTATCTTCTATCTCCGATCGGCCGTCCCGGGCTCCCGCATATCCTCCAGCGGAACAGATCACGCTCACCTCATGCCCATCCTCTAGCAAACCCTGAACCAGGTCCTCCAGCATCACACCCGTCGGTGCCGCATCCGGCGGATAGTATTGATTGAGAAATACCAGATGCATATGGGTGGCAAAGGTATGGAGTGCGGTGGGAAGGGCGAAGCCCGCCACACCGCTTTGGCTGGAAAACGTGCCCTTATGCCCTTATGCCAAAAACATCCCGCCGTCCCTAACAGCCGCGTCAGTCCTCCACTGTGTGGTGTGTGCAGGGGCCATGAGTAGCCGTCACCCAGCCAAAGCGGTGTCGGCGTTCGTTCCTCACTCTGCCACCGCTCTCCATACATTGGCTGCACATGGGCAACGGCAAACAGCCGCTACCATGCAGGCCTTTTTGCTCAGGCCATCCGCAGCGCCGGACCACGGCGGCGGTTGCGCAGGAAGGCACCGGATCCGACCAAACATCCGAGGGCTAACAAACTTGCGGGCTCGGGGATGGCGTTCAAGGTGCCGGTCAGAGCGATGTTGTCAATGCGGACCGCTGAACCAGCGCTCCAGTTGAAAATGATCTGCTGCCCTGGCCCGAGCGTTAGACTGGTCAAATTAGCGATGAAATCGCTCCAATTCCGGCTAGTGGCACTTACTTGATTTGCGACAGCGAAACCGTTACCGGAACCAGTACTAGTATCGATCGTTGCAAGGGCATCCCCAGGATTAGCTCCTTGCAAAGAAGTACCTCCGGTCGCGGCGAAAATCGACCCCCCAACTCCTTGGATCGTGTACGTCAAATTCGTGAAAAATTTCAGCGTGTTCGCCTGTTCAGCTGATGAAGTCATGTCGAACAACAGACTCGTGAGGGTATAACTTTGGGCGTTTGTGTTTGTGATCGTTAATGCAGCACCATTCGCATCGGCTCTCCCGTTGCTAGTAGCACCATTGGCAAGCGCAACGCCACCATTCCCCGTCTGGTCCGGACCATACCACGCGTCATTCGAACCCAAGCTCGAGTAATTCGAGTACCCCGTTGCAACCATTGACGCACTGAAACCGCTGGCTCCTTCGTTTGGAGTAGTATCGTTAGCGGCACCAAAATAGTTGTACCCCACCAACAAAGTGGCCGACGCGAACTGCGGCAGGATGCACACGGAGGCACCTAACAAAATCGAGAGGATGGGAAATTTCATGGTTTCAGAGTGAGTAAGGGATAGCGCACGAGGCAATGCAGGAGGAGACTGGATTCAATTCCCCCGTGTTGGCAAGTTTTTTTTTCAGTTTTTTTTCCCGGAGCCCCGGAGCCCGGGGCGGGGGACCTCTCGAGGCGGCGGGCAAGGACGTCCGTGTCGGCGGTGCCTCGGGCTGCCCGCCCCAAGCCGTGTCTTTTTTGACCCGGAACGGCTGCGTTCCGTGTCAGGGCTTTCCGGGACGCTTGGCGGGATGTTCCGTACCCGGAACCCGCAGTGGTGCGAGGGCGGGCAGGACATCGGTGGCACGTTCTTTTTCGGAGCGTTCCATCGCTTTGCGCCAAGCCGGGATCTGGTCGGGATCGGTTGCCGCCTCCGGGCTTTCGATCTCCGGCAGGGGCAGGCCGGAGATTTTGAGCTTCACCAGCAACTCGCGCAGGACGATGCGCTCCTGACGCATAAAGAGCTTCCAATTGACCTCTTTGAGCAAGGCCGTTCCCGCTTCCGTCTCGCCGACGAGAACCCGCGCGGTGCCTTCCAGCACCGATTTCATCATCGGTGCCACGCGGCGGCTGTCACGCAACTTCGGCAGGCGGGCCAGCGCGTCTGCCGGACGACCATCCAGCATTTCGGCAAGCATCAGCGCGGAAATGAATTCCGGCCTATCCGCGTGATCCTCTACCAGTTGGTCCAATACCTTGGCCACCTGCGCGGGCGGCAGCAGGCCGTGGATCAACGCGAGGTATTGGAAATTGTTCATCAGTTCGGGGTTCAGCGGTTCGAAGCGCAGCAGCGTCCGGTACATCGCCAGCAGATCTTCCGAGCGCCCCTTGCCCGCCAGGGAACCAAACACCGGGAGCAGGTCGCGGTAAAGCGGCAGTCGGCCCCACCCCGAACGCACCGAGGCCACCCATGCGTCATCGACGGAAGCAGCGGCTCCGTAACCTCGCGCGGCACCGGCGATTTCGATGAAACGGTTGCGGGTGGCGTCGAACGCCGCGTGGTTCAGGGCCCGCGTCCATGCGGCATTCGAGGCGTTCCGGTCACCCTTATTCGCCGCCAAAGCCGCTCTGACAATCTCGATTTCGACGAGATCTACCGAAGCCGGCGGCGCGGCCAGCGCGGCCTCGATGGCGGCCCCCTTCTGCAAGCGCAGCAGCGCGTGCAAGCGGGCGAGGTAGGCGTCGGAGCGGGTTTTCGCCGGTTCTTCGAGGATACGGACCACCATTTCGGCTTTGCCGTGACGGACCAACCAGGTGCCCAGCACTCCCGGTTCGGTTGCAAGAAATCGCGCGACGGCCGATTCATAAAGGCGTAGCGCCGTCTCAGGCAAGGCTTCGAGTGTTGGATGCATCCCTATCAGGTGGTGGAGAGCGGTTGCCTTCGGCTGTTCCTTGAGCCATTTCGGGAGATCGGGCAGAGGCTCACCGGGTGCTAGGCCGCCGGGGGTTTCGCCCAAAATCAGCAGGGCGGCCATGGCTTCCGTATCGGCACCGGCGGCGATCAAGTCCGCGAAAATCCGGCGCGCTTCGGCCACGCGCGCGGCTTCCGGGCGGCCGCAGAGCACGCGCAACAGTTCGAGCCGGACCTTGGGATCATCGCCCGGCTGCGCCACCTCGCGCAGGCCTTTTTCCGCGATATCGATCTCCCCGCGCTGGACTAACAGCGAAGTGATGGCGGCACGGAACAATGCCTGATCGCGCAGATCTTCCGGCAGGCTGGCATAGGCACTCAGGGCGACCGCATGCGGCGCTTGGAGCGCCATCACCTGAAGCGCTTCCAAGCGGTCCTCGCGGGTGGCGCGGGAGTCGGTGAATAGTTGGGCGACGGCCATGTAGGTGCGCGGTTCGCCCATCCTGGCGAGTGCCCGCGTCCAGATGCGGTAGGCTGCGAAATCCTGCGGCCGGGCTAACAGCACACTGCGTGCCTTGTTGCGCGCCGTGCCCCAGTCATCAAGCCGTGCCGCCGCCTCCGCCGCTGCGAGATTCTGGTTGATCATATACTCGCGAAACACCCGGTAAGCGGGCTTGGCCGAAATGCCGAGCACCGCGAGCACCGCAATGACCAGTGCCGCAATCTTGCGCCGCCGGATCTTCAGTTCGCGCCGCAGATGCGGATTGTCACTGAAATCGCCGATGTCAGTGTGGGTGGTTTGTGGATTCCATTGGGCCATAAGGTGGTAGGGGAAATTAGAATGCGGAAAGCCGAAGGCGGAAAGCGGAAAGCGGAAAAAAGGTAGGGACCAGCAGCCTTGCTGGTCCGTAACTACCCCAGAGGGCGGGATGCTTCAGCTTAGTCAATGACACCGCGCCTGTCGAACTGTCAGATCATCCGCCGCACCACGACTCGCCCGCTCGCGCGGGGCATGAGCAGTCGTGCCGTTAGATAGAGAGCCAGCGCGGAGGCTGCGAACGCCACATGACCGGCAGGGTCGTGGGCGGCGTGCGCAGCATCCACGCCCTTGGAAAACTGGACCGTTGCGAGATACCACGCCCGGCCGGTGTTGCACAGCACGGCCGCAGCAAGCGCGGCACCCACCAGTGCCAGCCGCCCATACCAATGCAACCATAACAACTCCCCGAAAAACAAGGCGGCCATCACCAGACTCTGGATCGAGCGAATACCGCTACAGCCATCGCTCACTTCCACCACTTGGGCACCAAGCGTCAGCCGCTCGCCCATGCGCTCGACCGGGTGCCCGACTAACAGAAAAACCTCGTGCGTCAACCCGATCACCATGCCGGTCAGTTGCCGCACCAGTGCCTGCTCGATCTGCCAGAGATAGGGCACCGCCGACCATGCGAAAATCGTCACCGGCAAAAAAAATGCCGAGACCTTCCAGCCGCGCCAACGGGCCAGCGTCAGGTGAGTACCCGCGGTGACCAGCAGACCATGCAAGACAATCGGCGGCCGCCAGCCAGGATCGCCGGTCTCGATCACCCGCAGCGGAATCAACGCCAACAATGCCAGCGCCGCCAGCGCCACCATGAGACCATCGACCGCTTTTCCCGGACGCCATGCCAACTCCGGCGCTCCGCCGAGCAATCCGGCCCGACGCCAGGCTAAACCAACAGCCAGCAGCGGCACCAGAAATCCATAATCATAGTATAACCCGAAGCGCCACGATGGCACCAGGCACCAGAAAAAGTGCAACCAGAGGACAGATAGAGTGAGGAAGAGAAATCGCACGAGGTCAGAGGTCAGAGGTCAGAGGTCAGAGATCAGAGGTCGGAGGACAGGGGCAGGGAAAGAGAAATGATGAATTTTGAATTTTGTATGTTGAATGGGAAGAGAGAGGAAGAAATGTTGAATGTTGAATTTTGAATGGGAAGAGAGCTTCGCGCAGTGCGGTGGCTAACACTCTGTGTCTTTCATTCAACATTCAAAATTCAAAATTCAAAATTCAAAATTCCGCCATCGGCGGCTAACACTCTGTGTCTTTCATTTAACATTTAAAATTCAAAATCCAAAATTCCGCCATCGGCGGACAGGGGTCAGAGGCCAAAGATTGCAACCGCGAAAACCGCGAAATTTCGCGAAATGGGAACAATTGGGAAAAATCTAATTGGGTTCACCCGCATGATGAGTCAGTCAAAGCCAGGAAGCGGTTGATATTTTTCGCGCCATTTCGCGCCTTTCGCGGTAAAACATTCTTCATCGTACTGATGAGTCCTGGGTTTTCCCTACAGTATTTTTTGCCGCAAAAATGCGCAAGATACGCAAGAAGGTCAAGTTTTCCGGTCTTCTGTCTTCTGTCTTCAAGTCTTCTGTCTGAGGCACAGCCTCGCTACTTTTGTGGTTTCTGTGCCTCTTTGCGGCTAACCGAATGTATTCCAAGTCAGGAACTGCTCAGTAATTGGGTTCACCCGCATGATGAGTCAGTCAAAGCCAGGAAGCGGTTGATTTTTTTCGCGCCATT
>CAISTY010000002.1 GCA_903888515.1 Akkermansiaceae bacterium | reverse complement strand
TGTTGTTCACGCGGTGCCTTCCGCGGTTTTCCAATGGGTTAGCTAACATAACTGCAACACTCGGTAGTTTCTACTGGCTAGGTTTTGAAACATCAGGTCTTTCACCTGACAAGAAGCGCCTTGCTTGGCTCGGCGCACAACATTTGATGTGATGTCACCGCGTCATTGCGGTGAGTTTGGGTTGAATTTGATTAGGGCGGATTCTTCGACTTTTGACTTTCAGACCTTTGACTTTCAGACGCATGGCGGGGTGTTCGTCGCTGACGCTCCTCGACCCCGGGCTAAGCGGGTTCACAAGCCGGTGACCGAGCCGCCACGCGTGGCATCCACCCCTAACATTTGTTGGGCCATGGTGACAAACTCCCGCAGCAACGGTGAAACCGCCTTGTGCGGCCAGACCAAGGCAAAGTCCACCCATAGTTTCGGCCGTGCCAGCGGCCGCCAAACAATACCCCGGATGCCCTCGGCACGCTCGAAATGAGGCAAGATACTCAGTCCCACGCCCAAGCCAACCAGTGCCAACATGGTGGTTGGATAGCCACCGACCTCCTGTACCACCTGCGGGCGGAATCCTGCGTTGGTGCAGTGGCGGAAAAATTCATCGTAAAATTCCGGCCGCGACTCACGCGTGCAGAACACGAAATCCTCGCCCGCCAGATCCTTGAACTCCAGGGATTTCCTGCGGGCCAAACGGTGCGTTTCAGGCAGGACCACCGAAAACGGAACCCGCCAGACCACGGCATGCTCCAATCCCGCGAGCGGGCCGGGCAGATTCACGAAGACCACATCGAGCGATCCCTCGCGCAACATTTTCAATTGGGCCGCCGGCAATTGATGGATGAAGGAGAATTCAGCCCGTGGATGCAGTGCGCGGAAGGCCCGGATCACGGGCGACAGATGATCAAGGTGCAAACCGGTGGGGAAACCAAGCGTCAGCCGTCCGGCGATCGCTCCGCCGGCGATCCGTGCCGCGTCCGCCGCCCGCGCCGCGTCTGCTAGAACCACCTTGGCCCGGCGGTGAAATTCGCGCCCGGCCGTCGTCACGTTCACCCCGTGGCGGCCGCGCTCCAGCAATTTGACTCCCACTTCTTCCTCCAGATCTGCCAGTTGGCGGCTCAGTGACGGTTGTGCAACCCGCAGGCGTGCGGCCGCACGGGTGATGTTGCGTTCCTCGGCAACCGCGCACTCGAAGTGCTCGATCTAACGGTGCGGCGCGAGTCCTTCGTGCTCGCCTTCAGCGAGGCCTTCACCCTGCTCGGGGTAATTCTGTTAGCAACGATCCCGCTAGGTTCGTCTGGCCGCGCCGAAAGGACCGGAACGACCGGAAGGACCGGAAGGACCGCGAGTCTCCAGACTCGCCCGCCCATGCCCCGCCAAAACCAGCGCCCGCTTCCCACTCCATTTAACAATTTCAGCTTTCAGCTTTTCTTCTTCTCCCTCTTCCCCCCCGCCCTCCGGTCCGGCCTTGGTCTTTATACACATTTTTTGGGATCTCCGATCACCATCTTGGTCGCGGAGCGACCGCATGATGGTAGCCGTGGGTTTCAACCCACGGTTTATGGCATCCCATGAGGGATCGCGTCGCGGAGCGACGCCTGAAACCTCGTTGGCCTTTGGCACACTCCCACATCAAGCGTCGCGACGCGACGCAACATTCATATCACCCTTGGAACCGTGGGTTGAAACCCACGGCTACCCTCCAGAGAGGCGGGGACGCCTTCGCAGTCAGGTGTCATCAGGCTGATAGATATCGAGCCACTGTTCACGGCGGAACCAGGATTCCTGGCGTTTGGCGTATTGGCGGGTAGCGGCGTTGATGAGGTTTTCGCAGGCGGCGTGGTCGATGGCACCGGCTAACAGAGAGCGGATCTGGCGGATGCCAATGGCTTTTTCGCAGTTGGCGGAGGTGCTTGTTAGAGCGGCGACCTCGTCGATGGCACCGCCATCGAGCATCGTGCGGGTGCGGGTGGCAATGCGGGCGTGGAGGTTGGGGCGGGTGCGCCGGATAACGATTCCGCGCAGGGTGGCGGATATTTCCCGGGTCCGCGCATCCCATTGGTCGCGCAGGTCGGACGCCTTGCCACCCGTCAGCAGGCAGATCTCCAACGCCCGGGCGACAAAGCGTCGGTTTTGCATGGCCGTGCGGGCGGCTTCCACCGGATCCAGCATCATGAGTTCCGCCACCAGATCCGCCAGCGGGCGGGCATCGAGCGCGGCGCGCAACTCGGTATCACCGGCGGGCAATGGGGCGGCGCCATGGGTGAGGAATTTCAGATAGAGACCGGAGCCGCCGGTGATGACCGGGGTTTTGCTGCGGCTTTGGATTTCCTCGATGACCGGCAGGGCGAGCCTCATATAACTACCGGCGTCGCCCTGTTCGGCGGGATCCAAGACCCCATAGAGATGATGCGGGACAATGGCCCGCACATCCTCCGAAGGTGCGGCGCTGACGATCTCCAGTCCGCGGTAGAGCTGGAAAGCATCGGCGTTGACAATCTCCCCGTCGAGTTGTTGCGCCAACTCCAGGGCGAGCGAGGATTTGCCGGATGCGGTGGCACCGCAGATGTAGAATGGTTGTGGCAAGCGATCCGTAATAAGACAGATGAGAAGAAGACAGAAGAACAAAAAGCGCGATCATGCAATCCTATCTTCTGTCCTATCTTCTGTCCGGGCGCGAAGCCTTCTGCTGTATTCAGTCTGATTAAAACGGGAACTTTCCACCCCTGCCCTTCATCATATCCCCGATGCCGCCGGGGCCTCCCATTTGTTTCATCATGGCGTTCATTTTGTGCGGGGATTTCATCATTTTGCGCATTTCGCCGAACTGTTTGATGAGTTGATTGACCGCCATGAGCGAGGTGCCGGAGCCAGCGGCGATGCGCTGGCGACGCGAACCTTTGAGGATTTCCGGGCGGCGGCGCTCTTCCAGGGTCATCGACAGCACAATGGCCTCGGTGCGTTTGATCTTATGACTATCAAGCGCGCCACTCGGCAGTTGTTTCTTGATCTTGTTGAAGCCGGGCAACATACCTAACAGCCCATCGAGCGGTCCGAGATTCCGGATCATTTTCATCTGATCGAGGAAATCGTTGAAATCGAATTTTCCTTCCTGGATACGCTTCATCGAGCGCATCGCATCCTGTTCGTTCACCTTGCCGGCGACCTTTTCGACCATGCCGACAATATCACCCATGCCGAGGATGCGGTCGGCCATGCGCCCCGGATGAAACTCGGCAAACTGGTCCAACTTCTCACCCTCGCCGGCGTATTTGATGGGCTTGCCGGTGACGGCACGCATCGACAGGGCGGCACCGCCGCGGGCGTCGCCGTCAAGTTTGGTGAGGACGATGCCGCTGATGCCGACCGCATCATCGAAGTGTTTGGCCACGGAGACCGCCTGTTGGCCGGTGGCGGCATCGGCGACTAACAGGGTTTCCCTGGGTTTGACGAAAGCGTGGAGGCTTTTGAGTTCGGCGATCAGGCGCGCGTCGATTTCCTGACGCCCGGCGGTGTCGAAAATCACCACCGTGCCGTGGAGTTTTTCCGCCCATGCGAGCGCGTCCCCGGCCACCTTGATGACGTCCGACTCGCCTGCTTGCGGCGTATAACACGGGACATCGATTTGTTTGGCGAGCGCCGCGAGTTGGTCGATGGCCGCCGGGCGGTGGAGGTCGCAGGCGACAAGCAGCGGGCGGCGGCCCTCGCTTTTCAAACGCTTTGCCAGTTTGGCGGCGGTGGTGGTCTTGCCGGCCCCGTTGAGGCCGCAAATGAGGATGCGGGCGGGCGGGTTGAGATCGAGGGAGACCTGATCACCACCTAACAGCACAGCGAGTTCGTCGTGGAAGATTTTGACGATTTGTTCGCCGGGTTTGATCGACTTGAAAACGTCCTCGCCCATGGATTTTTCCTTCACCTTGGCGATGAAATCCTTGGCCACGCTGAATTCGACATCGGCCTCCAACAATGAAACACGGATGTCGCGCAGGGCGTCGGCGATGTTTTTTTCAGAGATGCGGCCCACCCCGCGGAGATTGCGGAAGGTTTTGTCCAAGCTGTCGGCAAGTGAGGAGAACATGGGGTAAGATATGAGTTAGGAGTTATCGGGGAAGTGAATCAAGAATCCATGGAAGAGAATCCAGAATCCAGAACCCAGAATCCAGAGAAGAGGAACAAGCTTCGTCAGTGCGTTGCTTGTTCATTTCTGGTCTCTGGTGTCTGGTGTCTGGATTCTGGTGTCTGGTCTCTGACATCTGGCATCTCACTCGCCGTCCGGCAGATAGGCGGATTCGCGGTCGATTTGAAACGACCAACGGAGAGGAGATTCGGTGGCTTTACCGGCGGTGTCTTTCCAGTGGATGGAAACCTGGCACGTGGCTTGCCGCAGGCGGCGGTTGACCTGCCATGAGAACCGGCGGGTATCCACCGCATAAGTGGCGGGCACTTCGCCGAAGCCGGAGACTTGCATTACCAGCGTCGCGGGGTCGAGGTTTTCGATTTTCGAAAGATCGGCGGAAATTGCCGGCAGGCGGGAGTTGATGATGGCACCGGGTTCGGGTATGACCGGGAGAGTGGCGGGTTGGATCATTCCGGCGATGGAGCCCGCAGGGCTGCCAACGGAGTTTGGGGATTCGCGGTAGGTGGTCGCCAATTCGAAAATCCTATCGTAGTTGCCGAGGATCATATAGCGGGTCAAGGATTCGTCGGGGGTGGAACGTTTCACTTTGCCAGGCAGAACGGTAAAGCCGTGGGTATAACCGAATTCCTTGCAAAGCGGAAACATCTCCGGGGTGGAATAGCCACCGGGATACGCGTAGGAGGAGACTTTCACGGCGAATTTGGATTCCAGAAACCGTTTTGATTCGCCGATTTCCTTGCGCAGATAGGCGTCGTAGGCATCCTCGCCTTTTTTCCGGATTTTTTTCAGCGTGACGGGATATGGGTGACTGATCGAGTGACTGCCAAGAGTGGCGCCCTCCTTGACCATGTGTTGGATCATGGTGGATGTTAGGGCCTTGCTGCCGCCATCGACATAGTTTTTGTAGAGATAGAGGGTATAAGGATAGTTGAACTCCCGGAGCACCGGCAAGGCGTCGGTATAAACGGATTTCCACCCGTCATCGAAAGTCAGAAGCAGTGATTGATCCGGAATTTTCTTCTCGCCTTTTTTCCACGCGACGAAGTCGGCCAACGAAATCACGGTGATACCGAGTTGGCGGATGGTTTCCATCTGCTTGCGGAACTTCGACGTGCGGATGCGCATCGCGGTTTCCGGCAGGTCGGCGGAAAAATCATGATAGCCGAGCACCGCCACCCGCACCCCGTCGTCGGGAATGAGCGGATCCTCCAGGGGCGTGGCAACCGGCGCATCGGACACGCCAGCGTCTTGCGCCCACAAGCCAATGCTGGCAAGGAAACCAATAAACAGGCTGAGTTTTATCATCGGCGCGGGAAAGTAAGCGTGCTTGGTGGATTTGAAAAGCCCCAAGATGGGCATGGCGGGGGGATCCTTTTGCGACCGACCATTAACCAGACCCAACACTGATGTTAGACCCTGTTTGCCATCTTCAGCACATGCAAGTAATTCATTGTCAATGCTTGCCAATTATTGATGCGATCGCATCAATAATTGGTAAGGCGCATTTCGGGTTCGGGATGGGTAAGGGTTCACGGGTTCGGGTCATTTTGCCGGCGGTTTTTTCGGGTGCTCCGGTGGTGATGGTTCGGAAGGTGCTGGTTCGCGCAACATCGCCACCTTCAAGGGGCGGCGGGGAGCCTCGCCATCGGCCCGATAGATCGTGATCCAGCCGCGTTCGCCGTGGTTCTGGGTGACGGACGAGGAAAAATAGCGTTTCGTGGGGGAGGAAGAGTCGGAGACGACGATTTGGAAAGGGATATCCGCGCCCGGGCTGATTGAGCGTTGGATTGATTTGCCTGCGGGCAGGATCAAGGATTCGCGGCCCCAATTGATACGGACCGCTAGCGGGAAGAGGTTGACGATTCGCGCCGTATCCGCAGCGGCTCCGGCGGGGCCGTCCGGCACGATGAGACTGGTCGCGTATTTCCAGGATCCCTGCGTGCGATTGCGCCATAGGAGCACCAGGAAATCGCCGGTTTCCGGTCGGGTGAGCCGGACCCACGGTTCGGCACCCGGGGCAGTGCCGGGGCGTCGAAGATCGAGAGTACCGGCACCCTGTGGCACGGTGACGGGCGCGCTGATTCGTCCGAGATGGATGGCCACGGGAGTTGCGGATTCATTGCCGCAAACCGGCAGCACCTCGCGCGGCGGGATGCTATCGGGAGGAGGATCGATCTCGTATCGCACGCCGTCGCGGATTTCCTGACGGAACGGCGGACTGTCACCCACGGCGAGAAACCGCGCATGGCGGACCGGTTTGGATTCCGGATCCGCAACAACGGTGAGGAGTGTTAGAAGGCCACAGGCCGGGGTTAGGAGGATGGCGCGGAAGGACATGATGCTGCTAGATTTCATCCTTGGACAACCAGCGGAAGGCGGTGATGACGAAGCGGCGGCCCAAGTCGCCCGTGGTGCCGGCGAGGCGGGGATTGATTCCGCTTTCATCGGGATCGAGAGGTTCGGGTGTGCGTTGCACCACCGCCTCGCACCAGGCACGGGCGGTCATTTTGCCAGCGGCATCCACGGCATCACCGTAGGCGCGGATGACAAAGGTGTCCGATCTGGCGGTCAAGACGGGGCCGAGAACTTGCAGCACATCCGCCTGGGTGAGCCAGGCCGGCGCGCCCCAAGCCTTGGATGCGGGCTTGAGGGTTTGTTCCATGCGGGTGGCGTCCGGGATGTGATCCGGATGGTTATAGTCAGGCAGCGGGTATTGGTTGTTCAAGGGCAGGGCGGTGGTCAGGCTGGAGTTGAGTTCGGCCTTTTCGATAGCCGCCTGCAAGGCACCCATGCGCCCGCTTTCATCCTCGGCGAGGCGGCGGTTGACGAAATCCGCTAGAGAGAGGAACGGTCCGCGCAGTTTCACTTCCCGAGTGATGGCCACCGCGAGTTTTTGAATTTCATCGGGGGTCAACTCGCGGTACCCCCCCCAAACTCCCGGGTTGTCGGCTGGGTCGCCGTTTTTCCATGCTCCATCCGGCGCATCGAGCACGCGTGGGAACGGGACATTGGGATCTTTCGCATATCCCGCAAGACGGCTGGATCCTAACAAGGCGCGCCATGCCTCGACGCGTGTCGAGTTCACATTGAACGCGCCATCCACCATGAGGCGCGATGCGGACTGATGGAAATCCGTCAGGTGTTCGACGGTGATTGGCGCTTGCGTCCACGGGGCGAGTCGCATGCGGCCGTTAGGCAGCAGGTTGCGGTCAGGATCCGCGAGAAACCCGCGTTTTTCCGCAGTGGATCCGCTAGAGATATAATAGCGATCCCAGAGTGCCAGATTGGATTCGAACGACAGGTCATAGACGAGGTTGTCGGTATTGGGCACCTCGCCGAGAATGGCGCGGGCGGTGACCGCCCATTCGTCCTTGGTGCTGGAGCGTTGGGTATCGGCCGACCAGCCGAGTTGGTTTTCGTGAAATCCATTCTGATAGGCGGAGACCGTGTCCGCTGCGACAGCGACGGAGCGCTGCACGCCCTTGTTGCTAGGGCCGGTACCGAGGCGCGGGTCGGCCAGGGAATTGCCGATGGCATACGCCGGGTGCCAGACGAGTTCGGAAATTTTCGCATGCTGGAGTTGGCCTAGCGAGATCACGCCGGTTTCACTGCGCGGGACGTCGAAGAGCACGTAGCGTCCGGCACCCTCTTGTGGTGGGCCGAAGGGATTGCCATGGCAGCGCCCTGACGCGATGACCGGTGTTTGTTCGTCCCAACCCACTGCTTGGTCATAGAGGTCGCGCGTGTAGGCGCCGAAGAACCACGGTCCGCCGGCGGTGCCGGACACCGGCAGGCTGCCAGCGATGTTTTCCCAAGGCGAGCGCATGACAAAGGATGCGCGCAGGTTCCAATTTCCTAACAAAGCGTCCTCGAAATGGGCGGTGCCGATCAAGGGGCCCGAGTTGATGGCATTCGATGGATGCTCATTGAACCACCGCAGCCGGACGCCCTCGCGGGTACGCACGTTGGGAATGACCGTCGGCCGGGGATCCAACGGATCCAGCAACTGGATCGGCATTTTTTCGGCACTGCTCCATGAGATCCGCGGTTCACGGCCGGCCCCGTATTGGAGGGACGCGGAAACCACCGCGATCTGGGGCAGGCGGTCGAATATTTCGAAGGTAATCGTACTGGCATCCCCGACGCTTTTGAGCACGGCCCGGGTATCGTCGCTTTGGTTTTCCACGCCGTTTCGCGCCGCGAGCGACCATGCGGGAGTCGGCGCGAACCAGAACTTGACCGGCAAATCGGCGATGCCGCCGCCGATATCCGTGCCGGAAATGAAATAACTGCGTGATGGATCCGGGGCGACCTGACAGCTCAGTTCATTGGCATTGAGATTGTAGGGTCCGGGGCGATACGGACTGAGGCAATCGTACTCCGCCTGACGAGCCGGGGAAAACACCAGGCACTCGCCCGGTTTGAAGAGCGTTTTGGGAATCGCGAAATAATAGGCGCCGATGTAGGGATCGTTATAACCCGTGGTATCCGTAATGCCCTTGCCAGCGGTATTGAACTCGGTGCTGCGTCCGCCTTCAAATGACAGCCATTGATACAAGCGGGTGAAAGTAACGCCTGGCGATGGCACATACAGGTTTTCCGTCCACATTTCCTGGCGGCCGTTGCCTTGGATCATGATCATCGAGCGATCGAATTCGAGTTCCACATTATAGGGATTCCAAAGCACGACGCGCGGGTAGTGATGGAAGCGGAGTTGATAGACCGGGGGGGTGATGCCGGGCAGCATGAAAGTGCTGAGGTGGGAAAAATCCGTGGCTTCCACCAGGATCGGTTGCAAGCTGGCGCGGAGATTGCCGGCGAGTTTCACCGGTTGCTCATTGGCCAGCGCGAGCGCCTTGCTCGGAGTGCCGGCGGCGGGATCCAGCTCAGGCAATCTGGACGCGACATTCTTGCCGGTAAACGGCACGGCCAGGCGCGCCCAATCGCGCAACAGTCCGAAGCGCGGGCCGGCCACGCGGTATCTCGAAGCCGTGCTGCCAGAATCCGGCATCACACCCACCAGCGAATCATTGTCTGATAGTCCGCTGAGATTTTCCCAAGGTGGCACGTCGCCATTGCCGGCGAAGTAGGCGGTGAGATCGCGTTTGAGTCCGCCGCGGGCGACATCGGCGAGCACCCCGAGCGAGTCCACGGTGAAATCGAGCGCATGTTTCCGGCTCCAGTCATTTCCTGCGGACGTGAGCCCCATGGTACCCGCGCTGGCGAGCCGCCGGATTTCATCATCCTTGATAGTCACGCCGCCCTCCATCATCGAAGCATCCGCCGCTTGGGAAACCATCAGGCGGAACCACGATCCGTTAGACGGGTCGTCGCGCGCGATTTGCAGTTGTTGTCGCTGGTCGCGGGTCCCCACGTTGACGCGCACGCCGAGGTCACCGGTCCACCACGCAAGGTGTCCCGCCAGGGCACCCGAGGCATCCTGCAAGCCGACCTTTTGAGCTTCTATCATGGTATCGGCATCGGTGTGGGCCAGCATCACCGAATCGGATCCGGGATTGGCCGTGGGATCACCCGCGCCGCTGACCAACCACTCGAGCACGCGTTCTGCGGGGGGGGATGGGTGCGTCCACCTCGCGTCGCTCAAGCTGCCCGTCAAGTCGTCGCGTGTGAAGAAGGACGAGCCGTCGTTTTGGGTTGTCTGCCAGACGCCGGTCCAATGCGGTTGTTTGGGATTGTTACCCAGAATGTCCGCGCACGCTGAAACCCGCTGGTCCGGGCCGAGGGTTTTCTGCAACTGGCCGATGGCCTGCATGAGCGCGAGGCGTGCGTTGGCTTTGGCAAGCGCGGTCTGGTCCGCCTGTGACGCGCGTCTGAGTGCGATCGTGGCAAGGCTCGTCAAGCTCAGAGCCAGCACCGCGATCAAGGTCATCAGGACCAAGCAAACCACCAGCGAGAATCCGTGTTTGGAATCCCGCGTCCGGTATGGGGCATGCTGCGTTTCCCGCATAGCTTGTAAATACACCCTGTGCCGCGGTTCTGCCAGTCATTTTCCGCATCGTGATCAATGCGGCGGGTTGTCGGCATCCCATGTGCTGGCGAGTTGGGAGACTCGCGGTCCGGCAGTGTCGCTATTTTCAGAACAAATCCTGCTGGGGTTCATCCTTGCTCACGGCTGGTGGCGGCGCGCCGATTTTCTGATAGGCCGAAGGCAAGGCCATGCGGCCGCGCGGAGTCCGCATCAAAAAACCCTGCATGATCAGGAACGGTTCGTGGACTTCTTCGAGAGTCGCCGGATCCTCACCGACCGCCACCGCCAGCGAGTTCAAGCCCACCGGCCCGCCGCCGAACTTGTAAATCAACACTTCTAGCAGACGTTTGTCCATCTCGTCGAGCCCTTGGGAATCGATCTCTATCATTGCCAGCGCCGCGTCGGCGATCGCGCCATCGATGAATCCCGCGCCCCGGACCTGCGCGAAATCCCTCACCCAGCGCAGCAGCGCGTTGGCCACCCGCGGCGTGCCGCGCGCCCGCGAGGCCACCTCCAGCGCGCCGGAGCCCTCGATCGGCACTTCCAACAATCCGGCCGAGCGTTCGATGATGCGTCCCAATTCTTCATGCGTGTAATAATCGAGGCGGTTGACCAAGCCGAAGCGCGAGCGCAGGGGAGCCGTCAACATACCGGAGCGGGTGGTGGCACCCACCAGTGTGAAGCGTGGCAGGTTGATCTGGATCGAGCGAGCGGACGGGCCGGAGTCGATGATGATATCCAAGCGGTAGTCTTCCATCGCCGGATAGAGATATTCCTCGATTGCCGGATGCAGGCGATGGATTTCATCAATGAACAGAATATCACCTCTTTGAATATTGGTGAGGATGCCCGCGAGGTCGCCGGCTTTTTCGATCTGCGGGCCTGAGGTCGTGTGGAGCTGGGTTCCGGCGGCCCGGGCAATCAGCGTGGCCAACGTGGTCTTGCCCAATCCCGGCGGGCCCGACAACAGCACGTGGTCGAGCACGTCGCCGCGCCGTTTGGCGGCTTCCAACATCAACAGCAACCGGTCCTTCACCTTCTCCTGGCCGATGAACTCGGAAAACGCCGGCGGCCGCAGCGAAACATCGAACGCCGTGGCCGGCGCCGAAGTGGTTTGTTGGTAAAAATTCTCGGTCATCGGGTGGGTGCGGTCATTGAAACCCATCCGGACCCCGATGAGAAGCGCGGAGTTAGGCGGGCCCGGGATCATTCAAGGAGGAGCGCAGGTATGGAGTGCGGCGGGAAGCGAAGCGCCACGCCGCTTTGGCTGACATCCCCGCACAACCGCCAAAAAATCGGCAACCGCCCGCATTTCGCGTTTGTTTCCGGGAGTCGGATGCGCCTTGATCGGCCGCCGAAGAAAAGCGAGCACCGCATACTAATGGAAAAAGAAGTCAAATTCGTCCTGTCGATCCTGGTCGCCGACCATCCGGGCATCATGTGCGCCATCACATCGGCGATCACCGACCAGGGCGGCAATATCAACGGCATCCGGCAAACGGTCGTGGAGGGCTACTTCTCGATCATCCTAACAGCCACCTTCGCGGCCGGGGCAAGCGCCGCCAAGCTGCATGCTGCGGTGACGGCCAATTTCCCGCCTGGCGAGGCATCCATCGTCGTGCGTCCGTACGCGCCCGTGGCAATGGACAGCGCGATCATTGGCGGCACCACCTACATTCTGGTCATTGCCGGCCCCGATCGCCCCGGCATTTTGAGGGCCGCCACGGGTTGCCTCGCCAACCACGGCGTCAACATCGAGGACTGGAGTTATCATTTCGACGGCCCGCAGGTGACCTATATCGGCGTGCTCACGGTGCCCCGCGACGTCGCGGTGGCCGCTATGCAGGAGGTCCTGCGCGCGACCCTGGCCCCGTTGGAAATCACCTGCAGCCTGCAGCACGAGAACATCTTCCGGGCGACCAGCGAGATCGGCCCGGTCAAAAGCATATTGGAGGGACGCCATGCTACGTGAACGGGATATTCTAGCCACCCTGCGCATGCTGCGTGAGGAAAACCTTGATGTGCGCGCCGTGACGCTGGGCATCAACCTTGACGATTGCGCCGACCGCAACATCCACACCGTGGCCCGGGCACTGCGCGCCAAGATTGGCCGCGTGGCCGCCTCCCTCGTGGATGTCTGCGATGATCTAACCGCCACCTACGGCATTGCCATCGTCAACAAGCGCATCGCCGTATCGCCGGTCAGCCGCCTGCTGGAAGGTCACGGAGGCGAGGCCGCGATCCTGTTAGGCGAGGCGCTGGACGAAGCCGCCGCCGAGGTGCGGGTGGATCTGATCGGTGGCTTTACGGCGCTGGTGCACAAGGGCATCACCCCCGGCGAGAGACTTCTGATAGAATCGCTGCCGCGCGTCCTTGCCACCACCCAACGCGTGTGCGCCTCGGTCAACATCGGCACCA
This sequence comes from Akkermansiaceae bacterium, assembly GCA_903888515.1. Classification (GTDB taxonomy): domain Bacteria; phylum Verrucomicrobiota; class Verrucomicrobiia; order Verrucomicrobiales; family Akkermansiaceae; genus Luteolibacter. The sequence goes on along the minus strand of CAISTY010000002.1, from coordinate 2,184 downwards.
CCCGCGCGGGCATCCAGGTCGATGCCGTCAATCTCGTGAGTGCCACGATCCTGCGCATCGCCGAAGCCAGTGCGTCGACCCAAGGGTTTGGCGCGGCCAAGCTGGTGGTGTTTGCCAACGCCCCGGAGGACAACCCTTTCATGGCCGGCGCCTTCCTCGGTTGCGGCGAGGCGGAGAGCGTCATCAACGTCGGCGTCAGCGGGCCGGGCGTGGTCAAGCGCGCCATCGAGCGCCGCCTCGCCGACGCGCCCGAATCCACCCTCGACGACCTCGCGGAAACCGTCAAACACACCGCCTATCGCGTCACCCGCGCCGGCGAGTTGATTGCCCGCGAGGCCGCCAATCGGTTAGGCATTCCGTTTGGCATTGTGGATCTATCACTCGCGCCCACGCCCCGTGTGGGCGACAGCGTGGGCGAGATCTATCAAGCCATGGGCATCGACAAGTTAGGAGCCCCGGGCACCACCGCCGCCGTGGCCCTTCTGAACGACGCGGTCAAGAAGGGCGGTGCCTTTGCATCGAGTTCCGTGGGCGGTCTCTCCGGTGCCTTCATCCCGGTGATGGAAGACCACGCTCTTTCCGACGCGGTCTCCAAGGGTTGGCTCACATTGGAGAAACTCGAGGCCATGACTGCGGTCTGTTCGGTGGGCCTGGACATGATCCTGCTGCCCGGCGACACCTCGGCGGAAACCATCGCCGGCCTGATCCTCGACGAGGCCGCCATCGGCGTGACTAACAACAAGACCACCGCCGTGCGCGTCATCCCGGTGCCGGGCAAGTCCACCGGCGAGCGGGTGGACTTCGGTGGCCTGTTCGGCTCGGGAACCATCGTGAATGTCAACTGCCCCGACGGTGCGGAGCGCTTTATCCGGCGCGGTGGCCGCATCCCCGCCCCGCTGCGCAGCCTGGGAAACTGATGGCCAAAAATTCCGGGGCATTGCACGCTCTAACAAGGACGGGCAAAACGGCGTTGCTTGGCAATGAAAACAGCGATTCCATTTGTATCAGAAAAACCAGGCCGTCCCGATCTTGGCGATCCAGTTGGTTCCGGTGTCATCGAGTGGCAATTCCAACGAGGCGAAAAGGCCGATATTTTTCCTCGCGCCGACGGTCCAGCTCACACTCGGTTCGAGGGTGTTGAACAAGGTGGTTCCATCGACTGTATTGATGACGGCCTTGTAATCGAGGTTGATGGCCACGCATTCGGACACCTTCGCGGTGGCGGTCAGGTGCGCCTCCCATTCGCTTTTCTCACCGGTGGTCTCGCCGTCGTTGAGCGACCAGCCGTATTGCAACGTGGAGGTAAGCACGAAGTTGTTCCAGAGCGCATAGCTCGCGCCGCCGCCGAACGCCATCTGGGTGCGCTGGTTGGCGATGGCCCGCACGTCATTTGCGGCGGTGTCGAACTCGGTTTCGAAGAACCACCCGGTGCGCCAGCCTTTGGGGTCGTCCGTGAACAATTGACCGCAGCGCAGTTTTAAATCCCCGACTCCCCCCTCGCTGTCTCCGCCCTTCGGGTTGTTGTACAAAAATGGCAACTCGAAGCCAATGCCGAATTGTCGGTCATGGCCGTTGAAGCCGAAGCCATAGACTCCGCCGAGAATCAACTTGTCGCGGTTTCCGCCACCGCTCACATCGGTGAACTCATTGGCCAGCCGCAGGCGGCTTTTGATTATGATCGGATTGCGGGCGAGCAGCAGGTCTTCGTCCGTGATGCTTGCGCCCGACTCCGCCAGGACGGAGGCTGGCTGGGTTATGGTGAACAGGCAGGCGAGGGCAAATGCCGCAGACAGGCATGGCTTGGTTTTCATGGTCCTGGATATTTTGATTGTGGAGGAGATTCGTGGTGTCGGTTCCAATGCGGAGATGTTAGTTTCCGCACGCGACATACCAAGGATTTTCTTGCCCGGAAACCCTCAGAATCCGCAGGCGAGTTGGAGTTGATGGTTGCGGGGATCCCGGGTTTCCCGTCACGTCGCTGGCGGCAGCAGATAGAGCGTCATCGCGAAAATCAGATAGACCATGAGCACCAGCACGCCGACAAACCACGCCGAGCGTCCGCTGTTAGTGACCATGGAGGCGGTGAGGGTGGCGATCATCATCATCACCACCGCGCCCGGCCAGAATTGCAAATCCATCGGTTGCGGCCCGATGAAGTAGCTGAGCAACACCAGCACCGGTGCC
>CAISTY010000001.1 GCA_903888515.1 Akkermansiaceae bacterium | reverse complement strand
TCCGTCGCGCCTGTCGCGCTGTCCCGATGGCTGGCGCACGGTCGATGGTGATGTTCGGCGCCAGTGTTTGCTCGCCCTCGAATTCGGGGCCGAATCGTGGACAGCATGGGAAGCCGCCCACTCAACCTCCGACCTGCCGCCCATCCTCCCCGGCGGTGACTTCATGGGTCACCCGGAACCAGAGCCACCGCAACTTGTGGACGGCGTGCTTCATCAGGGAGCCAAGATGGTGTTAGGCGGCCCGTCCAAGGCGCGCAAGAGCTGGTCGTTGATCGACCTAATGCTTTCTGTATCCACCGGCTCGCCGTGGTGGGGATTCCCGACCCGTCCCGGCCGCGCCCTCTATCTAAACTTCGAACTTCCGGCGTTCGCCCTCCAATACCGGATCACGCGCATTGCCGCCGCCAAAGGGATCAGGGATTTCACCGGATTCGACATCTGGAACCTCCGCGGTCACGCCACCGACTTTACCGCGCTCATCCCGAAAATCCTCGGGCGCATCCACGACACCGGTTACTCCGTCGTCCTGATCGATCCGATCTACAAGGGACTCGGCAACCGCAATGAAAATGACGCCGGCGACATCGCCAGCCTCTTGAACGAGGTCGAGCAACTTGCCGTCAAGTCGGGCGCGGCTGTCGTCTTTGGCGCCCACTTCTCAAAGGGCAACCAGGCGGGCAAGGAGTCCATCGACCGGATCGGCGGCTCGGGTGTGTTCGCCCGCGATCCGGATGTCATTCTAACAATGACGCCTCACGAGGAGGAGGACGCCCATGTCATTGACCTCACGCTGCGCACGCTGCCGCCCGTGCCGGCCTTTGTCGTGCGCTGGGCCGACACGATCTTCGTCACCGACCGCGAGGCCGACCCGGCGAAGCTGAAGGCCGTCCAGGGGCCGCCGAAAAGCGAGAAGGCGAAGGCCACTTACAAGCTGGGCAGCGCCGCCGACAGATACGCCAAGCTCATTGAGGACATGCCGCCGCTGCTCAATGGCAAGGTCGCCCAGGAATCGGAAGTGGTCGAGTTTCTGCGCGCTCGCATCGAACAGCGTGACGGTGCCTGCGATGTTCACGAGGCGAAGCGCATCTTTCTCTGCCTCGCCAACATCAAGAAGAACCCGCCGGTCATCTTCGACCAGGCCACCCGCCTGTGGAGGGGGCGTCGCCATGGAGTTTGAACCCACCATCCGCCCCTTGTTTGAACCCAAGGCGCAAATGGGTTTGAACCCGTTTGAACCCGCCTTTTCTAGCAGAACAGACTTGCCGCTAATAAGGCGTCTTATGAGCGGTCTGATAGCTTTTTGTAAAAAAGCAGCGAGAACAACCTTACGGATTGTTTCGCTCGCTGAGATGCTTGTTTTTGGAACAGCATCAGCGACTGCTATTCTGGGGTATCGCCGGAAAGGAGGTTCAAAATGAACCCACCGAGCAAATCCCGGAAACGAACCCGGAGAAAAACCCGGACCTCCCCCTACGCGCACCTCTGGCCCGAACTGGCCCACATGCCGTCGCTCGACCATTGGCCCGACCGACCGGCGTCATTCGAACCGGAGCGCAGCCAGGTGCTCGCCTACCTGGTCGAAGGCTATGGATGTGACCTGCGGGAAGCCGGGAGGATCTTCCAATCTGCCAGGGATGCAGGAGTGATCCGGTTCAACTCTAACACCAGGCAATGGTGCGGCACGAAAGGAGGCCGGCCATGAACTCCGACGACTACAACAAAAAGCAGGCGAAACGCGATGCCGAATACGAGCGTGACTACGAGGCATGGGTTCAATCCATGACTCTGACAGAACGTCGGGAAGCGGAAAAACTCGGCCTGCTCAAACCCTGCCTGCAGCGCCACGGCAACGGAGCTGCGGAACATGACATGGCCGAATCGTCCCGCGCCAGCCACACGCCCGACATCGC